>DGWH01000107.1:14591-38041 GCA_002395225.1 Christensenella sp. UBA4263
TCATCCTGACGGCCTACAACTGGGATTATATTGCTGAAGAAGCAAAACGTGTGGGAGTGGACAGCTTCCTGGTTAAACCTATTTTCCCCACCAATGTTGTACAGGAATTTGAACGGATAGCCCGCCGAAATCACATCACCAAAGCCAGAGAAAGAGGAAAGGCAGAGCTGGCAGGCAGACGGATCCTTCTGGCGGAGGATATTGAACTCAACGCGGAGATTCTGATGGATATCCTCTCCATGGAGGAGATTCAGGCGGACCACGCCGAAAACGGCTCAGAAGCGGTGGAGATGTTCCAAAAAAGCGCTCCCGGTTTCTACTCTGCTATTCTGATGGATGTTCGCATGCCGGTAATGGACGGTCTGGAAGCCACAAAGGCCATCCGTGCCCTGAATCGTGAAGACGCAAAAACGATCCCCATCATAGCCCTGACAGCCAACGCGATTGATGAAGATGTAAAATATTCCCTGCAGGCCGGAATGAACGCGCATCTGACCAAACCTGTGGATTCAGATCACCTGTTTCAGCTTATGGGCGAGCTGATTATGGATGCAAATCCATAACGCGGGGAAGCTGGCAATCACATGTGCTGTTGAAACCGCGAAGGACTGACAGAAATAACGCCTGAAGAGGCTGGAAAAATCCTCTGATGGCACCAAGGCCCTGCCGGCAGCAGATTAACAGCGCTGAAGTGCCGGCGGATTTTTCCGCGAAACGGCAATAGGGGAGAAATACAGAACCGCTTTGGGACGCAGGACCGTGCGTCCCAAGCGGTTTTGACGTCTGAAGTCTCTGAACACAGACGTCTTTTTGATTTCATTCGATGTTTCCGGGTGCCGCTGATTTTTCATGGATGGCGAGTCTTTTGCTGCTGACAGATGACTCATTGAAAAGGGCATTCCTTCAATGAGAACATGGGGCTTTTGGATGTGGAACGGGAGCAGAGAAAATCATGGTGCTGCCAAAACACAGGTAAAGCTGTCCGGTGTGGGAAATGATTAAAGAACGTTAAACAGAACTGAAAGCCTGCTGTACAGCAGACTTTTTATCATATGAACGAACGCGGTGAAATTCCGGACACTGAAACAGAGCAGAGACGCCGGAGAAAAAGACGGAGGATAACGCAGATGAACATCGGTGGACAACGCAGGTCTGTCGATGTGCGGCAGAAAGAGAGCCGGAAAGACCGCATTTTGGTTTTTCTAAAAAAATGTCAATAATTGTTAAAAACTGTTTGACCGAAAACGAATTTGTAAACGCCATGAAACTATCATTAAAAATATAATAGTGATATAATAAACAGTGGGTTGATATGTAGAGCATGAGAAATTCAGCCGAATTTTGTGCGGGATAACAATCCGAAACGGGATCGCTTCGAATCTTAGTTGGGGAAAAATGACAAGAGCAGGCAGCCCAATTAGGGAACAGGGGGATTTGCTTTTAAGCCGGTGAAACGCGGTTGACTTTCAACTGGATTGCTTTCCTCTCCGTTGGACGAGCTGTTATGAAGCATATGGTACGAAACTGCAGGACAGATTGATTCGAACCCTGTGACAAGAGAGCGGGTTGTTTTGGATTCAGTTAAACGATAATAGTGACAGGCCTTATCTTCAGAAAATCGTATACGGAGCTGAGACATTGGGGGAAATAACAGAAACGGTGAAGGGAAAGGAGCGGTCCTGTCGCGCAGCGACAGTTAAGTCAAATCCAGGCCTCATGCAATCCTGCTCCGGCAAATGATCAACAGTGAGACCTGCAAAGGAGGAAAGTAAGCAGCTGGTTACTGATAATACAGTTCATTGGCCGGACAGGCAGGGTTTGTCCTGCTACTCAGCAACTGATTTTAAAAGTCGGTTTCGGGGAATCTGCGGTGCATCTGACAACGGAAAAGGCACGCAAAGAGTGCCAGAATGTGTCTTAGCGACAATAAATACAGAAAACAAGATCGATTGATCATGTGAATACAAGAGCAGGGGGAACTTTGAAGATGAAGAAATCATTTATTGCTATTCTGTGCTTGCTGTTATTCCTGTGTGTGGGAATGGCTCAGGCGGCGTTGGCAGATGACGCCGTCGTTAAAGTCGTTAAAGTATTAAAAAGTGATGGAACTGAATTGGATGAATATGGTGGATTACTGGACGCAACAAATGATGTATCAAAAAAAGGTCTGAAAGATACGACTTATGTTTTGCTGAAGTCATTTTCGGTCGGAAAAGTAATCAATCTCAAAGATGCAACGCTTGATATGCGTGAGTTCAGCCTTAACATTGAGAATTCAATGACCTTTACGAATGTGAAGATCGTTGGAAAAGAAACGAAGGAGCCTAAGAGCTCGCTGACAATTGTAAATGGGCAAGGAACAGTTGGCAGTCTGACATTTAATGGGAAAGTGTCTTTTGAAAATGTAAGAATAGAAGGATTGAAAGGGAAGCTCACTGTTGGCCAAAATGTTGAGGTTAAATTAATAAATAGCACAGTTGATCTGAATAAAAGATTTATTGAAGTTCTGAGTGGCGGAACGCTGATTGTTGATGGTTCTACAATAAAAAACGGAGAGAATCTCACTACTAACAAAGATGATTTACTGCCAAGAAATAACAATAAATCAAATGGAAAAGGCGGCGCGATATACGCACAGGATGGAGCAAAAGTAACGATAAATGAGAGCACGTTTGAAAACAATGTGGCAAACTATGGGGGAGCCATATTCATTTATGGAAATGATGAGGGAAAAACACAAAATGCACTGGTGATTGAAAATAGTACTTTTACCAAAAACAGAGCCGAAGGGGAACTTCGTCGCGGAGGCGCAATCTATATTAGCAAAAATAAGGTAAGAATAGAAGGAACTGTTTTCGAGGAGAATACAGCATATCAAGGCGGAGGGGCCATCTTTTTACTCGGAAAGAGTGAGGATAATGCTGAGAATAAAGCAGGTCAACTTGAAGTCTATGGAACCGACTTCATTAAAAATGTGTCGGGGCTGCGTGGCGGCGCAATAACTGTATCGGAGTTTAGCAGCGCTATATTTCGTGATGGAAAAAAGAAGGATGGAACTATCGGCCCTACTGTATTTAAGGAGAATTCCCTCACGGATGCAAGGAATTTTGCGGGAGGGGCACTGTTTATAGACCGTTCCTATGTGTATATGACAGATGTACAGATCAAAGGAAATAAAGCGAGGGATGCAGGTGGCGGAATAAGCACCTGCTCGACGGGATCAGCTGATATACGTCCTATACATGGAGCGATGATTCATGACAACACAGTTTCCAGCAAAAAGGTAGAAAATGCCCAGGAACATCCTGATGTTTTTTTCCTTACCATAGATCATCTGGATTATACGAATGCTGACAACCCTGAGTACATAGATGGACGGGATGGATTTTCAACTGTTGGATTAAAATATGAGCTGCATGAAGAGATGTTCAATGGATCTGTTCATAACTGGACAACCAAGGAATATAGTAGGATTCATGTAGAAGAGAGCACCAAAAAAAGACGATTGTTTCATGCTTTTGTTGCAGGATCATCTCCGGATAAAAGTGTTGAAACTGCTAAACCTCAGGTGATTTTTGAGGGAAATGAAGCTCTTAATGGGCCGGAGTCTGAAATAATCAGCGGTGGTGCAATAGCAGACAATGGACTGCTTGAGATTGGATCAAGGACGAAAATCAGAATTGTAAAAGTTTGGGAGGGGGATAATGCTTACGGGTATTTTCATTACCGTCCTTCGGTAGAGAGACTGCTGAGTGGAATGTTTCTGTTTAAAAATGACAGAAACGGCCCCCAGGAAAAATCTATGGGTTCATTGAGTGAGATAATGAACCGACGTGATGAGATCGAAGTACATGTTCTGACGGACGAAGAGAAAGAGAAATGTTTGCCGTATTCCAGTGTCGTTTTTGGGAAGAAGAAGTCTGTTATCGATCACATATACAACATCGCTGAAAAAAGTTGGAAAGTGCCGCTCGAGAATGTATGGGTGATTGATATAGATAATCTGCCGGGAAATCCATACGGATATACGGTAAAAGAAGTGGATATAGGAGGGTATAAACAGATCGAGGAATGGACCAGCGACCCGATATTTACAAATAAAATAAAGGAAACGACGCAGCTTTCAGTAATGAAGATATGGGACGATGAGGGACATTCGGCTGCACGCCCGGATTCGGTAACGGTCAATCTGCTTGCAGATGGGAAAAAGGTCACCCAAAAGGTACTGAAAGGGACGGATCGGGCGGAGGTAGTATTTGAAAATCTTCCGGTTTATCGGAACGGACCAAATGACGTAAAACCGGAGTATACGGTTGAGGAAGTCAGAGTAAAGGACTATACACCGACTTATACTGTGAATGATAATCAGATAATCATTACGAATACCTATACTCCGGGGAAAACCGAGGTTGCTGTATCTAAAGAATGGGTGGATGGAGACAATCAGGATGGAATACGTCCGGAATCGGTGACCGTGCATCTGTTAAAAGATGGAGCAGATACAGGGAAAAAACTGGTGCTGTCTCATGCAAATTCCTGGGTCGGACAGTTTATTGATCTGGATGACAATGGAGAATATACCATTTGGGAAGAAAAGGTGGATGGTTATAAGACAGCCATCTCAGGCGATCAGCAAAATGGATTTGAGATCACAAACACTCATATACCGGAAATGACAGCGGTAACAGCGACAAAGAAATGGGATCACCAAAATAACGATCGATCAGCATGGCCGACAGAGGTTATATTCCGGCTGCATGCGAATGGTGTTGAAAAAACTCACAAAGTGGTAACGGAAGCAGGTGACTGGGAAGTTACATTTGACAATCTTCCGAAATATGAAGGCGGAAAAAACATCACATATACGATTACGGAAGATCATGTGCCGAACTATACGCATCGTGTAAATCGTGTAAATGAGAAAAAGCTGACCGTAACAAACACCTATAATCCGGGGAAAACGGTTGTGGAGGTGGAAAAGGTATGGTGGGATAACAATGATCAGTATAAAATCCCTCCTGAACAGGTAACGGTTCATTTGTATGCAAATGGCGTAAAAACTGAAAAACAGCTGAACCTGAATGCCGCAACTGAATGGCAAGGTGTTTTTGAGGAGCTGGATGAGAAGGATGAAAATGGGAAGATAATAGACTATTTTGTTGTAGAGGATCCGGTGGAAGGCTATAGTTCCTTTGTTGAGGGAGATGCAGAAAAAGGCTTTACAATTTTTAATAAGTTTATACCGGAAGAAAATGAGCATTTCATGTTTACCAAGGTATGGATTGGCGGAAACGAAAATGAAATCAGCTGGAAGTTCTTCTCGCAGGAAGGAAAGCCGCTGAATCAGAAATTTAAAAAGAAAAAGTTAAGTGATTCGGAATGGCTGTATGAGTCTATGGAAAAAGTGGACAGGGACACCTACCTGATTGAAGAGCCAGTTCCGGGCTATGTCACCCAATATGAAAACGTGGGCGTACATGCAAAGGTTACGGACCGTCTTTACAGCGGCGGAAAGATTCTGAATGTGAAGATCCCTCAGACGGGGGATAAGGAGAACCTGTGGGTCGGGTTAGGTCTTGGCGCGCTTTCGCTCTTGGGAATGATTGTTCTGCTGAGAAGATCCCGGAAACACAGAAGCGAATAATCAGCCGGATGCAGATCATTTTCCGCGTGAACGGATGAGCGGGCCGGCAGAATGCCGGATTTAAAGAAAAAAATGCCGGGGCAGTGGTTTCAGCCATTGCTCCGGCATTTTCGCATATCGTGTGCATCCCTCTGCCGCAGACAAAACTGGCGCCTGAGCCGGAATGGCTGCGGCTGGAAACCGACAGAGCTGAAAAGTTGCATAAACCGGTCCTGTTCAGGTATAATCAGGGTAAAATCGGTGAGTGAAATGAGTATAATCTGTTTTCAGATGGGGTGAAATTGGCATATGGAGGGTCAGGGAAAGGCTGAAAGACTTCGCTGTCTGGTGGACCGGATTACGTATGAATCGGATACATTCAGCGTTCTGAGATGCCGGGTGAAAGGATATGCCGATACAGTAACGGTTGTGGGCAGTATGCCGGGGGTTCATGTGGGATCTGTTTTGGTGGTCACCGGAACGTTTAAAATGGACCGGACCTATGGAAAACAGTTCAGCGTCATTTCCTATGAGGAGGCGCTGCCGGCGACGGTCTACGGGATCCAGCGTTATCTGGGATCCGGACTGGTAAAAGGCATCGGAAAGGTGTACTCAAAGAAGATTGTGGACCGTTTCGGCGAGGACACGTTCAAAATTATCGAAGAGAGTCCGGAACGCCTGACAGAGATTCCCGGCATTGGCCGGGAGCGGGCAAAAAAAATCAGTGCCAGTTGGGTAGCGCAGCGCGAAGTGAAAAACATCATGGTCTTTCTGCAGGAACATGAGGTTTCGGTTTCACATGCCGCCAAAATCTACAAGACCTATGGGAATGACAGCATAAAGATTGTGACAGAGAATCCGTACCGGCTGGCGGATGATATCTGGGGAATTGGGTTTAAGACAGCCGATCAGATTGCCGCCAAAATGGGTTTCGGGAAGGAACGGTATGAGCGTCTCAGAAGCGGGATGCTCTATACGCTCAATAAGCTTTCTGAGGCGGGGCATTGCTATGCAACCAAAACCCAGATGCTGGATACCGGAGCCACGCTTCTGGATGTCGAGCGAAAAGTCCTGGAGGAAACACTGGTCAAAATGATGGAGGCGGAGGATGTGCGGACGCAGATCCTTGAACCGGATCATCCGCTGGAGCCGGATGAGGCGATGCCGCTGGCCATCTGTCTTCCGGCATTTTATTACGCCGAAATCGGAATCGCAGCCAGGCTCAGGCGCATTGCGGCGTGTCCGCCTTCAGTTCGCGTTTCTGCCGGGATCGAGGGGCTGACCGGCGGCGCGGATGGGATTCAGTATGACCAGATTCAGATGGATGCCATACGGACTGCGGTAAAAAGCAAGATCATGGTACTGACCGGCGGACCGGGCACCGGAAAGAGCACAACGACGATGGGCATTATCCGGGCGTTTCAGACATCCGGCGCCGAGATTCTCCTGGCGGCGCCTACCGGAAGGGCGGCAAAACGGCTCAGTGAGGTAACAGGGCTGGAGGCAAAAACGATTCACCGTCTGCTGGAGTTTAAACCGCCGCAGGGCTATCAGCGCAATGAGGAGCATCCGCTTGACGGGGATGTTCTGATCATCGACGAGTGTTCCATGGTGGATACGATTCTCATGAACAGCCTGCTGAAGGCGGTGCCGGATGGGATGCGGCTGATTCTGGTAGGGGATGTGGACCAGCTGCCGTCGGTGGGAGCGGGGAATGTCCTGAGGGATATTATTCTGTCCGGAATTGTTCCGGTTGTGCGCCTGACACGCATCTTCCGTCAGGCGGCCCAGAGCCGGATCATTACCAATGCGCACCGAATCAATCAGGGAGAATTCCCGGAACTGTCTAACGGGAAAGGGACGGATTTCTTTTTTATCGAGGAGGAATTGCCCGAAAAGGCCGGAGGGTCCATCGTTTCACTGGTGAAAGACCGTCTCCCTGCTTTTTTTCATTTGAAACCCAGTGAAATCCAGGTGCTGACGCCCATGCAAAGAGGCCAGGTAGGCGCGGCGGCGCTGAATGAGCTTTTGCAGAAAGCACTGAATCCGCTCAGGGAAGGCGGGGAGGAAGTGCGGCGGGGCGGTGTCGCGTTCCGGCTGTATGACAAGGTCATGCAGATCCGAAACAATTATGATAAGGAAGTCTTTAACGGTGATATTGGCCGGATCGTGGGAATGCACCCGGAGGAGGATTCGGTGGAAATCGCCTTTGATGGCCGTGCGGTGGTCTATGATGTTTCCGAACTGGATGAGGTCGTCCTGGCCTACGCGACGACCGTGCATAAGGCACAGGGGGCTGAGTATCCGGTGGTGGTGATGCCGGTGATGATGACCCATTACGTCATGCTGCAGCGAAATCTTCTCTATACGGGCGTGACACGTGCAAAGCGCGGTCTGGTACTGGTGGGAACCAAGAAGGCAATCGCGTACTGTGTCGGACATGTGACGGTGGACAGCCGCAATACCCTGCTTATGCAGCGTCTGGCGGGGACGCTGCCAAAGACGCCTGAAAAGAAAGACGGGAAGGCATAGCCTTACCCGTCTCATGGATCGACAATTCCCCGTGTCCGCCGGCGTTCACGGAGCTTGAGTTCCTGCCCCTGGTCTGAGGGAATGTAGTAGCGATGGCCCCGGACTTCCTCGGGCATATAGTCCTGTTTGACAAAATGCCCCGGGAAATCATGCGGATACAGATAGCCTTTTCCTGAACCGATGCGTTCATGGCCCTGATAATGCGTGTCCCGCAGATGCACCGGAACGGGCTGAAAACCGCCTTTTTCCGCGTCAGCCATGGCATCTGAAACCGCGCGGATGACACTGTCGGACTTTGGGCTTTCGCAGACCGCGATAATGGCCTGCGCGATGCTGATGCGTGCCTCCGGCATGCCGACGGTTTCAAGCGCGTTTGAGGCGGCACTGGCCTGCAGCATGGCCAGCGGATTGGCAAGCCCGACGTCCTCACTGGCATGGACGATGATCCGCCGGACGATGAGCCGTGGATCGACACCGGCATAGATGAGCCGCGCAAACCAGGCCAGGGCAGCATCTGAATCGCTGCCGCGCAGGCTTTTGCAGAAGGCGGAGAGCATATCGTAATAAAGGGATTCATCACAGCGGAGAACCGGTTTCTGGATGGATTCCTCCGCCACGTCCAGCGTAATGTGAATCAGACCGTCTTTGTCCGGTTCGGTACTGAGGACCGCCAGCTCGAGTGCGCCAAGGGCGTTGCGGACATCTCCGCCGGCGATGCGGGCAATGTGGTCAAGGGCCTCGGGTTCCGCTCGGATGGACATGGTGCCATATCCGTTTATCGGGTCTTTGAGTGCCCGGCTCAGGGCAGTGAGGAGATCGGCCGGGGTGAGTGCCCGGAATTCAAAGAGCCTGCACCGGCTGACAATGGCCGGGGTCATGGCGATCAGGGGATTTTCGGTCGTGGAACCGATGAACCGGATTTTCCCCTGCTCTATGGCCGGCAGAATGCTGTCACTCTGGGCCTTGTTCCATCGGTGACATTCATCCAGGAGAAGATAGGTGGGGGTTCCGTAAAGGGAAAGCCGCTGCTCTGCCTCGGAGATGACCTTGCGGACATCGGCCACGCCGCTGGTGACGGCATTGAGACGCGCAAATGCGGCGTTGCTGGTGTTGGCAATGATATAGGCCAGCGTTGTTTTGCCGCATCCGGGCGGACCGTAGAAAATGGAGGAGGTCATGCGGTCGGCTTCAATGGCGCGGCGGAGAAGACGGCCGGGGCCGACAATATGGGTCTGGCCGATGAATTCATCCAGGGTTTTTGGACGCATACGATCTGCCAGCGGACTGGCGCTGCGTTCATTGGCGGTAAAAAAACTGTCCATGCTTGTACCTCCGCTGCAGCCGGAAGGAAAACCGTCTGCAGATGATGCTGAATAGAGGAAAATGCTCAGCCTGAAGGCTGAAAAAAACGATGAGTATCAAATCATGACATCCGGAAAGAAAGGAAAAAACGATGATGAAACTTGCAGGCCTGTTTCTCTGTCTTCTTTCTCTGCTGCCCGTGTTTGGCACGGCAGAGACGGGAAAGCACGGCGATATCGGTATTGTATCAAATGTAAATGAATATGTCACGCTGAGAGAAGTGCCAAGGCGAAAGGGAATGGAAGTGGCACGGATTCCGCTTGGCGGGAAAGTCGTGTATCTGAGTGAAACAGAAGGGGACTTTTCCGAGGTGTCCTATAAGGGGATGACCGGGTATGTGCTCAATGAATACCTGAAACGGCAGGAACCGGAAAAAGGAACGGCGATTACGCCGGATGACGCCATGACCATTAAGCTCAATCTGTTTCTGACAGCGTTTACGGAACAGGGATTTGCCCACAATGCCGCGTTTATGCTGGAGGAATGCCGTGATCGTGAATTGGTCGATTTTGCCGTGGATATCCTGTTCAGCAGGAATGCGGAATCGGGGGAGTGGGGCGATTACAATTCACGGACAGACGGGCAGGAAGTTCCGGCAATTGTGGACCGGTATTTTGACGTCAGCGTCAATCTGTCGGATACCCGCTACCAGTCCCGCGGGGGATACTATTACAGCCAGGAAACCGGCGGGAGAGTGCCCGGCGGGTTTGCCATTATCGACGGGGTGGAGAAACTGGAAAACGGACTGTACCGGACTGCCTTTACGGTTTACGGTGCCGGAGAGGACTGGAAGCCGGAGGCGGTGTGCACCCTGAGCCCGAACCGCGCGGAGGCCATGTACAAAGACGCGGTTAATCAGCATGGGAGCGCGGTCATTAACATGAATGGAACGCCGGAAAATGAGGAAAACTGGAAACTGACGTTTTATGTGGTGTATCCGTGACAGACGGCAGAATCGGCGTGCATTCCTATGAAAAAACCGCTGCGTCCTGTCTCGTTTTAGGCAACTTCTGGAAACGATCTTGATAATTCAGAATTAAAATGCGATAATTAATGCGAAAATGATTCGCTAAGAGGCAGGGCTTATTGGCGTTATCCGGAGAAAATGAGCCGGGCCTGTGCCTGACAAATGGCGTCGTCCGGTTGCAGAACAAAACGCTTCAGGGACTGTCGGGAAGAAGCAGAGTATCATGAAATAAGGGCTTTTCAGGGATTTTCGGAGAAAAAGGGAAGACAGAAATCTGTTGGGGAAAGACTGCTGTTTCAGTGTGTGCCCACCGTTTGAATAAACGGGATACAGGTTTGGGAGGGTCAAAATGATCAGATGGCTGATTTACGGCATGGTTTACGCCGGCAGTGCCCTGATGGTATACAATATCTATGGGTTTATCCGGTTTGTCCGTTATGTGAGAGAACGGGGAAACTGGGATAAAAAGAGTGCCCTGCTGAATGTTCCGGTGATCCTTTTGTGCCTGTTTCTCCTGGGGTATCTGGGTGTCGGTCTGTTTGGAAAACCGGATCTGCTGGTTGCGGGCATCCTCTTTGGCGGAAGCATTTTTGTCTTTGTCATGTATCTGCTGCTCAGCCGAATTACAGCGCAGATTATCAAGAATGAGCATCTTGAGGCTGAACTGAAGGCCTCGGAGGAGAGCAACCGGGTAAAAAATGAATTTCTTGCGACGATCAGCCATGAAATGCGAACCCCTCTGAATGTCATTCTTGGAATGGATGAGCTTGCACAGATGAATCCGGACAATCCGCCGGAAACGCAGAAACAGCTGGCTAAAATCGGAAGCAGCGGCCGTTATCTGCGGAACTTTGTGGACAATGTGCTGGACATCCAGAATATGGAAACCGGTCAGCTGCCCGTTCGCGAGGAGGACTTTTTGCTGAGCAATGTACTTAAAGGGCTCAGCACGATTGCCGGTGAACTGGCCGGAGAAAAAGGCATCGGATGTGAGTTCCGGATAGCAGACGGGATACCGGATAAACTGCATGGCGACGGACAGATGCTGGAACAGGTCCTGATGAATCTGATCGACAATGCCGTGAAGTTTACGGAAAAGGGCGGGGTGGAGGTTGAGGCAAGTGTCTTGCCCTCGGATTCGGAGCGGTGTCTGCTGCAGTTCATCGTCCGGGATACCGGAATCGGCATGAGCCAGGATTTTATTGATAAGGCTTTTGAACCGTTGGTCCGTGAGGACGGAAGTTCAACGACCCGGTACAGGGGAATCGGTCTTGGACTGACGGTAACCCTTGAAAAAGTCAAACTGCTTAGCGGCGGCATTCGTGTGGATAGTGAGAAGGGAAAAGGAACCGAGTTTACGGTGATCATTCCCATGAAACGCAGGGAAGAGAACGAAAAGGAACAGGAAGTGTCGCTTGAAAACCGCCGGATCCTGATTGTCGAGGATACCCCGGAAAATGCGGAAATTACCGCAGACCTTCTTGAACTGGAAGGAGCGGAGACGGAACACGCGGAAAACGGACAGATTGCCCTGGAGATGTACAGCGCATCCGAGGCCGGATATTATGACGCCATCCTGATGGATCTGCGAATGCCGGTTATGGACGGGCTTGAGGCGGCCAGACGGATACGCGCACTGGACCGTCCGGAGGCAAAAACCATTCCCATCATTGCGCTGACGGCCAACGCATTTGATTCAGATGTGCGTGGGTCGTTTGAGGCCGGAATGAATGAACACCTGATAAAACCTGTTGATGCGGATTTGCTTTATGCTACGTTGAAAAAAATGGTTCGGAGGAAGTAATCAGTCATATGATGGATTCGAAACAGATACAGCGCCCGCAGATGATTCTGGTAGTGGATGATCAGGAAATCAATCGGGATCTGTTATGTGATATTCTTGCGGGAAATTACAAGCTTATCTATGCTGAAAACGGAAAAGAAGCGCTGGAACAAATGCGGGCCAATATAAACGATCTGTCGATTGTCCTGCTTGATCTGCGGATGCCTGTCATGAACGGAATGGAAGTCCTTGAGGTTGTCCGTAAAGATGAGCAGCTGCGCCGAATTCCGGTTATTGTCCTGACAGCAGATAAAAATGCGGAACTGCAGGCCCTTCAGATGGGAGCATCAGACTTTATTACCAAACCGTTTGATCTGCGCGAGGTGATTCTGGCCAGAGTCGGCCGGATTATTGAACTGAGTGAAGGACGGCAGCTGATTTCGGCAGCGGAACATGATGAGCTGACCATGCTCTATAATCGTAACTTCTTTCTTGAATATGCCAACCGTCTGTTTCATTATCATCCGGAAATGCATCTGGATGCGATTGTCATCAACATTGAACAGTTCCATTCCATCAATGCGCTGAACGGGCGGGAATTTGGCAATAATGTGCTGCGGATTATCGGGAATGAAATCAGATCTTTCCTGGCGGAAACGAATGGAATCGCCAGCCGGATTGACGGGGACCGGTTTGACCTTTACTGTGCAACGAACGGGGATTATCAGGCGATTCTGGACAGGTTTCAGAAAAAAGTCAGCCAGTATTCAAACAGTGTCAATATCCGTCTGCGCATGGGGGTCAGGCCGTGGAAGGAAGAAGTGGACCCGCAGATCCTGTTTGACCAGGCCAGGGCGGCCTGCAATATGGTCCGCGGGAATTATCAGAATTCCCTGATGATCTATGATGAGGACCTGCGGATGAAGGAGATGCTGAAACAGCGGCTTCTTAATGATCTGCAGGCGGCAGTGGATGAGCGGCAGTTCCGGGTATTGTATCAGCCTAAGTATGATGTTCAGGTGGACCCGCCGCAGCTGACGAGCGCGGAGGCGCTGATTCGCTGGCAGCATCCGGATCTCGGGATGATTTCCCCCGGTGATTTTATTCCCCTGTTTGAGGGAAACGGCCTCATCTGTAAGGTGGACAACTATGTCTGGAAAGAAGCGGCAAGACAGATTGCCCACTGGAAGGAGAAGTACGGCTTTTCCCTGCCGGTTTCCGTCAATCTCTCCCGTGCGGACGTTTTTACCGCCGGACTGGTGGAGAAGCTGACGGAACTGGTTAAGGCCAACGGGCTAAATTTCGGCGATCTGAAGCTGGAGGTAACGGAGTCCGCCTATACGGACAATGCGCAGCGGGTGCTTGAGGTGGTCTCACACCTGCGGCAGCAGGGATTCGAAATCGAAATGGATGACTTCGGCTCCGGCTACTCCTCACTGAATATGCTCTCGGATATGCCGATTGATGTGCTTAAAATGGATATGAAGTTTGTCCGGAATATTGAAAACAGTGAGACGGATTTTCGTCTGGTGGAGCTGATTCTGGACATTGCCAAATATCTGGACCTGACCGTCGTGGCGGAAGGGGTAGAGACAAAGGGACAGCTGGATTTGCTGCAGAACGCAGGGTGCAATATTGTCCAGGGATATTATTTCTCACGGCCGCTTCCGGCAGAGGAATTTGAAAAACTGATTCAACGTGAAATTGCAATTGAGAGGGGAAAGAAACAATGACTCTACAGGAACTGTATGCACAGATTGATGGAAATTATGAGCAGGCGATCCGGGTGCTGCGGGTTGAAAAACTGATGGACAAGCACATCCGCAAACTCACCAAAAACGGGGTGGTGGAAAAGCTGCTTGAGGCGGCCGGAGGGATGGACCCGGTACAGATGTTTGAAACGGCTCATGCCATGAAAGGCGTATGTGGGAACCTCGGACTTTCCCGGCTCTCGGAAATGGCGTCGGATATTGCGGAGGAATTCCGGCCCGGAAATGCCCGGAAAATGACGGATGAAGCAGTGAGGGCAGAGGTTGAGGAAATCCGGTCACTGTACGGAAAGACGGCAGATGGAATCCGCCGGTATGAGGAAGGGTAAGCATTATATAATCAGAAACTTCAGATGATCCCGGAATCTGGGGCTGAACATGCCGCTTTGCGGGGATATGTAAAATCTGAGCAGTTGAAAAGGATCAATTCCGGATGCCAATTTTGCGGCAAAAGAATGAGAAAGAGAGCGTAGAAAATGTATCAGTCTCCTGAATCAAAAAATGATTCGGCCGGAAGACAGGCATACCTGAGCCAGCTTGGGGCATGGGCACTTGCATTTGGCTGCAGTGTCGGATGGGGCTCCTTTGTCATGCCCGGGACGACCTTTCTGCCGATTGCCGGCCCGGTGGGATCCGCCATTGGTCTGGTCGCCGGCGGTCTGGTCATGCTGATTCTGGCGTTGAATTATCATTATCTGATGAACAGATACCCGGACGGCGGCGGAACGTATACCTATACGCGGGCCTGCTTCGGGTATGATCATGGATTTGTCAGCGCATGGTTTCTCCTGTTGACCTATATGGCCATTCTCTGGGCCAATGCCACGGCGCTGCCCTTGATTGCGCGGACCATTTTCGGGGGACTGTTCCAGATCGGCTTTGACTATGAGATTGCCGGCTTCCATATCTATATGGGGGAGATTATGCTGGCGTCCGGTTCCGTGGTGGTTGCCGGCCTGATCTGCTTTAACCGGAAACGGTCCGGAATTGTTCAGAGCATCATGGCCATTGTCCTGCTTCTGGGCGTTTTCCTCTGTTTCGCGGCAGCGCTTCTCCACCGTTCGGGGGATGTGAATCTGTTCAAACCGGCTTTCTCGCCCAGACATGATGGACTGAGTGCATCGTTCATTATTTTTGCTCTGGCCCCATGGGCATATGTCGGGTTTGAATCCATCTCCCATTCAGCGCATGAATCGAAATTTTCACTGAAAAAGACATTTGTCATCATGTTTCTGGCACTCATTGCAGGTGCTGCAGCCTATGCGATGCTGGCGCTTCTGGCGGCAACAGCCTTGCCGGAGGGATGCAGCAGCTGGCTGGATTATATTCAGAATCTGGATACCTACAGCGGTCTGGCATCCCAGCCGACATTCTTTGCGGCGAATAAGGCACTGGGTTCTTTTGGAACGGCCGCGCTTGGACTGGCGGCGCTTTGCGGCATTTTTACCGGACTGATTGGCAACTACATTGCCCTCAGCCGTCTCCTGTGCGCACTGGCGGATGACGGAATGCTGCCGGAGTGGATCGGGAAAAAGAATGCGCAAGTTGTACCGAAAAACGCGATCCTGTTTATCATGGCCGTCTCGGTCATCCTCCCGTTCTTCGGCAGGACAGCGATCAGCTGGATTGTGGATGTGACGACCGTCGGGGCAACCATTGCTTATGTCTTTGCCTCGGCAGCGGCATTCAAGGTGGCCAGAAAGGAGAAAAACCGGTTTTATCTGGTCAGCAGTATTGCCGGTATTATTGTATCGCTGCTGTTTGCACTGGAGTTCCTTATTCCTAACCTGACCGATATCAAGACGCTTTCAACTGAATCGTACCTGATACTGGCTGCCTGGGGGATTCTTGGATTCATCTGCTTCCAGTTTCTGCTGTCCCGGGACAGGAAGCGCCGTATGGGCCGTTCAATCGTGGCATGGGTCGTTCTCCTGGCACTCATTATCTTTACCTCCAGCGTTTGGATGCTTCAGACGACGGAGAGGTCCATTGAAAGGTCGGTTGTCCGCATTCAGAGCTATTATACGGAACGGCTGAGTGAGGCAGGAGTGGATATCGCATCCAGTGCCACAAGGCCGGTTGCCTCTTATCTGCAGGATGAACTGGACAAGGTAGGCAACAGCCTCGGGCGAACCAGTATGATTCAGATGGCGCTGGTAGTGGCCTCACTGCTGATTCTCCTCAGTATCTACGCCCAGATTCAGAAGCGGGAACGCCAGACGGAGGTGGAAAAGGCGCTGGCAGAGGAAAGCAGCAAAGCCAAAACGAGCTTCCTTTCCAACATGAGCCACGAGATCCGCACCCCGATGAACGCCATCATCGGCCTTGACAACATCGCTCTTCGTGATCCGGAACTGACGCCCCGAACCCGGGAACAGCTGGAGAAGATTGGCGCCAGTGCCAAACATCTGCTGGGCCTGATCAATGACATTCTGGACATGAGCCGGATTGAATCAGGACGGATGGTTCTCAAGAATGAAGAATTCTCTTTCCGGGAGTTCCTGGATCAGATCAATATCATGATTAACGGACAGTGCCTGGACAAGGGACTGCAGTATGAGTGTCAGATCGTCGGAAATGTGAGCGATTATTATTACGGCGATGATATGAAGCTCAAGCAGGTGCTGATCAATATCCTCGGAAACTCTGTCAAATTTACCAATGCACCGGGAAGCGTCACGCTGACCGTCGAGCAGATTTCAAGTTTCGAGGGAACGAATGTCCTGCGGTTCACCATGAAAGATACGGGAATCGGAATGGACAAGGAATACATTCCCAAGATCTTTGAAGCGTTCTCGCAGGAAGATGCGACGACCACCAACCGTTATGGCGGCAGCGGTCTGGGAATGGCAATTACCAAGAACTTTGTCGAGATGATGAATGGTGAGATTCACGTAGAGAGTGAAAAGGGAGTCGGTTCCACCTTTACGGTAACAGTTTCCCTGAAATCTTCCGACAGAAGCGCCAGCAAGGAACATGATATTAAGCTGCCGACGGATCTCCGGGCCATCGTTGTGGATGATGACGTGATTGCCTGTGAGCACAGTGAACTGGTCCTGCGTTCCGTTGGCATTGAAGCGGAGATGACAACGAAACCCGCAGGGGCGCTTGCCATGATTCGTACTGCTTATGAACAGGGATGTCCGTATCATCTGATTCTGACAGATTACAAAATGCCGGAAATGAGCGGAATTGACCTGATTCACGCGGTCCGAGCATTTGATCATAATGAGACAGCGGTCATCATGCTGACAGGATACAGCCAGGAGGCGATAGAGAAGGAAGCGGAAGAGGAGAAGATTGACAGTATTCTATCAAAGCCGCTCTTCACTGACAGCCTTCTCAGAACGATTCACTATGTCCTGGAGAAACGAAAAGGCAGTGCATCTGCTCCGGAAGAGCAGCCCCCTGAGGCACCGGAATCCGGAATGCTTGCCGGCTGCCGGGTGCTGATGGCCGAGGATGTGGAGCAGAACGCGGAAATTCTGGCAGATCTTCTGGACCTTGAGGATATCGAATCGGAGCATGCTGAAAACGGTGAAATTGCGGTCCGGATGTTCAGCGAGCATCCGGCAGGGTATTACGATGCCATTCTGATGGATGTCCGCATGCCGGTCATGGATGGACTCATGGCCACGAAACAAATTCGTGCCATGGAGCGGGAAGATGCCAAAACGATCCCGATCATCGCCATGACCGCCAATGTCTTTGATGAGGACGTGGAACGTTCCATGCAGGCGGGGATGAATGTGCACCTTTCCAAACCGATTGAGCCGGAACGCCTTTATGAGACGATGACAAGGCTGATTCAGAAACGGCCGGAATAACGGTCTGCCTTGTTCCGGAGAAAATCCCAGCAGGGCGTGCATGATGCCGTTTTCCGGAGCGTGCCGGCAGAAACAATTGAAAAACGCTGTTCCTTTTTTGAGGAACAGCGTTTTCTTGTTGAAGACATCAGTCAGGACGTCCTGAACCCGGCAGTGACTATTTAAGAATCCGTTTTCCGGTTTTTCTCAAAATATGCATTTATTTTTTGATATTTTGCGGCTGACAGGGTATAATGTTGATAAAAATCAGGCACTTTTTCCAGACGGAATAAACAGGATGCCGGGCATTGGTGCAGTATTTAGATCCCGGACAGCGAAGGACGCCAGGGTGAATCAGAATTTCTGCGATGCCTTTGCGTAAATCCTGACAGTATTGGAGAGGACAGGTTATTCCCATAGAGGGTATGGTTGATGAAGGGGCATTTGGCTCTTTCACAGATAGAAAGGAGTTATTGGTATGTCGATTCTGCAGCAACGAACCATCGCCGCCCTGCTGACATCGTTGGTGGTGGCCGCAGGGCCATGTCTGGCTGAAAATCCGGCAATGCCGGGGACCGTAACGGTTGAGGAGAGACTGGATCTTTCTGAAACAGGGGAGAATCTGACCCTGGGGCGGGTGCGTGCTGTTCGGACGTATAAGGGGAAGGTACTCACCTCTGTGTCCTATGTAGATGAATCCGGACAGCTGTGCGCTCCGAGCAGTCTGGGATATGCTGCTGCCCGATACACCTACTACGACAACAAATGGCTGAAGACGGCCGAGTTCTTTGATGCCCTGGGGCAGCCGGTCAACTGCAGCGAAGGGTATCAGAAGGTCGAAAACATCTATACCCCAAACGGGATGAGAACAAGGCGTGTTTATAAAAATGCCCAGGGGGAGGAAACCATCGGTCCTGAGGGTTATTCCCGGATGGAGGCTCAGTACACCAACAAGCGGATGATCCACCAGGCGTTTTATAATCCCGACGGGGAACTGGTGAATGTGCCGTATGCCCGCTTTGATTCCGTTGAGGAGAAGGGACCCTTTAAAAAGAGCGGTTCCCATTCACTGAAGGCGCAGTACACGCTGGCTGACGGATCTCTGTATTATAACGCGGCGGCCGGGTATGCCCGGGTGGAAAACACCTACCTGAACCGTCAGCACAGGACGAGAACTGCCTACTTTGGCGCGGATGGGGAGCCTGTCGTCAACCCTGTTGCCGGATTTTCTGTCGAGGAGAGAGTGATTGGACGGGATTACCAGCTGGCAGGCGTGCGCTATTATGATGAAAACGGGGATCCCATGATCGGTCCCAATGGATACAGCACCATTCTGTATTTCAAACATAAAGAGAGATACTGTCTGGTGGACGGGAAAATTGTCTCGCCCTTTGTGCCGGATATGATGCCTGAATCAGGGGAAGTCCAGTGGAAATTTGCGCAGCATTCGACGGAGTTTTATCTGGATGAAAACGGGTATCCTCTGGCCAACGAGGACGGGTACTGCGGCCGTTCCGTGATCAATTTTAAAACAGGAAGACCCTCTCATATCTGGTATCTCGGAAAAGACGGGGAACCGGTTATGACGGCTATGGGCTATGCCATGGTGAGGAATTCCTATACATCGGCAAACCTGTTGATACGTTCTGAATATTTTGATGAAAAGGGCAAGCCGGTCGATACGGCCAAGGGTTATCAGCGCGTGGAGAGCAGGTACAGTCTCAGAAAGCTCGAGCAGGAGATGTACTATGACAAGAACGGAAATCTGGTCAACTGCACGGATGGCTATGCTGAGAAACTCAATGCCTATGACAAACGCAATAACCTGGTGCGGCAGGAAACCTTGGATACAGAGGGAAATCGTGTCGGTACCTGCACGATCTATGTAAAAGATCCGGAGGATCATGTGCTCTCGGAAATGACTCTGGATGAGCAGGAACGGGAGAAACGCAATAAGAACGGGTACAGTGAAATCCGGTATGAATGGAACGGAGTGAAGAATTCACAGGCCTATTATTTTGAAGGTGCACCCGTTATGGATGTCAACGGGGTACATGAAATACGCTATGGGTATACAGTCACCGGCAAGGTGTCGGAGGAGGCGTATTACGATATCGACGGACAGCCCTGTGAAAACGTGCGGGGCGTTTCCCGCGTTGTAAATGAATACAATGAGGACGATGACCTGATCGCCACGTATAACTATGACATTTCGGGGAACCTGACACAGATGGGGAGGGAATATGCGTATTCCCGCAAAAAATACAATGTCGCGCATACGGAGTATACTGAGACCTACTACAATGCGAAAAATGAACAGGTAGAAAGAGGCGACGGTGCTGCAAAGCGGCTTGTATTGGTCGATCCGAAGAACCGGGTGATGAGCGAGACGACACTTGACCAGGAGGACAAGCCGGTAGAGGTTCGCGGAATTGCAACCATCGTCTACACCCGCAACAACAGGGGCGGGGAACTCTCCAGAGTGTATCTTGATGCCCGGGGAGAACGGGCCAGCCTTGAAGTAGTGGAAATCCGGAGAGAATATGACAGAGATAACCGGGTTGTCTCTGAGGTTTCCTATGGGCCGGACGGTAAGGAAGTCGGGCAGGTGCGCCGGCAATATGACGAGCGGAATCGGATGATCTGGGAGGGTACCTATCTGAATGGAGAACCCATTGAGAATGATTCCGGTGTATTTGCCGTATCCAAAACGTACGACGATAATGGAAATGTCGCCACAGAAACCTATCTGGATCCGCAGGGGCAGGTCAGAGCGAACCTGAAGGGAGTCGCACGGGTAGAATACCTCTATGATGACTTTTATCGGGTCCGTCAGATCAGCTATCTGGATGAAAATGGCCATGAAGCGGATCCGGAGGTTCGCCGGGAATATGACGCTTTCGGAAATATCATCAGGGAAGCCTGGTATTCCCAAGGGCAGCCGACAGAGGGCTCCAGAGGATGTCACGCGGTGGTCAGAAAATATGACAAGCGAAAAATGCTCGAAGAGACCACACTGGATGTCATGAATTTGCCTGTAGAGAACGGGGAGGGCTATGCTACCGTTCAGAAAACCTATGATGCAGCGGGCAATGCCATTGGTGAGGCCTATCTGGATGCGGAAGGACAGCCGGTCCTTCGCCGGCAGGGATATGCCTCTGTTGAAAGAAACTACAACGAGCGGAACAAGGTTATCCGTGAAGCATACTTTAGCCCTGATAGCAAACCTGTGGAACTTTTGGATGGTTATGCTGTCATTGAGAGGGAATATGATCATGTCGGCAATGTAATTGTGGAGCGATACCTGAACAGTTCCGGTCAGCTGGTTCTTCGCAGACAGGGATATTCTTCTGTTGCAAGAACATACAACGGGCAGAACAGGGTCATCCGCGAAGCGTATTTTGGTCTTAACGGGGAACCTGTATTCCAGCAGGACGAATATGCCGTCATTGAGAGGGACTATGATATAGCAGGCAATGCTATTGCTGAGCGATACTTTGACATTTTCGGGCAGCCTGTTCTTCGTAAGCAGGGATATGCTTCTGTTGAAAAGAATTATAACGAGCGAAACAAGGTTATCCGGGAAGCTTACTTTGATACCGACGGGAAACCCGTGGAACTTTTGAACGGTTACGCGGTTATTGAGCGGGACTATGATGTCGCCGGCAATGTAACCGCCGAGCGGTATCTGGACGGTGCCGAACAGCCTGTTCTCCACAGACAGGGATATGCGTCCCTGGAGAGGATCTATAATGAGCAGAACAGGGTCATTCGGGAGGCTTACTTTGATGTCGACGGGAAACCTGTATTCCAGCAGGACGAATATGCCGTCATTGAGAAGGATTATGACGAAGATGGAAATGTAACAGCAGAGCGGTATTTTGACATTTCCGGGCAGCCTGTTCTTCGTAAGCAGGGCTATGCCTCTGTTGAAAAGACCTATAATGAGCAGAACAAGGTCATCCGGGAGGCTTACTTTGGCACTGATGGAAAACCTGTATTCCAGCAGGACAATTATGCCGTCATTGAGAAGGATTATGACGAAGATGGAAATGTAACAGCAGAGCGGTACTTTGACATTTCCGGGCAGCCGGTTCTTCGCAAGCAGGGTTATGCCGTTGTTGAAAAGACCTATAATGAGCAGAAACAGGTGATCCGGGAAGCTTACTTTGGCACAGATGGAAAGCCTGTGGCTCTGAGTGACGGTTATGCAACAATCGAGAAAGACTATGATGCAGATGGAAACGTAACCGCGGAGCGTTACTTTGATGTCGCCGGACAGCCTGTCCTTCGTAAACAGGGGTATGCCTCGGTTGAGAAGGTATACAACGAGCAGAAAAAGGTTGTCTGTGAAGCCTATTTCGGTACTGACGGCAAGCCTATAGTTCTTGGTGACGGTTATGCAATTATCGAGAAAGACTATGATGCAGATGGAAACGTAACTGCGGAGCGTTACTTTGATGGCGCCGGACAGCCTGTCCTCCGCCGGCAGGGATACGCTGCTGTAGAAAAAACGTATAACGAGCAGAAAAAGGCCATTCGGGAAGCTTACTTTGGCACAGATGGAAAGCCTGTGGCTCTGGGGGACGGTTATGTAATTATTGAGAAAGATTATGATGCAGATGGAAATATAACTGCAGAGCGTTACTTTGATGGTGCCGGACAGCCTGTCCTCCGCCGGCAGGGATACGCTGCTGTAGAAAAAGCGTATAACGAGGAGAAAAAGGTCGTTCGGGAAGCTTACTTTGGCACAGATGGAAAGCCTGTGGCTCTGGGTGACGGTTATGCAATTATCGAGAAAGACTATGATGCAGATGGAAATGTAACTGCAGAGCGTTACTTTGATGGCGCCGGACAGCCTGTCCTCCGCCGGCAGGGATACGCCGCTGTAGAAAAAGCGTATAATGAGCAGAAACAGGTCGTTCGGGAAGCTTACTTTGGCACAGATGGAAAGCCTGTGGCTCTGGGTGACGGTTATGCAATTATCGAGAAAGACTATGATGCAGATGGAAACGTAACCGCGGAGCGTTACTTTGATGTTGTCGGACAGCCGGTCCTTCGCAAACAGGGGTATGCCTCGGTTGAAAAGGCATACAACGAGCAGAAAAAGGTTGTCCGTGAAGCCTATTTCGGTACCGACGGCAAACCGGTGGCGCTGGGTGACGGTTATGCAATGATCGAGAGAGACTATGATGCAGATGGAAATGTAACTGCCGAGCGTTACTTTGACGGCGCCGGTGAGCCGGTCCTTCGCAAACAGGGGTATGCCTCGGTTGAAAAGGCATACAACGAGCAGAAAAAGGTTGTCCGTGAAGCCTATTTCGGTACCGACGGCAAACCGGTGGCGCTGGGTGACGGTTATGCAATGATCGAGAGAGACTATGATGCAGATGGAAATGTAATTGTAGAGCGTTACTTTGATGGCTCCGGTGAGCCGGTCCTTCGCAGACAAGGCTATGCTGGCATTGAAAAAGCGTACAATGAGCAGAAAAAGGTCACCAGGGAAGCGTATTTTGACACAGATGGCAAGCCTCTGGCCTTGTGGGATGGTTTTGCGATCGTTGAGAGGGACTATGACGGAGACGGCAACGTAACCGCAGAACGATAC
>DGWH01000059.1 GCA_002395225.1 Christensenella sp. UBA4263
CCCCGCACCTCCAGCTTATGCCGCAATACATCCACGTCTTTGGGATATTTGTTTCCAATTTCGCTTCCGGTAAATCCGGCCAGTGCCATCTCACTGACGCACTGTTCAAAGGTATTCTCGGCCCCCAGATCCGGCATATCGTCGTTGGTCCAGCCAATCGGCGCAATCGCCAGTTTTACTTTATTCGGATCAAGCATCTTTATTTCTCCTTCTATGAGCCGTCGTTTGATCTGTCAGAATTTCCGGGTCTCACTCACATGCTGCATCAGGTCCTCATAGGCCCGCTGCACGCGGGGCTGTGTGGAAACCTCCGCCACACCGACACGCCACCAGGATTCATAACCGGGCGTCATGGACCCATGCACGACCTTGATGTCGTAAAGGACCGGACGATCCTGCGTGAGTGCATCCCGGAGGGCAGCCCTCAGTTCTTCCTCAGTATGAATGGAATAGGTTTTAAGCCCGTAAGCAGCCGCATTGGCAGCAAAGTCCAGCGGAATTTCCGGGCCGTCCAGTTCACCCGTCTCCGGGTTCCGGAAACGGAACACCGTCCCGAAGGTGTCATTTCCCTGATTGTTCTGCAGGTTCTCAATGCATCCCCATCCGGAGTTGTCAAAGAGGCAGAAATGCACCCGCAGCCGCTCCTGCACACAGGTAACCAGTTCGGAATGGGCCATCAGGTAGGTACCATCCCCGAAGAAGGTGTACACCTCGGCATCCGGGCAGGCCAGTTTGACGCCCAGCGCCCCGTTGGTCTCATAGCCCATGTTGGAAAAACCGTATTCCATGTGATAGGTATCCCGGTTTCCGGGACGGAACAGGCGCTGCATGTCCCCCGGCAGCGAGCCGGCCGAGCCGACGGCGATGTCCTTGTCCTGCATGAATTCATTGATGATGCCCAGGGCCCGGGTCTGCGTCAGGCCGCGGCTGTCCGTCTTGTGATACCATTCATCCACGATGGCATCCCAGGTCTTCTTCGCCGCCGCCACGGCGTCCCCGCCCGCATAGTGATAGTCCCCAAGGACCGAGGTAAGAGAGGTGAGGCCCTCCAGTGCATCACAGATAATGGGTTCCCCGTCCATCTTGACGGCATCAAAGGGACAGATATTGATGGATACCACTTTGGCATCCCCGCGGAACAGCCATTTGGAGGAGGTGGTAAAGTCCGTCAGCCTTGTTCCCACCGCGATAATGCAGTCCGCCTCCCGGGCGATGACATTGGCTGCCTGACCGCCGGTCACGCCGATGCCGCCCAGATTCAGCGGATGATTCCACGGAAGCACGGACTTACCCGCCTGGGTCTCGGAGAACGGAATGCCAGTTGTTTCGCAGAACGTCTTCAGCGCATCCCCGGCAAAGCTGTACCGGACACCGCCGCCGGCAATCACCAGAGGCCGTTTGCTTCCGTGAATCAGTTCCGCGGCCCGCTCAATCTGGGACGCCGTCGGAACGCGCCGGTCCATGTGCCAGACACGCCTGCGCAGGAAGGACACCGGATAATCATAGGCCTCCCCTTCCACATCCTGGGGCATGGCCAGACAGACCGCACCGGTATCCGCCGGATCCGTCAGCACCCGCATGGCGTGAATCGCCGCGGTCATCAGCTGCTCGGGCCGTTCAATCCGGTCAAAATAATGGCATACCCCGCGGAACGCATCCGTCACGGTCTGCCCGAAGGAGGTGAAGAACTCCGCCTGCTGCAGAACCGGGTCCGGCTGACGGCAGGCAAAGGTATCCCCGGGCAGAAGCAGGAGCGGAATGCGGTTGGCCGTTGCGCATCCGGCCGCCGTCACCATGTTCATGGCACCCGGCCCGATGGAGGAAACGCAGGGGATGATCTCGAGCCGGTTGCGCTGCTTGGCAAAGGCCATGGCGGCCAATGCCATGTTCTGCTCATTTTTTCCCTGAAGGAAACGGATATGATGTCCGCCCTGGGACAGTGCCTGGCCGACGCCCACCACACAGCCGTGACCGAATACGCCGAAAAGATTGTTCACGAACTTGGTCTCACGGCCATCCAGTTCCACATACTGGTTGTCAAGGAAGCGGACAAGCGCCTGAGCCATTGTCAGCCGTACTGTTTCATTTCCCATCTTGCTGCCTCCGTTTATTTGTCGCCCCAGTATCTGGCGTCTTTTTCCATCACCCAGAGATGCTCCTTGAGGAACACCGGGTATTCCGGATTCTTATAGGGATTCCCGTCCAGATGGCGGATCACCCAGAGATACCACAGGGCATATCCGGGCGCCGTGCAGTGAGGATGCGTCAGGCCGGGATCAATGAAGACGGTGTCGTTGTTCTGCACCTTGACCACATTGTCCCCCAGCTCCCCATACCCAAAGCCGTTCTCGGGATTCGTCTTGTAGTAGTAGATTTCCGGCTGCGGATGCGTATGCGGCGGATAGCTGGACCATTTTCCGGGGAATCCGATGACCTCGCCCAGAACCAGATTGGCATCCGGTTCATTGGAATAGTCAAAGATCGTCCGGACGATGCGGGTACTCGTCTCCCGCATCAGGCCGGCGCCGCGGAACTCATCCGGTGTATCCTTGGGCAGATAAAGCCGGCAGCCAAAGGCCTTGGCATTATCCGTCAGCATGATATTGATCTCCGCTTCCTCGGAAAGACAGGTGATCTTTATGCCCGCTGTCCGGTCACAGTGCAGCGCCGTGGGCGGAATATCAAAGCAGTTTGCCCGCTCCTCCTCGTGCCGCTCACCGGCCCACTCAAAGCAGACTTTTCCATAGACCAGGAGAACCGCTTTCTCCAGGTCGCCGTTTTCCTCATAGACATCGCCCTTTTTCATGCGCATGACACCGAAATCCATCAGCATGTCCGCATGCGCACCGTCCCGGCGTGCCATCCAGGTCAGACCAAAGGGGTGTGCGCCGTGGGCTTTAATGATATTCTCGCTCATCCTCAGCCTCCATAAATCTCGGAAACCTTCACCGGACGATGCTCATCCAGAGAAAGCTTTGCCGCCTTGGCAAGGACAACGCTCATCAGGCCGGCATGAATGCCTACCGGCACCTCGCCATCCGTATTCACGGCATGGATAAACTGACGCATCTCCTCCGTGAAGCTGGCCATATACCGCTCAAGGAAGAAGAACTGCGGCTTGTCGCTCACCACGCCGTCCACCGTGGAAAGGCGCACCGTGGAGTCGCCGTCATTCTCATCCGCTGCCATGCCGAGAGAACCAAAGACCTCCACCCGCTGATCATACCCATAGGCCGCGCGGCGGCTGTTGTCAATGACGCCCAACGCCCCGTTTTTAAAGGTCAGCGTCACGATGGCGGTATCCACATCCCCGGCCTCGCCGATTCTGGGATCCACCAGGCTGGTGCCCATGGCATACACTTCCTCCACATCCGAACCGGCCAGGAACATGGCCATGTCAAAATCGTGAATCATCATGTCGATGTACAGACCGCCGGAGCTGGCCGCATATTCCGGAGAGGGCGGCTCGGGGTCACGGGAGGTAATCTTGATGATTTCCACATTGCCCAGACGGCCGTCCCGGGCAAGGCGCTGCACCTGGCTGTGATTGTGGTCAAAGCGGCGGTTGAAGCCGATCTGCAGCTTCCGCCCCGTCTCCTCTGCCACCTTCTGCACCTCAAGAATCTTCTCAATGGAGGTATGCACCGGCTTCTCGCAGAATACATGCTTTCCGGCTTTCATCGCCGCAATGGAAATATCCGCATGGGTGGGTGTGGGCGAGCAGACCAGAACCGCATCAATTTCCGGATCCCGGATGATGTCCATATAGTCCGCGGAATATTTGGGAATGCCAAAGCGCTCCGCCAGTTTCCGGGCATTCTCCTCAATGACATCGGTGACCATGACCACACTGGCCTCGGGAATCGCATAGGTAATAGACTGGGCATGCACATTTCCAATTCGTCCGGCACCAACAATGCCAATCTTCAGCTGTTTCATATGTACCTCTTCCAAATCTTTTATTCTGTCCGTTCCCCCGGCACGGCCGGGGGAAACGGTTAAGGACTTTTTCAGCAGGGATTAAAGCGAACCATCCCAGGTACTGACCTGCGTCTTCTGCTTCTCTTCCTCATCGAACCAGCGGACGGTAACGGTCTTGGATTCCGTATAGAAGCGGAAGGCGTCTTTTCCGTGGCAGTGGAGATCACCGAAGAAGGACTTCTTGTGCCCCGAGAACGGGAATACGCCGATGGGAACCGGAATGCCCACATTGACGCCTACCATGCCGCCGTCGGTCCTTCTGGCAAACTCACGGGCATAATACCCGGACTGGGTGAAAATCACCGAGCCGTTGGCAAAGGGATTGCGGTTCATGAGCTCGAGTCCTTCCTCGAAGTTCTTTACCCGCTTGATGCACAGCACCGGGCCAAAGACCTCCCGCGTGCCGATGGACATCTCCTCCGTCACATGATCAAAGATGGTGTGGCCGATGTAATAGCCATCCTCATAGCCGGGCACTTTCACGTTGCGCCCGTCCAGCACCAGCTGTGCTCCCTCGGCAATGCCTTTCTCGATCCAGTCCAGAATGAACTTCTGGTGGCCCTTGCTGCCCACCGGTCCCAGGTTGGACGCGGGATCATACGCCGGACCGACTTTCTGTTCCTTGCAAAGACGCACAATCTCTGCCACCAGCTCATCCGCAATGGACTCCTCCGCCACTACCACCGGCAGTGCCATGCACCGCTCGCCGGCGCAGCCGAAAGAGGAATTCATGATGCCGGCGGCCGTTCTGGTAATGGGCGCATCCGCCAGGACCAGCGCATGGTTCTTTGCCTCGCACAGACACTGGACACGCTTGCCGTGGGCCGCGGCCGTGGCATAGACGTGCTGTCCCACATCCGTGGAACCGACAAAGGTGATTCCTTTGACATCCGGATTCGTCAGGAACAGCTCCGCCTCATTCCGGGAACAGGGCACCACATTGAAAATGCCGTCCGGAACGCCGGCTTCCTTGTACAGCTCCGCAAAGCGCAGGGAGGTCATGGGCGTGGTGGAGGCGGGCTTGAGAACGAAAGCGTTGCCGCACACGATACAAAGAGGCGCCATCCAACCCACCGGAATCATCGCCGGGAAGTTCCAGGGAGCGATTCCGGCAAAGACGCCGATGGGCTCCCGGTACAGGGTCGTGTCATACCCGGAGGAGGTGTTCATGAGACTCTCGCCCATCAGGAGGGATGGCGCCGAGCAGGCCAGTTCCGTCATCTCCAGGGCCTTGCCCACATCGCCGGCTGCCTCGGAGAGACATTTGCCGTTTTCCGTGGCGCACAGCAGGGTCAGTTCCTCCATGTTGGCCTCAATCAGGTTGCGCAGCTTCATCATGATCTGGGCACGCTTGCGCACCGGCGTATCCCGCCAGGCCGGGAAAGCCGCTTTCGCCGCTTCAATGGCACTGAGCACTTCCTCCTGGGTGCACTTGGGCACTTTGGCAATCGGCTTTCCGGTAGAAGGATCATAAATGGTGTTGTAACTCTCAGAGGCAGATTCAACGAATTGACCGTTGATAAAGGGCTTCATGATTTTGAGTTCGCTCATTCTCTTGTTCTCCTATTTTATTCGAGCAGCCTTAGCTGTCGTTTATAGTTTCGTGATGACGGAGCCATACTTTTCCTTTTCTTCCTTTATAAAGGCAAACAGCTGTGCTTCCGTGGGCATGTCTTTGGAGCAGGCATGGCTGGCAACCAGCATCGCCGCACTGGCGCTGCCCATCTCAAGGGCATCCGGCAGGCTGTGGCCGGTCATGAGGCCATGCAGGAACGCGGAGGCATATCCATCCCCGCCGCCGAACCCTTTGAGGGCGTTCACCGGGAACGGCTTTACCTGATAACACCCCTCCGCACTGTAGGCACAGGATCCTTCCTTGCCGTGCTTGATGACGCAGACCGAGGCTTTCTTGCCCAGCCAGTACGCTGCACTGGCCTCATCCGTGCCGGGCAGGCCCAGCAGCGTTTCCATCAGGTCAAATTCCTCGCGGCTGCCCATGATGATGTCCGCCTTTTCCGCCACCAGCGAGGTGTAAATGGCAATCTCCTCCCGGCTCTTCCAGGTATATGCCCGATAATCCGCGTCAAAGACCACCGGAACGCCGAGCCGCCCCGCGATGGACAGCGCCTTGAGCGATGCCTCCCGGGTGGGCGAGGTGCACAGGGCCGTTCCCGAGATCAGGAGACAGGCGGTATCCGCGATGTACGCCTCATCCACATCCTCCGTGGAAAGCTGCAGATCCGCCACGCCCTCGCGGTACATGAGAATGGAGGATTCCGTCGGCGAGAGGATCTCCGTAAAGGTCAGGCCCAGCTTCTCCCCATGCTCGCAGCGGCGGATGTGGCTGGTGTCGATTCCCTCATTCTGAAAAAAGCCCGTCACAAAGGTTCCGAACTGATCATCTGACACTCTGGCCAGAAAACCCACCCGGCTTCCAAGCCTGGCCATGCCAACGGCGATGTTCGCCGGGGATCCTCCCAGATATTTATTGAAGTTGCTGCTTTCGGACAGCGGCCGGTTATAATCCGTGGGATTAAAATCGATGGCCACTCTGCCGACAGGTATGATATGGTACTTCTTCCCGAGGTCAAACCCAATCATGCAATTCCTCCTCCGTTATTCATTAGCCAGGTCCGGCCAGCGTCGACGGCCGGCCCGGATGCAGACCAGAGGGGTCGGACAAAAAGCCGGTCCGCCGCATATCCGAAGCAGACCTCCCCGCCTGTACATTTCCTCTGATCTCACACAGGAACTGATGGAAGTATATCATATGTAAAGTACCTATACAAGCGCCTCTTCCATCTCCTTTGCATGCCTCAGTGTTGTTCATTTGCCGGAGAAGCATTGCATGAGGCCTGGATTTGACTTAACTGTCGCTGCGCGACAGGGCCTCTCCTTTGCAGGCCTCAGTGTTGGTCGTTTGCCGGAGCTGATTTTGTCTGAGAGCTGGATTTAACAAACTGTCGCTTCGCGACAGGGCAACTCCTTGCGGCCCAGATCCAACCGATTCAGCGCAAAAATGAACCGCCTTTCGCGCTCCGGTTTCCTCCGTTTTTTCCCTTCCATCTGTCGCCCTCCACCATATTGATAAATCATTGGTAAATCATTGGTAAATCATGCATAAAATGCCCTGTGTACGCATTGACTTTTATATAACAGTGCTGTAAACTTGACTCAGATTTATGGACAGATTCACACTTTGAGCGCTGGTTTTTTGACAGTTTTGCATTTCCCCCTTCTCCCCGATTCCAAAGGGCTGCACGACATCCGCAGTGCTGATGGAAACCAGCTCTGTCAGTGGCTCAGGAAGCGT
>DGWH01000081.1 GCA_002395225.1 Christensenella sp. UBA4263
AGGGCTTTTTTTATTTGCTTTCTCACAGCGATATCTGCGAACATACCCTGCGGCATCATTGACTCGCCCCTCCGGGAATATCCCTGCAAGGACTGCCCGGGCATTTCCGCCGGTCAGGCCCGGGGGAATTTTCTGCAGCTGTTGCAGGCCGTGTTTGACGCGGCCGGGAACCCGTGAGATTCGCCGGGGACAGCCCGTGCCTCAGCTGCTTTTCAGGAAACGAGAGGAAAGAGGAGGAAAAAGGGTTCAGGTACAGGCACTCAGTCTGCCGCTGTATATGCTGGTGTACACCTTCAAAAGCTATCTGATGGGCATTGGGCGAAAACAGGCGGCGAATCTGTTCAGCGTTCTATCGGAATGCGTCATTCATGTCCTGTCGGTTTACCTGATGGTCTTTATGCTGGGCGGACGGGGGGCGCGGGCTGCGACACCGGTTAAACTGATGATATTGCTGCTGGGTGCCGTCGGCTATGTGATCCTTTCGGGCCGGGGAAAATCCTTTCGTGAGAAATGCCTTCTGCTGCCGCTCGGTTTCCTTCATCCGGAAAACCAGGAGATGTCGGGAAGTGCCCCCGACATGGAAGGCGTGATGACCGTGGCCCAGGCGTCGCAGCGATTCTGCACGAAAAACGGACTGGATGAAAAAACGGCCAATTCCCTGATGCTGTGTATTGAGGAGATGGGAGCCATGATCATCCGGCACGGATTTCATGACGGGAAAAAGCACAGCATCGACATAAGGATCCTGATCCGGCCGGATAAGCTGATTCTGCGAATACGCGATGACTGTCAGCCCTTCGATCCGGTTGAATGTTACGAAATGATCAAGGACAAAGACTCCGACGACAAAACAGGAATGCAGATCATCCTGGCGATGAGCGAGGACATTCAGTACATGAGCTCCGTGGGAACAAACAATTTAATGATCACGCTTGGAAGAACACGCGGCAGCACCCGGAACTCCGCCGGAGGGATTCGCCATGAGGTCAGGCAGTCTCTGCGGCAGGCGCCTCTGTGAATCGGACCGCAACAGACCTGACGGGTCCGGGAGAGGGGACTGCCGGATTTTAAAAGAGCCTTGCAAAGCAAGGCTCTTTTGTTGACGGTATGAGAACGCCCCGTGCGGGAGGTTCCCGGTCTTCGTCTTAATAAAGATGAGATCTGTCGGCTTTTTTCAGCCTGAATACAGATGAAATCCGGGAGAAACCGGAAAGGGCCAGGTCATTCATCTTCATAATTCGGGTACTGTTCAGGTGCTTCCCCTTTTGCGCGGACCACGCGGGGCTTGGGGCGGAAGTCCAGCTCCCTCAGAACTCTGCACTGGAAAAGCCAGTTGTCACCAAAGTCGAAAAGATACTTGAATTTCTTTCCCTTACAGAGTCCTGCTTCACGCAATGAGATTTCACTGGTGGTCGGAGTGCTGATGAAATCCGTTTCCATCATATTGTATTCGATCTCTCTGCCGTTTTTGTCCCGTATATAAAAGGCGTGGAGATGATCGTTGTCAAAGCTGAAAGCATGAAGAATCATATCGGAGAGACTGTCCAGCGACGCATCGGCAGACATCTCGATGTGACGGTAGCAGCCGGTGTCAAGCGATACACTGATGAGATATCCCTGTACGGAGAAAGCGCTCTGAAGGTCATTTTTAGATGCTTCTTCTATCTGAAGAGAATGAAATCGCCAAAGGACCTTTTCGATATTATTTCTCAGGGGTTCACTGAGATTATCGATGGAAAGCATGGATGATAACGCGGCTGAAATCTGATCAAAGTCATCTTTCATCTTCAGCACATCTTCATCCGAAGCCAATAAATAAAATTCCATTGCGTCGCTGAATGGTTCGGGGACTTCATTCCGTTCCAGTTCTTCCTCATATAAACTGGCGTTGATGAGTGAATCCAGTTCATCCGGCAGCTCTCCCGTCAGAAGATCGATGTTCTGACGGCGGCACCATTCACTCAGAAAGGCCTGGGTTCTGAGATCTGAGACCAGAATGCTTTCAGGACGCCGACTGATTCGCAGCAGCGTTTTCATGAGTTCACGAAGAAGGACGTGCGGCCGGTTCTCGTAATCTCTGCACCTCCGGACAGGTATTTTATGCCTGCTTTGCGCATCAAAGATCACCAGCTCCCAGGGGAAAAACTCTCCCTCAACGCCATCCGCTGTATAGGTTGCGTTAAGCAGGATCAGCTTGCATGCCCATCTGCCGGACTGAGAAAGCTGACGTGTCTGTTCCATTAATTCGGTTTCATCGGTATGTCCGACCGGATAGGAAACCATTTCGTAAGGAATAACAGGGGTGGATTCCATCCGGAATTCCGAACCGTCTTTTACCAGAAGAGGGACGGTTTTGGTATTCGTTCTGAGACGGGGGATGGTGATCCGGCCGGACATGACTTTGGGTCCCAGCCAGAGGGCAGCATCAAATGCTTCTCTCAGAATGTCACACTCAAAATCTTCGGAGATGTCATCCGGGCGCTGGAAGCGGCTTACGCGAAGAAAAAGAGGATATCGGGCGTTTTTCATGGAGATGGAATGTTCTCTTGCATAAGCTCTGACCGGTTTTCGTTCCTCCGGTGTCATCTGATCTTTGCTCAGATAGGCACACTGGATATTGTTCTGACTCATTCTGGCAATGCGTTTTTCCTCTTCATCCGCCGAGGGCTGACAGATGTGGTAATAGCTGCGAAGACCATCATCTCCCACGTAAACACCCAGTGCAAAGTGCTGCCCCAGAAAGCCCATGATACTGATGTAACATACCTCATGATTTGCCCGAACGGCAAACAGCTGATCATCCGTCATCTCTTCCCACAGACCGAGTTTTTCAAATTCGAATGCACGTTCATATAAAGCGTCCCAGTTCATTTTCTCCTCCTCCTCAGGGTCGGTTTGCAAAGAATCCTCTGCCAATGCTGTCTTTATTGTAACACAGAACACGTTTTGTCAAAAGACGGTCAGGAGCTTTTTGGGTCGAACAGGTGTTCCGGGAGGTCAGGGGACAGGTCCGGGACAAACCGGCGGCAGTGAACAGATTCAGGCTGTCAGGCCTGCCATGGACGGGAGGCCTTTTCGGCGTAAACAGGGATGCCCGGGAAAGCACTGCTGATCCCCAAAGAGTGCTGCAGAGCCATTTTTCCTTTGACAGGATGGAACAGTTCCCCTCAGAGGGACAGTTTTAAGGACCGGACGAAGGCGCAATTCGGTTTTTGCCTGTGCCGGAGAGCGGAAAGGCCGTCAGAGTATCGGCGATTGTGACAGAAATGAAACGTTTAAATGTTAAGAATATTAAGAATTGTGTGACATTCGGGGTTTTGTCGGCTTGACAGATGAGAATCTGACTGGTATTCTTTATCGCGTTTTAAATTTTCCGCCGGTGGGGCGGTTCTGGAGGGATAGAGGGTTGAGCACCAAAAAGCCAAACTACAAGTTGGTTATTGTTGAATCCCCTGCAAAAGCAAAAACGATTGCTAAATTTCTGGGAAGTACCTATCGGGTGAAGGCGTCGAACGGACACGTTCGTGATCTTCCCAAATCCAGGTTTGGCATTGATGTGGAAAATGGTTTTGAACCACACTATATCACCATCCGCGGACGCGGAGATGTGCTGGATACCATTCGAAAAGAAGCAAAAGGCGCGAAAAAGATCATTCTCGCAACGGACCCGGACCGTGAGGGAGAGGCCATTTCCTGGCATCTGGCCAACATTCTGGGAATTGATCCGGCGAGTCTGTGCCGCGTCGAATTTAATGAGATTACCAAGAAAACGGTCAGCGCGGCGATTAAGAATCCCCGTTCCATTAATATGGAACTGGTCGATGCCCAGCAGGCACGCCGGATTCTTGACCGCATCGTCGGATACAAGATTTCCCCGCTTCTCTGGATGAAAATCAAAAAGGGACTCTCGGCAGGGCGTGTTCAGTCCGTTACCACCCGCCTGGTGGTGGACCGGGAGGAAGAAATTGAGGCCTTTGTTCCGGAGGAATACTGGAGCGCGGACACGGTGATGCAGGTAGGCACGCACAGCCTGAATGCAAAACTGGCCACGATTGACGGGGAAAAGATCAGGATTTCCAGCGCGGCTGAAGCGGCCGCCGTGAAGGAACGGATTGAAAAAGGCGACTATACGGTAGCCTCCATCAGGCGCTCCGAGAAGCACCGGCATCCCCTGCCGCCCTTTACCACCTCCAATCTGCAGCAGGAGGCCGGAAAGAAACTGGGATTTTCGACGGCCAAAACCATGCAGATTGCGCAGCAGCTGTATGAAGGGGTTGAGGTGGAAGGACAGGGCAGTGTCGGCCTGATCTCCTATATCCGTACGGACAGCGTTCGTCTGAGTGATGAGGCAGTGGCCGGTGCACGCAGCCTGATCGAGAAGAAATACGGGAAAGCGTATCTGCCGGAAAACCCGGTTATTTATAAAGGAAAGAATAACGCGCAGGATGCCCATGAGGCTATTCGTCCGACCAACCTGGATCTGGATCCGGAAACGGTGCGCAAGACCGTTACCAAGGATCAGTACAATCTGTATAAGCTGATCTACAATCGATTTGTCGCCTGTCAGATGGCAGATGCCCTGTACGAGCTCCAGCAGATTGAGATGCGTTCCGGAAACGGACTCGTTTTCCGGACAGGGGCGGAACAGTGCAAGTTTGCCGGCTTTACGGCGGTATATGATTCCGAGAAGGATGCAGCGGATGATTCGGTTCAGAGCACGAAGCTGATCAGCGGAATCAACGAAGGGGATGCGGCCAGGCTCGCCTCCGTGGAGATGGAACAGCATTTTACCCAGCCCCCGGCCAGATATACGGAGGCGACGCTGGTCCGCGCACTGGAGGAGGCGGGCATTGGCAGACCCTCTACCTATGCGCCCACCATCTCGACGGTCATTAACCGCGGCTATGTGCTGCGGGAAAAGAAACAGCTGGTTCCCTCCGCCCTTGGCATTATGACCACGGATCTGATGAAGGAATACTTCGAGAAAATCGTGGATCCTGACTTTACCGCCGGAATGGAAGCGGAACTGGATGAGGTGGAAAACGGCAAGCGGCAGTGGCGGGATGTGGTAACGGCGTTTTACGGACCGTTTATGAAGACGCTGGAGGTGGCTGAATCCAAGATCGAAAAGATTGAGATCAAGGATGAGGAATCCGACGTCATCTGTGATAAATGCGGCGCGAAAATGGTCTATAAGATGGGACGGTACGGCCGTTTCCTTGCCTGCCCGAACTTCCCGGAATGCCGCAATACCAAAAACATTGTCGTGGAGATTCCGACGCCCTGCCCCAAGTGCGGTGCAAAAGTGCTGGAAAAGACCTCGCATAAAGGAAAGCGTTTTTACGGCTGTGAGCGGTATCCGGACTGTGACTTTGTGTCATGGAACATGCCGGTTGAGGAAAAGTGCCCGCAGTGCGGGAGCTATATGACCCTGACCGAGAACCGGCGCGGCCGTTTCCACGTCTGTTCAAACGACACCTGCCGGTTCAGGGTTCGCCTGGATGAACCGGAGGACGCCGGAGAGGGCACACAGGAGGAACAGAAATGAATGCAGTGGTCATTGGTGCCGGCCTTGCCGGATGTGAGGCAGCCTGGCAGCTTGCCCGGCGCGGAATCAATGTGACGCTCTGTGAAATGAAACCGGTGAAAAAGACACCCGCGCATAAAAGCGCGGGTTTTGCTGAACTTGTCTGTTCCAATTCACTGCGGAGCAATGAAGTCGGGGTAGGTTCCGGACTTCTGAAAGAGGAAATGCGTCAGCTGGGGAGCCTCATCATTGAGGCAGCGGACCGGACACGCGTTCCTGCGGGCGGTGCGCTTGCGGTAGACCGTCACGCGTTCTCTGAATACGTTGAAAGCCGGATCCGCGGGAATTCGCATATCCGGGTGTCCGTGGAGGAGGTGCTGGAGGTCCCCGAAAAAAACGCGGTGATTGCCACCGGGCCGCTGACCTCAGAGGGAATGGCAGCGGCAATCGCCGCGCTGCCCGGACTTGAAACACTGAGTTTTTACGATGCGGCGGCGCCGATTGTCTCGGCCGATTCCCTGGATATGAGGAAAGTGTTTTCCCAGGGACGTTACGGGCAGGGGGATGATTATCTCAATGCACCGATGAATGAAGAGGAATACAATGCCTTTTATGAAGCCCTGCGCACGGCAGAGGTGGCCGAGGTCCACGGCTTTGACGGCACACAGGTCTTTGAGGGATGCATGCCGATTGAGGTGATGGCCTCAAGGGGCAGGATGGTCATGGCGTTCGGCCCGATGAAGCCGATGGGCCTCGTTGATCCCCGGACCGGCAGCCGGCCCTTTGCCGCTGTCCAGCTGCGGGCTGAGAACCGGGAAAAAACCATGTTCAATCTGGTGGGCTTCCAGACGCGCCTCAAATGGGGGGAGCAGAAACGGGTCTTTTCCATGATTCCGGGTCTTGAACAGGCGGAATTTCTCCGTTACGGGGTCATGCACCGCAATACCTTTCTGCATTCGCCGGGCTTCCTGAGTGAAACCTACGAAATGCTCTCACGGCCCTCCGTCTATTTTGCCGGACAGATGACAGGGGTGGAGGGCTATGTGGAAAGCGCCTCCAGCGGCATGGTGGCGGGAATCTCGCTGGCCAGACAGATGAAAGGGCTGGAACCGGTTCTCTTTACGCCGCTGACCATGATGGGCGCACTGGCCCATCATGTGGCCTGTGCACAGGGGAATTTCCAGCCGATGAATGCCAATTTCGGTCTGCTTGAGCCGCTTTCTGTCCGGATACGCGGCAAGCATGACCGCTATCTGGCCATGGCCGGGCGCTCGCTTGACTATGTGGAGGCGCTCCGGTGCAACCCGCTCCGGGAGGACTTTGACTTTGACTGACCAGATGCATTTTTGGCCGGGAAATTCTTTCCTCTTTCATGATTCCATGATATAATGCGTGAGGTTTTGGCCTTTCCTGTGGCTTGAGCAGAGAGCCTGAGAGATCTGGAAAGGCGTATAGTTGAGGATTAGCGTGCAGGGCAGTCCCTGCACTGAAAAAGGAGAAACGAGATGGCACTTAAAGGAACGACAATATGTGCGGTTCTCAAGGATGGGAAAATTGCAATGGCCGGTGACGGTCAGGTGACCATGGGTGAGAGCACTATTTTCAAGGCCAACGCGCACAAGGTGCGCCGGATCTTCGGGGATAAGGTTGTCACCGGATTTGCCGGAACGGTCTCGGACGCATTTGCACTGTGTGAACGTTTTGAGGCAAAGCTTGAACAGTATTCCGGCAACCTGGAACGGGCCGCGGTAGAGCTGGCCCAGGAATGGCGGGCCGATAAGGCAATGCGCAAGCTGGAAGCGATGCTGATTGTGGCCTCCGGCAGTGAGATGATGATCATCTCCGGCACAGGTGAGGTCATTGTTCCGGATGACGGAATTGCGGCGGTCGGCTCCGGCGGCAATTACGCCCTGGCCGCGGCGCGTGCCCTGAAAGCCCATACCAATATGAGCGCGCACGAGATTGCCGAAACCGCACTTCATATTGCCGCGGATATCTGCGTCTATACCAATCATAATATTATTGTCGAAGATGCTTAAGGCATTGGCCCTGCCGCGAAGCGGCAGCGTGCTGCATTCAGATTTTAGATAAATGACAGGTTTGGAGCCTGTTGAAGAAGAGGCCCTGTCGCGCAGCGGCAGTATGTCTAATCTGGGCCAGAACAAAGCTGGTCCTGCTAAAGACCAACATTGAGGCCCACAAAGGAGCAGAGCATGGAACTGACACCTAAAGAGATAGTAAAAGAACTGAACCGGTATATTATCGGGCAGGACGATGCGAAACGGGCCGTGGCGGTGGCGCTGAGAAACCGTTATCGCCGGGCCCAGCTTCCCGAGGAGATCCGGAATGAGATTGTACCGAAGAATATCCTGATGGTCGGCCCGACCGGCGTCGGCAAAACGGAAATTGCCCGCCGGCTGGCAAAACTGGTCGATGCCCCCTTTGTCAAGGTGGAGGCCACCAAGTTTACCGAGGTTGGGTATGTGGGCCGCGACGTGGAAAGCATCGTCCGGGATCTGGTGGAGGCCAGCGTGCGTCTTTGCAAGGAGCAGGCCTCACAGAAGGTGAAGACGCGGGCGACCTATATGGCCAATGAGCGGATTATTGACCTCATCCTGCATCCGAACCGGAAGCCCACGAATCCCATTGACCTTCTCCTTGGCAACAAGCCCAAGGAGCCGGAACTCCCCGAGAGCGAGAAAAAGCAGCTCTCTTCCCGGAGAGAAGAGCTGCGGGCACAGCTTGAGAGCGGTCAGCTGGAGGACTATGAGATCGAGATCGAGGTGGAGGATACGCCTCAGGAGGTCGAGATCAACGGCGCCAGCGTCAGCATCGGCATGATTATGGGCGACATGATGCCCAAGAAGATGAAAGTCCGCCGCATGAAAGTATCAGAGGCACGCCGGATTCTGATTTCCGAGGAAGAAGGCAAGCTGATTGACATGGATGCAGTGAAGGAGGAGGCCTGCCGCCGCGCGGAGCAGGACGGCATCATCTTCATCGATGAGATCGACAAGGTGGCCGGACGCTCCAACAACGGACCAGATGTCAGCCGCGAGGGCGTTCAGCGGGACATTCTGCCCATCGTGGAGGGCAGCACGGTCAACACCAAGTACGGCGTGGTCAAAACGGACTTCATGCTGTTCATTGCGGCGGGCGCGTTCCATGTGGCAAAAGTATCGGATCTGATTCCCGAACTGCAGGGCCGCTTCCCGGTTCGCGTCACTCTGAATCCGCTGACGAAAAGCGATTTCAAGGCCATTCTGTCCCAGACCGACAATGCACTGACCCGTCAGTATGAGGCGCTGCTCTCAGTGGATCATGTGCACCTCAAGTTTGATGAATCCGCCCTGGATGTTCTCGCCGAGATCGCAGAGACTGAGAATGAAAGCAAGGAAGATATCGGCGCAAGAAGGCTGCATACGCTGTTTGAAAAGGTCCTGGAGGATATTTCCTTCAATGCCGCCGGGGATATGCCGGATGTGGAAGTGCTCATCAACGGGGACTATGTACGGGAACACCTGGGCAACGATATCGCCTCAAGGGATATGAAGCGGTTTATCCTGTGAGGGTGAACAGCGCTGGGCCGAAACGGATTTTCCCTCAGGTGATTGACAAGGCCGCGGGGGATCGCTATAATACGCACAGTTGCTCGAAGAACAGAAGGAGTACACTGACATCTGCCTCAAGAGAGGAACACCCATGGGTGGAAGGTGTCCGGCGGGATGCGGTGGAAGGTCGTCTGGGAGAGCGCGGGTGATGAGAGTAGTCCGCAGGGGTGCGCCCCGTAAAGCGCTTTGAGGCATGCCTGGCATGCGAACAAAGGTGGTACCACGCAGATGTGCGTCCTTTTGGGAGGCACATCTGTTTTTTTATCCGGAAATTGGCGGGACAGAGCCGTTCCGGGGAATCAGCAGGGCTGAGACTGAGGAGGTGATAACATGCATATGAATCTTTCGCTGAAGATGATTCCGGGGCTGCTGGTCCTTGTGGCAGGGGCCGTGCTGACCTTTGCAGCCGGACGTTTCGCGGGGCGCGAGGATCATGTGCCTGCTGTCAAGCTGGCAGGAATTCTCCTCTGTGCGGTCGGGGCAGCACTGACGATCTGCCTGTAGACCTGAATGAACGATATGATCCGAAAGAGAAAGGATTTGAAAAGATGGACGAGAAAAAGATGCCTGAGATGGAGAAAGTCTATAATCCTCAGGCCATTGAGACGGAGCTCTACGAGGAATGGGAAAGCTCCGGCGCGTTTACCGCTCACCGGGTGGAGGGGAAAAAGCCCTTTACCATCGTGATGCCGCCGCCCAATATTACCGGACAGCTGCACATGGGTCATGCCATGGACGGCGTCCTTCAGGACAGCCTGACCCGGTATCACCGGATGAAGGGAGATCCGACGCTGTGGCTGCCCGGAACGGACCATGCCAGCATCGCCACGGAGGTCAAGATTGTGCAGGCCATGGCCAAAGAAGGCCTGACCAAGCAGGACATCGGGCGTGAGGAATTCCTCAAGCGTGCCTGGGCCTGGCGCAATGAGTACGGCGGGCGGATCGTGCGGCAGACACGGCGCATGGGAAACAGCTGTGACTGGTCCAGAGAGCGCTTTACCATGGATGAGGGCTGCTCGGAGGCCGTGACAGAGGTGTTTAACCGGCTGTATGAGAAGGATCTCATTTACAGAGGCAACCGGATGATTAACTGGTGTCCCTGCTGCAAGACCTCCATTTCCGATGCGGAGGTGGAGTATGAGGAGCAGAACGGCCATTTCTGGCATCTCCTTTATCCGGTGAAGGAAACCGGTGAAATGCTGGAGCTGGCGACGACCCGTCCGGAAACCATGCTGGGGGATACCGCGGTGGCCATTAACACCGAGGATGAGCGGTATGCGCATCTGCACGGCTGTCATGTGATTCTGCCGCTGGTGGGACGCGAGATCCCGATCGTCTGTGATGAGCACGCCGATATGACCAAGGGAACCGGTGTGGTGAAGATTACGCCGGCCCATGACCCGAACGACTTTGAGGTGGGACAGCGGCATAATCTTGAGATCGTGCGTGTCTTTACCTATGACG
>DGWH01000039.1 GCA_002395225.1 Christensenella sp. UBA4263
ATCGCGGTCCGGGTCGTTCCGGCTGCCGGCTCTGTCCTGACAGAGGAGCAGAAAGCAATGGTGCTTCAGTTCCTGACGGATATTACGATTGAGTCGCTTTAAGTACAGACCGGGCATCTGACCAGTTCAGATGCCCTTTTTTGTGGTTCGTAAAGGCACTTGAAATCCTGAGAGGGATTGGGTACGCTAGGGGCGAGGAAAGACAATGCCCGGGAAAAGGCCATGAGAGAAGGGAGAATTCGGATGCGGATTGTCATTGTACGTCACGGGGAACCGGACTATGAGAAAGACTGCCTGACGGAGAAAGGCCATCTCCAGGCAGCCGCCGCGGCAAAGCGGCTTGAAAACGAGGGAATTGAGGTCATCTATACCTCGCCAATGGGGCGGGCACGTGAAACGGCGGAGGCACTGGCAAAACACATCGGGCTGGAGATGGTGACGCCGCTTCCCTGGATTCGCGAACTGTCCTGGGGATCGGTGGATGACACCCCGATTTTTGCAGACGGACATCCCTGGACCCTGGCCAACAGGATGATCCGTGACAGGGATGATCTGCTGAGCCCGCAGTGGCGGCAGCATCCGCTGTTCAGTCATAACCGGGTGGTGGCCGAAGCGGCGCGCACCGAGGCCGGAACGGATGAATGGATGAAGGAACTCGGGTATGTCCGGGAAGGTCTGTATTATCGCTGCTGCAGGACGGACCGTGAGCAGCATACCGTGGCCCTGTTCTGTCACGGGGGATCGTCCTCCGCCCTGCTGGCGCATCTGCTGAACGTGACGTTTCCGTATGTATGCGCCGTGCTGCACATGCCTTTTACGGGCATCACCATTATTCGCCTGGGAAGAGAGCCGGGGGAACTGGTCATGCCGATTGTGGAACTGGCCAGTGACAGCCGGCATCTGAATGAGCCTTATCCGGAGGAATGAAAGAAGCAGAGCCCCCATCGGGGGCTCTGCCAATGAACAGGACATGTCCTGTTTTTTTTATTTTTTGACCAGGGGCTTGAGATGCCAGATCTTCTCGTTGTACTCGCGAATCGTGCGGTCGGAGGAGAAGATGCCGCTCTTGGCCACGTTGATGATTTCCTTGCGGGTCCAGGCGCGGGTGTCCTGATAGTCACGGACCAGGCGGGCCTGTGCCTGCTGATAGGAACCGAAGTCCTTGAGAACCAGATAGGGATCAGCCATGCCGCCGTTGTCAGAGAACACGAGGGCACGGTAGAGGCCTTCGAACATGCGCGGATTGTCCGGCGTCAGGGAGCCGTCAAAGAGCATGTTCAGGGCACGGCGGAGCTCGGTGTTGGTCTCATAGATATCCAGGGCACGATAGGTGCCGGCGGAATACAGCGCCTCCACCTCATGCGAACGCATGCCGAAGATATAGCAGTTGTCAGGACCCACCAGATCGGCGATTTCCACATTGGCACCATCCAGCGTGCCGATGGTGACCGCGCCGTTCATCATGAACTTCATGTTGCCGGTGCCGCTGGCTTCCTTGGAAGCGGTAGAGAGCTGCTCGCTGACTTCGCTGGCAGGGATCAGCACCTCGGCGGTGGAAACATTGTAGTTCTGCAGGAAGACGACCTTGAGATACTTGGAAGCGCGCTCATCCTTGGCAATATGCTGTGCCAGCACATTGATGAAGTGGATGATTTCCTTGGCCCGGTAGTATCCCGGCGCAGCCTTGGCACCGAAGATAAAGGTGCGGGGCGGCATGGAGTAGTTGGGATCATCGCAGATGCGGTTGTAGAGAACCAGAATGTGCAGCGCATTCAGCAGCTGACGTTTATACTCGTGCAGACGCTTGACCTGAACGTCGAACATGAAGTCCGGATCCAGAACGATGCCCTGATGCCGGTTGATCCAGTGCATGAAGTGTTCCTTGTTTTCATGCTTGACCGCGGCAAACTTCTCGATGAAGGCGGCATCATCCGCAAAGGGCAGCAGCTTTTCCAGCTCCATCAGGTCCTTACGCCAGCCAAGGCCGATACTCTCATCCAGCAGGCTGGAGAGGGCGTGGTTGGAGAGCATGAGCCAGCGGCGCGGCGTGATGCCGTTGGTGATGGCCATGAACTTCTCGGGCATGACGGAATAATAATCGGCGAAGGTGCTGCGCTTCAGGATTTCGCCGTGCAGCTGAGAAACGCCGTTAATGGCCTTGGAATAGGCAATGCACATGTTGGCCATGTGGGCCTGATCATAGGCGAGGATAGCCATGTGGCCGATGCGGTCCCACTGTCCCGGGAAGCGGTCAAACAGCTTCTGGCACAGACGGCGGTTGAGTTCCTGCATGATGGTGTAGATGCGCGGGAGCGTCTCACGCATCATGGACTCCGGCCACTTCTCCAGTGCCTCGGACATGATGGTATGGTTGGTATAGGCCACGGTGGCGGTGGTGATGCGCTCGGCATCCTCCCAGGACAGACGCTCCACGTCAATCAGCAGACGCATCAGCTCGGGGATGACCAGGGCCGGGTGCGTGTCGTTGATATGGAAGGCGACCTTCTCAGGCAGCAGGAAGATGTTGTCTCCGTTGACCCGCTTGAAGTCGCGGATGGCATACTGGAGGGTGGCGCTGACCAGGAAGTACTCCTGCATCAGGCGCAGCTTCTTGCCGTTGTAGGAGGTATCCTCCGGATAGAGAACCTTGGAGATCTGGGCGGCAATGGAGGAGCCGTCACGGGTGGAGCTGTTGAAATCGCCGGAGGAGAAGCGCTCCAGGTTGAAGTTCTGCGGAAGAACGGCGCTCCAGCAGCGCAGACGGTCCACGACCTCGCTGTCATAGCCGACAATCGGCAGATCATAGGGGACGGCGACGACATCCTCGGTATCCTCAAGGGTGACGTAGTTGATGTCATCCACCCACTGTTCAACGACATGACCGCCGAAACGGATGAGAACCGCGTCTTTCTGCGTGGGAATTTCCCAGGCATTGCCGTAGGTCAGCCAGTCATCCGGAATCTCAACCTGCTGTCCGTCAACGATGCGCTGGCGGAAAAGGCCGTATTCATAGCGGATGGTGCAGCCCATGGCCGGATAGTCAAGGGTGGCAAGGGAATCAAGGAAGCAGGCAGCCAGACGGCCGAGACCGCCGTTGCCAAGCGCCGGTTCCGGCTCCTCATGGAGAACACCGCGAAGGGTCAGCCCCAGTTCATCGAAGGCTTTGACATATTCTTCGGTGGAACACAGGTTCAGCAGATTGTTGTGCAGCCAGCGTCCGGTCAGGTATTCAATGGAGAGATAATAGAGCCGCTTGGCTTTGGAGCGGAGGCGCTCTTCCTTTTCGAAGCGCCACTTCAGCATGATCTGGTCGCGGACCGTAGAGGCGACCGCGGCATAAATCTGCTTCGGGGTAGCTTCCTCAAGGGTTACGCCGTAGTAACGGAGCAGCTTATTAAAGATGGATTCCTTAATGGCATCTTTGTTATATTCCTTCATTAAGGGCATGAACAAACCTCCCAGTGATAGAGTCAAAATGTATTTTCATACATAATGATAAGGATTATAGCATGTGAGTACAGGACTGACAAGATAAAAAACCGCCTGAGAGAAAATGCCCATAAAATGCTCAGAAAATGACCGAAAATGAGAGAAGAAATGCCTAAATTTCGTTTGCCCGAGTGAAGTGGATACACGCCAAAAAAAGCAGGCACCGCAAGGGGTGCCCGCCCCGATGTGTCACTGATCAGGGATAAAACCGTGAAATTTTTGCGCCAAGTGCGTTGAGTTTCTCCTCCAGATGCTCATAACCGCGGTCGATGTAATGCGTGTTGTAGATTTCCGTTGTGCCCTGTGCCATGAGACCGGCAATCACCAGGGCAGCGCCGGCACGAAGGTCACTGGCCTCCACGGCAGCCGCGTGGAGCTGGGGCACGCCCTCGATAACGGCGGTCTGTTCATAGACCCGGACGTTTGCGCCCATCCGTTCCATTTCCGCCAGATGGCGGAAACGGGATTCAAAGATGTTTTCAACGACCCGGGAGGTGCCGGATGCGGTGCACAGTAGCGCACTCATGGGCTGCTGCAGGTCGGTGGGGAAGCCGGGGTAGACCTGGGTCTTAAAGGAAACCGGCCGGTGCGCGCCCAGCGAACGGACGCGGATGGCGTCATCCTTCTCATCTACGCGGGCGCCCATTTCAAGCAGCTTGGCCGTCAGGGCTTCCATGTGTGTGGGAATACAGCCGGTGATGGTGACATCGCCGTGGGTGCCTGCCGCGGCAATCATCATGGTGCCGGTTTCGATCTGGTCCGGGATGATGGCATAGGGCCGGCGGGCACTGAGTTCCTGCATTCCGCGGATCCGGATGGTGTCCGTTCCGGCCCCCTTGACCCGGCAGCCCATGGAGTTGAGAAAGTTGGCCAGGTCGACGATGTGCGGCTCTTTGGCGGCGTTGTGAATAATGGTCATTCCCTCGGCATGGGAGGCGGCCAGCATGACGTTGATGGTGCCGC
>DGWH01000123.1:0-15486 GCA_002395225.1 Christensenella sp. UBA4263
TGCTTTATCGGCCGGGAAACGGCACGGTATAAAAACATGCTGGAAGAGGAAGAACAGGCGATCAAAGAGAAACAGAGCCTTTTGAGCAATGGTGTGACGTATTCAGCGTGGAAAAGAAGAACAGAGGAAAAGCTGCTTCAATCACAAAGGAAGATCCGTGAACTGAATGACGAACTGCTTGCAAAGCAGACCGAGCTTGAGGATTGCAGAACACAGCTGGATGAACAGGGAATCCATCTTGATCAGAATAAGCAGAGAAGAGCCAGGATCGAAAGGACAAGATACTTTTTGGGGCGCCTGGAAAGTGCCATCTTTGAGACGGAAATATGGAATACGTTGATGCCGCTGAAGGAAAAGTATGGAATTCATACCTTGCAGATTGAAGACATGGAAGGCGGAAAACATAAGGAAACGAGAATCCTGTACAAATCAGATCTGCTTTTCTATCTGAGACTGTATCGGATGCTGCATCCGGAGTTTGTGACACATCCGTACAGAATCATCTGCGTGGATGAGGGACAGGATTTGCATGCGGCTGATTATGCGCTGCTGAAAGAATTGTACCCGAATGCGAGTTGGAATATTTTCGGCGATGTCCAGCAGACGCTGCATGAAGGCTGCGGGGTATGTGACTGGAAACATGATACGGGAATTGATAATGTGTATCAGCTGAACACAAACTATCGCAACAATGCGGCAATCGTCGATTTCTGTAATCGTCACTTCGGAAGCACGATGAACATGTTTGGAAAGATTAAGCCGGAGGAAAAACCGGTTGTCGTAGAAAATGAGAGGGCACTGGGGAAGGTTCTCTCACCGAAATGTGCGTTAATTGTTAAAGATCAGAGCGCGTTCAGCCACTTTTGCCATTTTGCCGAACTGAATCCGCTTGACTTCAATTTCTATGATTCACATACGGACAGTACGAATGATGATAAACCATCGTGTTTTACCATTTATGCGGCAAAAGGCCTGGAATTCAGTGAAGCGGCAGTGTATTCATATAGAATGACCAGAAATCAAAAACTGGTTGCCAGTACCCGTGGAATGAACAAAGTCTATTATCTGGATGATAATTGAGGATCGGATGTAGTTGAAAAGAGAATGATCTCTTTTTGGGGGAGGAAAGATGATGCAGGAGAAAATGAAGCAATTCACAGAGGATTTGTCATTGCTTGAGAAGGCGATGGAATCGTTAAGTGTGAATTTGGATACAATCAGGGGAAGAGTGGATTCGGAAGAGATCATAACGGAACAGGAATATGCGGATCTCATTCAATCATTGACAGATTGCAGGGAAAAACAAAAGAAACTCAGCCAGATAGCAGAATCAGTCGGACTTCATTTTGAGGGGAAGATTTCGGAGGTTAAAGACCAGTTTGCCGAGGCCTGTGCGCAGGTCAGGATGGAATCCTATTCGGCAATGGTACGTGATTATCTGAGACTGACCGTGGAGGCGGAGGAAACGCTCCGGCAGCTGGAGGAAACAAAGCATCAGCTAATCCAGATCTGCACAGACATGGATGATGATATCGAAGAGAAAATGAATCCATTCTGCATTGTCGTAGATCATGTAGCGGCAGGAAAAGAGTTCGACGATGATGAAGATGATCAGTATGACCTGATAAGTGAACAGTTCGGCAAGAAGATTGCCCGGGCGATCGACAAAAAACGAATTACGATTGATGAAACGATCGATATAAATAAGTACCTTGAAGGAAAAGTTTCCTGGCTGACCGACGGATCCGGTGAGGGTGCAGAGCCTGTGCCTGAACAGCCGGAGGACCTTAATGAAACAAGTGGAGAAGCAGATACTTCACCTGAATCATCTGAGGAAAACGCAGAATCTCTGCCGGAAAACAATGACGGTGAGGCAGAGACAGTCGACGCTTCCGAAACAGAAAAGAACGGGCCTATCGGAAATGAAATCACAGAACAGTCAAATCATTTTCTGGAGGGATATGGAAGTTACCTGGATGAATCAACTGAAATCCGGATTGAAGGAAACGCTCCTGCAAAGAAAGCCAGTGCGACGGTACTTATCAGGCAGTTGAAAGATATTCCTGGTTTGTCATACACAATTGGGAAATTGATGCTCACGAAAATGATTCCTTACGGGGAAAGCGAAGAGTTCTATGAAAAAAGATACAGACTGAAATATGAAGGTATAAACTTCTTGAAAAAACAGGAGTATTGCGGAAGGATATTGATTAAAACCGGAAATGAGGAAAGTGCCTATTATTATCTGAATGCAAAAGGGATTGCTTCTTATGGAAAAGAAACTGTGCGGGAATACTGTAAGAAGGCACATGAACCTTATGAAAGTATAGGCCGTTTTTCTGCAAATCCTGAAAGATGGTCAAAGCTTTTCGTCATGCGCTGTAAGATGCTCCTGGATTATCTTCATCATTTACCATCTCCAACAGTTAATCCATGGATCGTGAAGGTAGCAGAGAAATATGAATTGATTTCAACTCCCCAGAGCTTCTGGAAAAACAAAAAAGTAATAACATATTGTGTCATTCCACTGATTCTGGATAAAGAAAGTGAGAAGGACGATATTGAGTGCCTGAATACATCAATGCCAGAAGACAGCGAGGCTACCCTTCTCCTTGTAAAGACAAAGAATGATATTTCCTTAATAAAAGATGTTGTAAAAGAAGATGTTCTCAAAAGTACAGTTTTTGTTGCTCTGGAAGAACCGACGATTGCTTTTGATTCGAAATTGAATCCAATTTATCTGGGAAGACCGCTGAAAGGGCCGAATATTGATTATAAAATCGTAGATGGGAAGGCGGAACTGCTCGAAGAAGAGGAGTCAGAGGAATCAGAGGAGAAAAAGGAACAGGAACTGGCTGGGGAGCCTCAGGAAGAGGCTGCTGTTTCTGCAGATGAGCAGGTCCCGGATGAGACGGAGCATTTGGAAGAGCCGGAGACCGAGACGGAATCAGCGGTGAATGAATCGGTTCCGGAAGCGGAGGTTCATCCGCAAGCGGAACCGAAAGTGCAGGCAAATACCAGTTCTCCGGCATCAGAGGAAAAACAGCAGAATGAGGCAGAAGCAAAGAAGAAGGACGTTCCGGAAATCCAGGAAACGTCGGAATTGGATGCTGAGGCTTCCCGATACATCCAGGTGGCAAGAAGAGCGTTTGATATTCATCGCTGGGATGTCGGCTCTGTGCTGCTCAATGGGATCTGTCAGTACAGCCCAAAATACAGCAGTCTGAAGGATCAATACGCCTTTGCAACGGATGATCCCATGCTTGGGATGGACTACCGTGCATCCAATCTGATTAAACACTTCGATGAAAAGGCCGGAGTCAATCCTGAACATGATCTGCTGGCGATCAGCGCATGGCTGCGGATGTGTTTCTCTGATGCGGCAAGTATCGAAATCTATCTTTCTGCCAATGTCAGCCAGTTTCAGGACAGTCTGGCATATGAATATTCACCGTCTCTCAAGGATGTGGTTTTCAAGTTCTCCGAGTGGATACAGAGTCAGGCACGGGGACTTGACAGGTTCCTGCTGGATTCCGTCCTGAAACAGAATGGCGTGGAAATCCAGATTGATGAGCTCAAAAAAGAAGCGCATGAGATGCTTGAAAATGATACACTGACAAAGACGAACCACTTAAAGAGACGGATTATTGAGACAAGGAGAAATCTGTTCGGGAAAGACAGCGATATTATTGCGGCACTGAAAGCCATTGATGCCAGCGATATTTCAAAGATCGGTGAGCTGAAGGGAAAGCTGAGAGCGTATGTCACGGTTGAAAACGGAAATGTCATCGTGAACGAAGATGCCGTGATTGAGCAGATGGATGATGCCTGGAGGGCAACGGATTATCTGGCTAAAGGGAAAGGGCGCGCGGAGCAACTGATTGGTGTGGAAAGAGGCGTGCTCAGCAAGAAGCTGATCTATATTTATCACATGATTGGCCGCTGGATTTCCATGACAGAGAACCGTAAGCAGATCTCATCGGCAGAAAATCAGCAGGCGATCCGGCTGATCCGTTATCTTGGCGACACGGTTCCCGCCGTGATTGCAGAGCTTAACAGATACCGGGATGAGAATCTGGCCCTTCGGAGTGCAAAATCTGTCCTGGTGGATACCCTGAAAGAACTTCTGGCCAGAGTCAGGGGAGAGAATAACGCTGCCGGATCTGCCGCTCAGTATTATATCCATCTGCTTCAGTATCCGATTGTCGCCCTGGATGACAATTATCTGCCGTACATTGAGAAAAGTGATGAGCAGATCGAACCGTTTGATTTCTGCAGGCGAGTCGAACGCTATATGATCCTGCCTCAGCGGCCCTGGGAAGAGGTTATCCATGACATTTTCAATGTCAATGAGAAAAGAGATGGCTGCGATTATGGCTGTGCACGCGTAATCCAAGCTTATCTGGATGAAAACAAATCCGAAGGGGAATGGCCTGCGGACTGCGATATTGACCGTGCCGTTGCCCGTGCACTGGACAAGTCGAACAAGCGGCTGGATTCCGTCTATCTCTGGCAGCAGAATTTTACGGCCATGCTTGAAATGGCAGACGGAGATGGATGGTTCACAACCGTTGAATCCAGGAAGAACATCGAAAAGATCAAGGATGCGGTGTACAGGACCTATTATCTGGAGGATAACTTCGGTTTCTACGGACGGGCACTGAACCGGCTGCTTAAATATGCGCATGATCAGGCGATGAAACTGTGCCCTCAGTATCAGGCCAGGCTTGCGCGAATCAGGGAGACGCTGAATGATGAGGACGCCTCTGCATTTATCCTTTCCAGGATTGATGAACTGATCAAGGCGGGACGGTTTGGTGCCGCTGAGAGCTATATGCAGCAGGTGGAAAGAGGCGAGCTGACCCTGACCGGCGGTCTGGGGGACAATGAAAGCGTATTTTCCAATTTCGTTGCCCGGTGCGGCATCCTCTGCGATGCCTGCAAACTAAACCAGAGGCTTGCGGATCACTATAGTGCCCAGTTTAAATACCGGAAAAACAACAACACGATGACCGGCGAGGCAATGCTTCGTGCCTGGCCTGAGACCCGGACGACGGCGCCGGAGATCTTCAAAATCCTGAAATACATGGGGCTTGATCTGAAGAACGTGAACGCCACACGGAACGACGGCACCGGTTTCCATGCAGAGATCAGGAGCCCCGGAAGAATCGAAAACTATCCGCATCCCATTGCCAATTTCGGAAGTGTTATGTACGAAAAAGGCCTGGATATTGAACTGATCTTCGGAAACAAAACACCGGAGACGCTGTTCAGCGACATTAACGGCATCCTGCAGAAGTCGAGCGGAAAGCCGCTCCTGATCATGGTCAACTGCGCCATTCGTCTTGCGGACAGACGGAAACTGGCAAGGCTTATTTCAGAGAGCCTCAGAACAACCGCGCCCTGTCTGGTGATGGATCGCGTGCTTATCCGCTATGTTGCGGAGTTCCCGGTGTCGGAACGCTGGAGAGTATTCATTGAGTGTGCGCTTCCTTTCCAGCTGGTCTCGGTTCAGAATCCGTACAAGGAAAACAGCAGCGTCGAAATTCCTCCGGATATGTTTATTGGCCGGCGGGATGAACTTGCCTCGATTATCTCTCCGGACGGCGCGAATCTTCTGTATGGCGGACGCCAGCTTGGAAAGACAGCCTTATTGCAGAGGGCGAAAGTGCTGCAGCACAGGCCGGATGAACACAGCTGGTCGACCTATATCGATGTCAAGAAGATGGGAAGTGTGGAGGCGGCTGAGACGATTCTCAAGAACCTCATGTATGCCGGCTTCATTAAAAAGCAGAGATCAAGAGACTATTCCTGGCTGAATCTCTGCAACGCCATTGAGGCACGGCTGATGGAAGGCGGGAAAGAGGACAGCCTGCTTCTGCTCATTGACGAGGCGGATACCCTTCTTGAGGACAGCCAGAAGAACGGATATAAGGAACTGGACCAGTTCAAGAGACTGCAGAATATGACCGGCGGACGGTTTAAGTTTGTGATGGCAGGTCTGCATAATCTTGTCCGGTTCAATCAGAAGGCGCTGGCCAACAACAGCGGTGTGCCGCAGCTGAAAGGCATTACGGTAAAGCCGCTCAGCTTCATGGATGCGCGGGAGCTGCTTGAGAAACCGCTGTCCTTTATGGGCTTTACGATTCCCAAAGGGGAGGAGGATGTGGTCGCCCAGATCCTGTTTAACACGAACTATTTCCCCGGCCTGATTCACTTCTATGCCTCACGGCTGATTCAGTATATGCAGAAAAACGCCACACCTGCCTCCATGCCGCCCTATCGCCTTGACCGCGATGTATTAATCCGGCTGCTGGCGGATGATGATTTCAGAAATCTGCGGAAAGAGCGTCTGCTGATGACGCTGGGCATTGATGTTGAGGAGAATTCCTATTATGACACGCTGGCCTATGCTCTCTGCAGCTTCAGCTATGAGTCGGATGACATCATGAATTACGGCATGACGGCAAAGGAACTGTATGAGGAGTGTTACGGATTTAATCCGCATTCCTCCATTGCCAAGCTGGATGTGCATAAGGTGGATGCCTTGCTGAAGGAGCTGGTGATCCTCAATATTCTCCGGACGGAAACCGATGGAGAGGAAACAAGATATCTGTTCAGCCGGGCGAGCTTTATCGAGATGCTCGGCACTAAGACCCAGGTAGAGGACCATCTGCTGGAAGCGCTGGGCGGTGAGTAACATGGATGCAGGCAGGATTTGGTGGGAATCGGTTCCGTCTGCGTCCGGACTGATTGAGCGGGCGAAGGACAGTCTGCGCGCGTTTAAATCCGTGGCGCTCCGGGCGGAGATGACCGATTGGGTTGAAAGCTTCCTCTGGCAGACGCTTGAGCGCGTCCGGGAGGAGGATTATGATATTGCGGACTATGAGCTCAACTGTGAGGATATTTCAAGGGATACCTCCCTTCTTGATTATGTGGCCGATACGCTGGGAATCGGTTACATGAAGGAGCGGAGCATACGCGGACTGCTTCCGGAGATTCCGGAAAGCGGAATGGTGCTTCTGGTCAGGAATGTGGATGCCAGGCGGCTGGAGGAGATTGAGGGGCTGATACGGCAGATTGTAAAAGCCCATGCCCCGGTTGCGTTTCTGTTTATCAAGACAGAGGCGCGGCGCTGCAAGGGAATGACCGAGCTGGAAATGACCGTCACAAAGCTGGAGCTGCAGTACTATGTGTGGACACTGCTCCTCGGGAAAATCCCGGACTATCTGCTGGATTATGCCTCTCACCTGATCGTCGAGTTATCCTATCCGCGGCCGGATGAAAGTGCTCATTTATGTGAGCATGTGGATGAATTGCTTGAGCGGCCGGATGAATACTGCACATGGCTGAGCGAGGAAGAAAGCCTGACGGCTGTTCATGCCGCACAGGTGAAAGGGATTGAGCCGTATATTGAATACGGCCGGGCATACCTGATCAGTAAACTGAAAAACCGAATATCCTTCATTCTTCCCTTTGTGGATGAATATGGTTCTGTATTTGAAAAACCGGTGGAAGTGGAACTGAGACATCTGATTCATTATCGGAAGGATCTGAATCTGTCGGATAAGGAAGCGGAGATACTGGAACTGCTTTATGAGGCGAGAAATAAAATCAGCCATCTGGATCTTTTAAGCTATGAACTGGCAAACAGGATTCTTGAGTATGCCGGAGAGTGGCAGTAACGTGATTCTCCCGGACCCGTCGTAAAGAAGCCGGGCCCTGCGCCTGAGGACAACTGCCCTCAGGCACAGGGCAGAAACGGAACGGTGCCACGGGGATGTGTTCAATCACCTGCAGGAAAAATCCTGCGTGCAGAGACAACATGGACTGACAGAGCGGCACAGGGAAAAGACCAAAACAATATCCCCCAGAAAAGGAACTGCGATGTCGCGCGTGGGTCAGTTAAATCCGGGTCCCTCAACAGCAGATCCGGCGGAAGAACAACACGAAAATTCCAGAAAGAAGAGGAGAAAGTATGTATAAAGAGCTGTGCATAATATGACGTGAGGAAATAGACGAAGATACCGGTTGTGAAGAGCTGGGAAATGGGAAGATTGTCTGCGATGAGTGAGGCATAGATTTCTGTGGGGCATGCTGTCGCTGCGGAAAAGGTTTTTATGGGAAGACCTGGCTTACTGGGGAAACGACTCGATCTGCGAGGATTGTTTGGACGATGTCACTTCCCGTTATAACCGGGAGGAAAACGATCGTGAAACGCAGGAAGCCTATGAGGAAATGCGGAAGAGATATGTTGGGCGAAAAGTGTTGAATCCTGAGAAAGTGGACAGGGTCATCGAGCATGAGACGGAAGACATTGGGACGATGTATCAGCTGACGGTGGAACTGGATGAGAACGGGGTACTTACAGAACTATCAAGACTGTCTGCTTATCTGTTTCTCAACAGGGCAGAAGAGGTGATCAAACGGAGACCCTATCCGATCCAAAATGCTGATTATGAAACCATTGTAGATGCAATGCTGGAGGACTATGAATTCGAGGATCAGCCGGAGAAATAGACGTTTCTGAGAGAAACAGAATGCCGGATGAAGCCGTTTGGCGGAGATGACTGCATGCAAAGGGGATGAGCCGTTTTGAGTGAGACCTATGTGTATAAAAAGGAAGTGGACTGGTCCCTGTTCAATTATGGCTTTGCGATTCCTCTTGACTATCAGGTCGCTTTTAAGAAGATTTCCGAGCGGTATATGGAACGCGGAGAGTCCAAAGACATCCGGCTATACTTAAACGGGAAAACGTATTCGGCCAGGCTGAACAACAACCGGATAGCGGCGAAATTTGGAGCCCATACGGATATTGTCCAGGTCAGGTATGAGAAGAATTCTGAAATAGCGGAAATGCTGAGACAGGTTTTCCATCGCAGCTATGCCTATATCGAGAGTCAGAAACAGCTGCAGAAGCCGGGGTCCAAAAAGCATATCCCCATTCCGGAGGAACTGAAAGAGTATCTGGTTGTCTACACGACCGAATACGATGATACGTACATCGTGGAGACGATGGTGACAGAGGAAATCGATACGGTAAAAACCCTGGTCAGGGGACAGCCGGAACGTCTATTTGAGGCAGCCCTCGAGGAAGATGAGGGGAACTGCGGATTTGGAAACAGTGACTGTATCCGCAAGTTCCGGAAGATGAACCGGCTGGTCGGTGACAATCTGAAACAGCTGTACGACTATCGCTGCCAGATATGCGGTGCGGCAATTGGAAATGAATATGATGCGCACATTGCCGAGGCACATCACATCCGCTATTTTGTCTGGACAATGGACATGGATGCCGGCAATCAGATGATCCTCTGTCCGAATCATCACAGCCTCATTCACCGTCTGGATCCCGTGTTTGACCGTCAGAGACTCCGGTTTGTTTTCCCGAACGGGACGGAAACAAAGCTGGTCCTGAACCGGCATCTGAAGGCAACCGGCTGATCTGTCGCTGGCCGAACCGGAAGGCAGGATGAACCGGCATGAAAGGCGAAAAGCGATAAACGGCATGACCGGGATCGCAACCCATGAATATACCGGCCCAAGAAAATGTCGTTTGTGAAGCGACCAAAGGAAAGCCGTTTCGTGATAGCATTTCCTTAAACAGAAACAAAGACAGACCGGGATGGTGCTTTGCCGCTCTGCAGGCCCCGGGAGGCAAATCGGCCTGCGGGAGACAATGCATGAGCCGGAGACGGACCTGACCGGGCATTGACCTTGCTGAGATGCCATGCCCTTTTGGACCTCTGAGGTCCACAATTGGTTGGTGCGCTGTGCTAATCTTTGTTTATCAAAACAAAGAAGTAAACCTCCGGCGTGTGGGATGGTCCATATCAGGACCAACCGGCAAACCGGAGGTTTCGGAGGAGGAATTCATCTATGACTCAGGACAGGCAGGAGATATTGCGGCTCCTTAAGTATGGACGCGGGGAGGAAGTCCGTGCGCTCGTTGAAGAGCGGAAGCGGCAGAATTACCCCAATGAGTTTGTTCCGTTCATGGACCAGATGATCCGGGAACATAAGGTGTCGCGAAAGAATGTTGCCGTGCGTTCCGGACTCTCGCAGGACTATGTGTACAAGCTGCTGAGGGGTGATAAGCACACGGATGAACGTGACTATATTCTCGCCATGTGTTTTGCCATTGGCATGAATCTGGCACAGACACAGCATGCACTTTCCAGTTACGGAATGCCGCTGCTGAGCGAGGGGGATATACGAAGCCACATCATTATTCTGGCCATTGAGGATGGTGCCGGAATCGATGAACTCAATCAGATGCTTGAGAAGGCCAATTATCCGCTGCTTAAGACCAGTCCGGACATGCCCAGTGCCGCCATCAGCAGCACAGCCCCCTCACCGAAGTCGATTGAACCAGGCCCGGCAAGGAAGAGCCGGGAGTTTGAGGAAATCGATTCGTTTACGGAGGGACATCGCAACGACGGAAACGCGCCGTTTGATTATGACTATCAGGGGTGGATCAAGGTCCGTGACGAGGAGGGAAACGTCTACCAAGTGGAGGCCGTCTACCAGTCCGAGGCGTGCAGCTTCATCGTCTTTACGGAAGAGCAGCGGAAGGCAGCCGAGCAGCTGATGGAGCTCCGGGCTCAAAAAGAAAAGGAGTTCTATGAAGCCCATAAGGACGTGCTGGACAGACTGGAAAATGCGGGCATTCCGGACAAGCCGAATCAGGAGATGCTGGATTATTTTGATGCGTTTTTAGAGATGAACAGCAGCATTCCTGTGGCAGATATGCTTGAACGATATGAAACACTGGAAGAGGCAGCACAGTCTGAGTTTTTCCCGCTCTTTCTGGAACTGGAAAAGCGTACGGATAAAAAAGTGCTGGAAGTCATGAAAAAACTGGATGACACGCGTGAATATGGCATGCGTGTCGGCAATGCCTGGCACGGGAAAGAAGGCCCGAAAATCTATATTGAGGCGTTCAATGATGAACAGCCGGAACGCAGAGAGTATTATCAGATTGTCGAATACCAGGATGGGAAAACCCGTTATACCTGCACGCATGAAAGCTGCTTTATGCAGCTTGAAATGGGGCAGGATCTGTATGAGGTTTACTTTGGTGAAAAGCGCGAACCGGAGTATTTCATTGATACGGATAAAAACGAGTTCAAAGGGGAGCAGTTCCGGTATCGGGTCATATTCAACCGGCTGAAGATGATCATGCATGACTATGTCATGAAGAACGGGGGATTCTTTCAGCTTGACATGAACCGGATCAGGGAGGAAAAGGTTGAACTGCTGGTCGAAGAGGGTGTTCAGCAGAATCTCATGGATCACGAAGAGGAGGCGGTCCGGTTTTTCAAGGAGGCGATCCAGGTACTTGAAAGCCTGGGGGCGCCCAAACGCAAACTTCCCAGTTATCTCTGTACATGCTTTAAAATTGCCATGACACTGGATCACATGGGCAATCCCGAAGCGCAGAACTGGTGGAATCGGATGGTCAGCCTCAAGGACAAGGCGCTAAAACTGGAAGGAAAGGATCTGGGGATTGCCGCGTCCTGTATCGTCGAGGCCGTGATGAGGGATTACCGCAAGTCACGGTGGCGTGACAGTGACGAGAAGCAGGCAAAGAAAGATATTGAGGAAGCGCTTTACCTGATTGAACATTATCAGGCGGCTTCGGATGACTGGATTACCCAGTTCGAAGTTCGGTCAGGGCACGCGTTCATGATTGAGGAGGATGATCTGGAAGAATCCCTGCGGGAATACCGCCGGGCATTAACGATTGCGCGGAACCATCATCTGGATCAGGTTCCGCAATGCGCAGAAGCCGTTTCAGTTGTCTACAACAATTATGCCTGGGTCCTCTGGAATAAGTGCGGAAGTGAGGAGGCGATTCTGCATTACGGACGTGCCGTTGACCTGCTGGAAAGTTATCTGTTCAGCGGGATCGTGGAACGGGAAACCGTCCTGAAACAGCTCAAACACATGGGTTCCGCCCTTAACAACATTTACATTGCCACGAGCCGGCCGTCTGAATCCAAACGACTGAAAGAACGGCTTGCTGAAAACGGCGTAACACTGGACGAACCTGAACGATAACGCCAATGAGCGGATCTGATCCGGAACAGGATTTTCAGCGCCTCACGCTGCCATTTGCCTGAGCGTTTTGTCCTGTCCCGGCTTGGAAAAACAATCGCTGCGTGACAGGACTGTTCCTTCGCCGCAGGTGAACTGCGTACTATCTGAACAGGCCCTGTCGCGCAGCGACAGATCTGCAAAAATGGGATATTGCCAGGTTGCTCTGGAAAAAGACCGGCTGTGAGAAAAGGGCCTGCCGCATAGCGGCAGTCTGATAAGGCTAAACATCTGAAATGTCGCGGTGCCGATAGATCAGGCAACGGTTCATAAGAGGGCCTGCCGCATAGCGGCAGTCTGATAAGGATGAGCATCTGAAAGGCCTCGGTGCCGAAAGCCCACGCGATGGCACCTGAAGAGGACCTGATGCAAAGCAGCGGTTTGTTTTATCTGCAAGCTTTGCGTACAGGCCGCGCTCTGATTGAGGTACAGAAAGCACTTCTATTGCCAGCTCAGTGGTGTAGTTACATTTTTCCTTAATCATTTTGATCCATGTCAGATGGATTTCCTTGTAATTTCACAGATCTTCACATTTACTTTGTCACCCAAAAACGCATCTATTCTGGTATTCGCAATCTCGATTATTTCGTCTTTGAAAAGCTCGAATAAGGCGTTGTTCATCGTCATATCCCTCAGATCATTTCATAAACGGTGTACTCTTTCGATTGTCTTCCTCATTCTGCAAGTTTTGCGTACATGCTGTGCGCTGAATGAGGAATAGATAAAAACATCGGGAAGTTCTCTGGAATTATCTGCATCCGTCATTGGCAGTTTGCGGAGGTGTGCAGGGCTCACGGCTGCCAGTTGCTGAGGCTTCGTTGCAAGGCTTCGGATTTGGCAAAACGCTGTCTCACGGCAGGAGAAGTGCCCCGGAGAAGGGGCTGGCGCGAAAGGCATTTCATCAGATGCCGTATTCATTTGGGATGATGCATCTCTGTGAATCACTTATAACAGATGTGTATAGGCTTGCAAATCCGATCACTTTCACCATTCTGATTAAGCAAACTCGTAAAAACGATACCTGCACAGTCTTCTTCATGGTTCTCATCGTGGGGCAGTTGTCGGAGCAGTCTGGTCCCTGCCGGGCTTTAATAAACTGCTGCTTCCCTGCAGGCTTCAGCCGGGACTGGCTGTTGAACTGCTTTGTCTGAGACCTGGATTTAAAAAGCGGTTGTTTCGCAGCAGGGGCGCTCCGTGGCTGGATGAGGACGATCCGGATGATAGGGAGGAATAGGATGATTGTAAATGGAATGAAAGGGTGTTCCGTTTACGGCGACTGGGGAGTCAGGTGGGTGCAGATTGAATTCCTTGAAGGCGGGATGAAACGGTTCATCTCGGTATCTGAGTATGATCAGGAATGGAGCATTGTTCTGTCAGATGAGGGTTTAATCGACTCGATCCTTGAGGAAGAACTTGAACCGGATGAACACGGAGCAATTGTTGGTGAGCTTGTTGATATTCTCCCACAAATTGTAAAATCGCCTTATTGTGCAGACATTTGCTTTGCGATGGAAGCTCTTAAACACTTTCCTGAATTGCAGGAAAAGGAAGAGTGGGAAACAAAGGCCGGGGCGTATATCGGAAAGTATATCGGAAAGGCGTCAGAAGACCTGATCTGAGGACACAGAATGTTGCAAATCCTGATATAATAATGACGGATGAAGGAATCCTGGGAAGGACGGAGACAGGACGGAATATCAGGTCCCTCTGCGGCGTTCAGCCGCTTCACAGGTCTGGTTCGAATCATGTCTTTACCATCCATTTCCATTGGCTTTTGTATCCGGTCAGGGATGAAATTGGACGCAGCTGTCCCGATCTCCGGGAAAAAAAGCCGGGCCCGACAGGAACAGGAAGCTGAGAAAGCTGCAGGGGGAATCATCGAATACAACAATCTGAGAGGTGTCAGATGATGAATGAGAATAAAGTCAATGAAACTCATGAGAGAACCGGAAGCCTGCGCCGCCGTCGTGATTATCTGGGGAAGACGGGAGAGGAACAGCCCCATGTCTGCAGACCTGGCAGGGAGAGAAACCAGCCTGCAACCTGTACATCCGAGGGTGAAACAGGCAGGACCGTGTGCATCATTTGCGGACGGGTCCTGAAAGAAGGAATTCGAATTCCGCCTCTGGGTCATACATGGACAATGACTGAGGGAATTGAGCCCACCTGTTCGGAGGAGGGCGTTGAGCCCGGCATCATCTGTTCGGTTTGCGGCCAATATCAGAAAGAGCCGAAACACATTCCGAAACTCTATCATGATCTGGTCATCGACAGGGAAATACAGCCCACCTGCACTTCGGAGGGAAAGACAGAAGGATCTCATTGTGCAAGATGCGGTGAGGTTTTTATCCGACAGAGAGCGATTCCAGCCACGGGACATACGGAAGCCATAGATGAGGCGGTAGAACCAACCTGCACAGAGATCGGCCTGACAAAAGGAAAACATTGCAGCGTCTGCGGGGAGGTCCTGGTGGCCCAGCAGGAAATTCCTGCCAGGGGGCACGTGGAGGTTATTGACGAGGCAGTTGAACCGACCTGCACCGAACCTGGCCTGACGGAGGGAAAGCACTGCAGCGTCTGCGGTGCGGTTCTTGTATCACAGAAAGAGGTTCCGGCTAAGGGGCACGTGGAGGTTATCGACGAGGCAGTTGAACCGACCTGTACAGAGATCGGCCTGACGGAGGGAAAGCACTGCAGTGTCTGTGGTGCCGTGCTGGTGGCTCAGGAAGAAATCCCGGCAAAGGGGCACGTAGAGGTTATCGACGAAGCAGTTGAACCGACCTGCACGGAAACCGGCCTGACGGAAGGAAAGCATTGCAGCGTCTGCGGTACGGTTTTTGTATCCCAGGAAGAGATACCAGCCAAAGGACACGTGGAGGTTATCGACGAAGCAGTAGAACCTACCTGCACCGAACCTGGACTAACAGAAGGAAAACACTGCAGCGTCTGTGGTACCGTGCTGGTGGCCCAGAAAGAAATCCCGGCTAAAGGACATGTGGAGGTTATCGACGAGGCAGTTGAACCAACATGCACGGAAACCGGACTGACGGAAGGAAAGCACTGCAGTGTTTGTGGTGCTGTGCTGGTGGCTCAGGAGGAAATCCCGGCCAAGGGACATGTGGAGGTCATTGACGAGGCAGTAGAACCGACCTGCACAGAGCCTGGCCTGACAGAAGGAAAGCACTGCAGTGTCTGCGGGACTGTGTTGGTGGAGCAGAAAGAGATTCCTGCCAAGGGGCACGTGGAGGTCATTGACGAGGCAGTTGAACCGACCTGCACGGGAACCGGCCTGACAGAAGGAAAGCACTGCAGTGTCTGTGGGACTGTGCTGGTAGCTCAGAAGGAGATCCCGGCCAAGGGGCACGTGGAGGTTATCGACGAAGCAGT
>DGWH01000123.1:15538-16042 GCA_002395225.1 Christensenella sp. UBA4263
TGGAGGTTATCGACGAAGCAGTTGAGCCGACCTGCACGGAACTTGGACTGACGGAAGGAAAGCATTGCAGCGTCTGTGGTGAGGTTCTGATACCGCAGGAAGAGATTCCGGCCAAAGGACACGTGGAGGTTATCGACGAGGCAGTTGAACCAACATGCACGGAAACCGGACTGACGGAAGGAAAGCACTGCAGTGTTTGTGGTGCTGTGCTGGTGGCGCAGGAAGAAATCCCGGCCAAGGGACATGCGGAGGTCATCGACGAGGCGGTTGAACCGACCTGTACAGAACCCGGCCTGACGGAAGGAAAGCACTGCAGCGTCTGCGGCACCGTGTTGGTAGCCCAGCAGGAGATCCCAGCCAAGGGACACGTAGAGGTTATCGACGAAGCAGTTGAACCGACCTGCACCGAACCTGGCCTTACGGATGGAATGCATTGCAGCGTCTGTGGTGAGGTTCTGATACCGCAGGAAGAGATCCCGGCCAAGGGACATGTGGAGGTTATCG
>DGWH01000025.1 GCA_002395225.1 Christensenella sp. UBA4263
TGACGCGAAGGTTCACGGTCGCATCCGTCTCGCCGAAATACTGACGGCGCTCGCTGTGGCCGATAATGACATACTCAACGCCGCAGGCCTTGAGCATATCGGCGCTCAGCTCACCGGTGAATGCACCGGACTCTTTCCAGTGAACGTTCTCGGCACCCAGCTTGATGTTGGTTCCCTTGATGACCTCGGAAACAGCTGCAAAATCGACCGCCGGTGTGCAGACAACCACGTCACACTCAGCATCTTTGACGAGCGGAACCAGAGCGGATACCAGCTCTTTCGCCTGCTCAGGCGTCTTGTTCATTTTCCAGTTTCCGGCAATGATCGCTTTACGCATGATAATATCCTCCATATCAGCAAAGTCCCGGCCGGCATGACCGTCCGGGACAATTTTTTTACTTCTCGTCAAGACAGGCAACGCCCGGAAGCACCTTGCCCTCGAGGTACTCAAGGGAAGCTCCGCCGCCGGTAGAGATATGGGTCATCTTGTCGCCAAGGCCCATCTGCTCAACGGCTGCAGCAGAATCGCCGCCGCCAATGATGGTCACGGCATCGCTGTCCGCCAGCGCCTGAGCCACTGCCAGGGTTCCGGCTGCCAGAGTCGGGTTCTCGAAGACGCCCATCGGTCCGTTCCAGATCACCGTCTTGGCACTCTTCACCGCATCGGCAAAGAGTTTGCGGGTCTTGGGTCCGATGTCGCAGCCCTGCATATCATCCGGGATCTTGTCCGCATCCACGACGCAGACATCAATCTTTGCATCAATGGGATCCGGGAATGCCTTGACACAGACGGTGTCCACCGGCAGGAGCAGCTTGACGCCCTTGGCCTCTGCCTTGGCCATCATGTCCTTGCAGTAGTCGATCTTGGTCTCATCCAGCAGACTGCCGCCGATGCCGTATCCCTTCGCCTTGAGGAAGGTAAAGGCCATGCCGCCGCCAATGATCAGGGTGTCGACTTTCTCGAGCATGTTGTCGATAACGTTCAGCTTGTCAACGATCTTCGCGCCGCCCAGAACCGCAACAAAAGGACGATCCGGGTTCTCAAGTGCCTTGCCCATGATGCTGAGCTCCTTGCCGATCAGGTAGCCGGCAACGCAGGGAGAGAGGAACTTGGTCACGCCCTCGGTCGAGCAGTGCGCACGATGGCAGGAGCCAAACGCATCATCCACATAGCAGTCCGCCAGAGAAGCCAGCTCGCGGGAGAAATCCTCCACGTTCTTGGTTTCCTCTTTGCGGAAACGGGTGTTCTGCAGAAGAACGACGTCGCCATCCTTCATGGCAGCAACGGCCGCTTTGGCATTCTCGCCCACAACCGTATCATCATTTGCGAAAACAACCGTCTTTCCAAGGTACTCAGAGAGACGATCGGCAACAGGCGCAAGAGAGAACTTCTCTTCCGGTCCATTCTTCGGTTTGCCGAGATGGCTGCACAGGATCACCTTTCCGCCATCTGCAATCAGCTTCCGGATTGTCGGAAGAGCTGCGACAATACGCTTGTCGTTGGTGATCTTTCCATCCTTCATGGGGACGTTGAAGTCACAGCGTACCAGTACTTTTTTGCCGGCGACCTGAATGTCGTCAATTGTTTTCTTGGCCATGGTACATTCCTCCAATATACTATCTTAATTCACCGTTCCCGGAATACCGGGTAAAGCCGCATTTAACCGGCCCATTCTGGTCCTTTATAAGTGTATCATCATTCACGGCTTTTTGTCAAATAATTAACAGTCGTTTTTCTGACGTCAGACTCGCCCCGGTCAGTAAATCACCCGGGCATGGTCAATCCCAACGTTTTTGCAGAATTCCCTGACCGCCGCCTCTCCATCCAAACGCATCAGGTCCTGAAAGGCTCCGGTATTCCGGTCAAGGAAACCCGCTGTCATTTCCCCGGTACAGATGCTCTTTCGAATCACCGGTTCCTGCGTTTCCGGATCATAGGAAATGGACGCCGGCCGCGTTTTTTTGAACAGTCCCATTTTCCCGCCTCCATCCGACTCTGTCTGTACGCATCGGCTGAGAATTGCTCCCTGTTCCTGCACGATCGTTGTCAGTGGATTACAGGAGCGCAATCAGCCGGTCAATATCTGCCTGCGAAGTGGCCCAGCTGGTGGCAATCCGCATCATCACATGCTGCGCATCCACCCTCTCCATAAATGCCAGTTCCACCTGACGAGCAAGCTGCGCCTGCCGGTCATTCTCCACAATCAGAAATACTTGATTGGTCGGGTTTTCAATTCCCTGCTCATATCCTTTGGCACGAAGGGCCGCACGCACCTGGTCAGCCATCCGTATCGCATTCTCTCCGATTTTATCGTAAAGACCATCGGTAAAGAGCGTATCAAACTGAATGCCTGCAATCCGGCCTTTGGCCAGGAGGGCACCATGCTGCTTCACAATGGTAAAAAAGTGCGGCACCGTTTTCGGATTCGGGAACACCACGGCCTCGCCAAACAGCGCGCCGCATTTGGTTCCGCCGATATAAAATGCATCACAGTACCGGGCCAGATCCGGAAGAGTCACATCATTTCCGGGAGCGGCCAGCGCATACGCCAGCCGGGCACCATCCACATACAGGTACACGCCGTTTTCGCGGCAGACGCTGCTGATGTCCTCCAGTTCATCCAGCGAATAGATGGTTCCGTATTCCGTCGGCTGGGAAAGGTAGACCATCCCCGGCATCACCATATGCTCGTGATTGTCATCCTTCCAGTACTCCATCAGGCACTGCTTAACGCCTTCAGCCGTCACTTTTCCTTCCTTTTCCTCTATGGTCAGCACCTTGTGGCCGCCAAATTCAATGGCCCCTGCCTCATGCACGCTGACATGCCCGGTTCTGGCCGAGATAACCCCCTGATAGCTTTTCAGCAGGGCATCAATGACGGTTGCATTGGTCTGCGTCCCGCCGACCAGAAAATGGACCATTGCCTCCGGCGCTTGGCAGGCCTCCCGGATCTTTGCGCGGGCTGATTCAGAATAGGCATCCAATCCGTACCCCACCGTCTTCTCCAGATTGGTTTCCAAAAGCTTCTGCATAATCGCGGGATGCGCTCCCTCCATATAATCGGATGCAAAGTAAAGTCTTTCTGTTTCCCTGTTCATTCTGTTTCTCCCTGTGGTTTTTAGGTTCATCTTTGTTTCGTTCATTCTGCCTATCCCGTATTGTAACGCCTTTTTTTCACCCTTTCAAGCACGATTTTCTGCATTTTCAGGCACCCTGTACATGCATGTCCGATGCTTCCGGAGATGACTGTGAACGATTTGCACATGCCCCGGACACATCTTTCCAGCAGGACTGCATTGGGAACGCATCTGCTTTTTGATACAATGAACACAGAAGCAGCTCATCTGTTGACAGGCCTGCACGACCGGAAACCGTCCGGCTTTTCACGATGGGAAATGCGCTTCAGCCTGCCCGGCCAGTTCACAGATAAAACGGCAGGAATTTGAAAAGCGCAGAAGGGCGAGTCTATCCAGCATTACGATCAGGGAGCGAAAACAGCATATGGACTGGAACACACTGCACGAAAAAGCATTTGCTTTTGAAAAACTGGAACTTTGGGAATTCATGACAGATTTTGCGGGACGCATCTCTGAACGGATATTACCACAAGTCAGAATTTCAGGTAAAGACTTTCACCTGCGGACGGACATAAAAAAAGAACCCTGCATTAGCAAGGTTCCTTGTGGAATCCGGCAGCGTCCTACTCTCCCGGGCCGTCTCCAGCCAAGTACCATCGGCGCTGAAAGGCTTAACTTCTGTGTTCGGTATGGGAACAGGTGGATCCCTTTCGCTGTCGCCACCGGAAATCTTATAGGGTTCGTACCCTGAAAACCGCACATCC
>DGWH01000002.1:0-10819 GCA_002395225.1 Christensenella sp. UBA4263
CGCGGGATATGAATAGGGCCTGCCGTGACAGCGGCAGCAGGTGGTTATGCAGGAGATTTTTCTTGACAAGTCAGACCGGTCCAGTTACAATGGCGGTGCTGAAATTCCGGAGCGGTTACTGTTCCGGGACTGACATGCAGACAGATGAGATGCGATGACGGAAAGAAACGACATTGGGGCATATCAAGAGAGCTGCCGGGCGGTGCGAGACAGCAGTGACCATGCCGGATTACTCACTCCTGAGCACTGAATGGAAAAGATTCAGCGGGTGGTTCCGTAAATGACCGGCCAGTTAAGGCTGCTGAGGATTGCATCTGCAATCGAAGCAGGGTGGTACAGCGTTAATTACGCCCCTGTGCATTGCGCAGGGGTTGTTTTTTTATGGAGGAAATATGAGCAAGGTATACGATCCGGATATCATTGAAAGGAAATGGCAGAAAAACTGGGAGGAAGCGCACTGCTTTGAGGCAGAGAGCAGTCACGAAAAGCCGAAATTCTACGGACTCATTGAGTTCCCGTATCCCTCCGGACAGGGACTGCATGTCGGTCATCCGCGCAGCAATACGGCAATGGATATCATTGCCCGGAAACGCCGGATGGAAGGATATAATGTTCTTTTCCCGATCGGCTGGGATGCATTTGGTCTGCCGACGGAAAACTACGCCATTAAGAATCATGTGCATCCGGCAGGGGTGACGGAGAAAAACATCAACCATTTCCGTGAGCAGCTCAAACGGATCGGCTTCTCCTTTGACTGGTCCCGCGAGGTGAATACAACGGATCCCAAGTACTTCAGATGGACACAGTGGATTTTCCTGCAGTTGTATAAAAAGGGACTGGCCTATAAAATGGAAATGCCGGTCAACTGGTGTCCCAGCTGCAAGTGCGGACTGGCCAATGAGGAAGTGGTCGCGGGAAAATGTGAGCGCTGCGGAACAGAGGTGGTGCGCCGGGTCAAGAGCCAGTGGATGCTGAAAATTACGGCCTATGCCCAGCAGCTCCTGGATGGACTGGACGATGTGGATTTCATTGAGAAAGTCAAGGTACAGCAGCGGAACTGGATCGGCCGCAGCGAGGGCGCCGAGGTGGACTTTGCCATTAAGGATTCGGATGTCAAGCTGCGCGTCTATACAACCCGTCCGGATACGCTTTTCGGTGCGACCTATATGGTTGTAGCCCCTGAGCATGCGGCGGTGGACCGCCTCCGTGACCGGATTGAAAACTGGGATGAGGTTGTGGCATACCGGGATGCGGCTGCAAAGAAGAGTGATTTTGAGCGGACTGAGCTGGTGAAAGAGAAAACCGGTGTGGAACTGCGCGGAATCAAGGCCATTGACCCGGTGAATGAAAAGGAAATTCCGGTCTTTGTGGCCGACTATGTCCTCTCAACCTATGGAACAGGCGCCATCATGGCCGTTCCGGCACATGATACCCGTGACTGGGAATTCGCCAAGAAGTTCAATCTGCCGATTATTGAAGTCGTTGCGGGCGGTGAGGATGTACAGAAAGAGGCCTTTACGGATGTGGCGACGGGAACGCTGGTCAATTCCGGCTTCCTCAACGGACTTTCCGTGCAGGAGGCAAAGAAGACCATTACGGACTGGCTCACGGAACGCGGAATTGGCGAAAAGAAGGTCAATTTCAAGCTGAGAGACTGGGTCTTTTCCCGCCAGCGTTACTGGGGTGAACCGATTCCGCTGGTGAACTGCGAAAAATGCGGATGGGTTCCTGTTCCGGAAAATGAACTGCCGGTGCTGCTGCCCGAGGTGGACAACTACGAGCCGACCGATTCCGGCGAGAGCCCGCTCTCCAAGATGACGGACTGGGTGAATACGACCTGCCCCTGCTGCGGCGGTCCCGCCAAACGGGAAACGGATACAATGCCTCAGTGGGCCGGTTCCTCCTGGTATTTCCTGCGCTATGCAGATCCGCACAACGACAAGGCGCTGGCGGATTATGATGAGCTGAAGTACTGGATGCCGGTGGACTGGTACAACGGCGGTATGGAGCATACGACGCTGCATCTGCTGTATTCACGGTTCTGGAACCTGTTCCTGCATGACATCGGGGCGATTCCCAACCAGGAGGCGTACCAGAAGAGGACCAGCCATGGAATGATTCTGGGTGCTAACGGCGAGAAAATGAGCAAGTCCAGAGGAAACGTCATCAATCCGGATGAGACCATTGCGGAAATCGGTGCGGATGCCTTCAGAATGTACGAGATGTTTATGGGTGCATTTGATCAGGCGATTCCGTGGTCGACCGAGGGTGCACGGGGCTGCCGCCGCTTCCTCGAACGCGTCTGGCGTCTCATGGATATGGTAACGGAAACGGAGGAGATCCGTCATGAGGCCGAGGTGGCGACCAATGCCATGATCAAGAAGGTTTCCGAGGACTATGAGCGCATGAAGTTCAATACAGCGATTGCCGCGATGATGTCCTATGTGAACGAGATCTACGGCATCGGGAGCATTTCCCGCGGAGAACTGCGGATGCTGCTGCTGTGCCTGAATCCGGTTTCCCCGCATATCACCGAGGAAATGTGGGAAATGTGCGGATTTGGCGAGCCCATCTATCGGCAGAAATGGCCGGTATGGGATGAGAACAAGCTGGTGGCCGATGAGGTGGAAATCGCCGTTCAGATCCGCGGAAAAGTACGCGGCAGGATCATGGTTCCCAATGGCCTGACCCGGGAGGACGGGGAGAAGCTGCTTCAGAATGAGAAGGTAAAGGCGCTGGTGGGCGGTGCCGAGGTCAAGAAGATTATCTTTGTTCCCGGACGTCTGCTGAATATTGTCTGCTGATCATTGACCGGTGAAATTTTATTAGCACTCAACGTCGTTGAGTGCTAATTTGTTATTGACAGAATGATGATGAGGCGATACAATACACCCTGCATCTGCAAAAGGTCTTTCGTCAGGCGAATTTGTCAGGAATGATCAGCGGAAAAAGTGAGAATATCGAAAGACTGGATGACGATTCAGAGTTTGCCCGACACAAAGCGTCGGTTTGTCAGACTGGAGCACCGGAAAAGAAGCGGTGCCGCAAGAACAAATGAGGATGAACAGGGGAGGAAAATACGATGGATGAAATTCGTGGCAGTGTATCGATTGATGCACAGAACATGATGCCGATAATTAAAAAGTGGCTGTATTCCGATAAGGATATCTTTATTCGTGAGGTCGTATCCAATGGCTGTGATGCCATCACCAAACTCAGAATGGTGGATGCCGAGGCAGCAAAAGAGGGCGCAATCCGTGTTGAGGTCGATAAGGACAAGCGGGAACTGCGTTTTTATGATAACGGTATCGGAATGACGGAGGATGAGGTCAAGACCAACATCAATCAGGTCGCCTTTTCCGGTGCAAAGTCATTCCTCGAGGAGTATTCCAAGTCCGAGAAACAGGAGGATTCCGGAATTATCGGTCATTTCGGTCTCGGATTCTACTCCGTCTTTATGGTCTCTGATAAGGTGACCATTGAAACGCGTTCTTTCCGTGAGGGTGCGGAACCCGTGCGCTGGGAGAGCGAGGACGGAATGAACTTTACCATGTCCCGCGGCTCAAGAGAGGAACGCGGAACGACCATCATTCTGCACATCACGGAAGCCGAGAGTGAATTCCTGGATCAGTGGCGTGTCCGTGAGGTCCTGAACCGGTACTGCTCCTTCATGATGGTTCCGATTTACCTGGTCAATATCAAGACAGAGGAAGAGCTCAAGCGCGAGGCGGAGGCAAAAGCGAAAGCGGATGCCGAGAAGGCAAAAGCCGCCGCCAAGGACGATGCCGTCGTCACGGACGGGGATGCCGTGAGCGAGGCTGAGGCAATTGAGGAGGAGAACGAGGAGCAGAAAAAGGCGGAGGAGAAGCCGATCAACAACCCGAATCCGCTGTATCTGAAGAACCCCTCTGAGTGTACGGATGAGGAATACAAGGAATTCTATCGCAGTACATTTATGGAGTATGAGGATCCGCTTTTCTGGATTCATCTGAATGTGGATTATCCGTTCAAGATGAAGGGAATTCTGTACTTCCCGAAACTCAAGAATGACTTCGGCGGCATGGAAGGTCAGATCAAACTGTATTCCGGCCAGGTCTTCGTGGCCGACAACGTCAAAGAGGTCATCCCGGAGTTCCTGATGCTCCTCAAAGGCGTCATTGACTGTGCCGACTTCCCGCTGAACGTGTCCCGTTCCTTCCTGCAGAACGATGGATATGTGAAACGGATCAGCAATCACATTTCCAAGAAGGTGGCAGACCGTCTGACCGGCATGTTTAAGACGGAGCGGGAGAAGTATGAGGGCTTCTGGCCGGATATTCATCCGTTCATCAAGTACGGCGTCATCAAGGATGAGAAGTTTGCGGAACGGATGAACGAGTGCCTGCTGTTCAAGACGACGGACGGCAAGATGCTGACGCTCAAGGAATACAAAGAGCGCAACAACGAGAAGCTGCCGGACAAGATGGTCTATACGGCTGATCCGGCCCGTCAGGATGCGGCCATCCGCCTGTTCACGGAGCGCGGAATTGATGTGGTTGTGCTGGATCATCCGATTGATCTGAACTTCATTTCCTATATGGAGTACAGAAGCACCGGCGATGACAAGATGACCTTCCGCCGTGTGGACTCTGAAGTGGATTCTCTGGTTGACAAGGAAGAACAGGAAAACAAAATCGACACGGAAAAGATGACGGCACTGGTGAAAGAGGCCCTTGGCAAGGATGATGCCAAAGTCGAAGTGAAGCCTCTTGCCAATACGGATGTCCCCGTGATGCTGATTGAGGATGAGCAGATGCGCCGGTTCAGTGACATGAGCCGCATGTATGGTGAGCGTCAGTTTGCCATGCCCTCCAGCTATAATGTCATTCTGAACAGCCGGAATGAGACCATTGCCCATCTGTCCGAGCGGGAGAAGGATGAGCGGAGCGTGCTGCTGATGAAACAGCTGTACGATCTGGCTGCACTCTCCAACAAGCCGCTGGATGCCGAGCAGATGACCGCCTTTATCCGCCGTTCAATGGAAATTGTGGATATGGCTTCCAAAGGCTGATAAAACCGTATCGGGATTTCCCGCCTCTCCGGGAAATCGGGGCGGTTCTCTCAACGTTGACAGACAACTTCTCCACAGAAACTCATCTGCAGATGATTTTCTGTGGAGAACTCCTTTTTTTCTGCCGAGCAGCACTGCCCGAAAAATGAAAAATTTCCAGGTTATTGACAGCAGGAAATCTGTGCATTATAATGGCTCTGCCTGTGGAAAATGAATGAATCCGGGAAGAACAAGCGGCAGTGTTAAACTGTCGGGATGATCCGGAAACGTTTCCTGAAAAGGCAGAAACCTCCTGCTTTCTCAGATGAACGAGGTGAAAGCAGAGGGTGAGATACACACGGAGGTGTATCGAAGTGGTCATAACGGCCCTGACTCGAAATCGTGCCGGCAAAACGGAACCCCTCTTCTGAAATCCCTTTATTTATAAGGGCTTTCAGACCCCCAGGATCGAATTCCCGTAAAAGTTCTCTCCTAAAGTTCTCTCATTTTTCCAGAGTGCTTTTGAGGACCATATTTCTTTGGAGCGGTATCGAAGTGGTCATAACGGCCCTGACTCGAAATCAGGTGACGGGAAACTGTCCGTGGGTTCGAATCCCACCCGCTCCGCCACCTAAGGACGCTGATATTGATACAATGTCAGTGTCCTTTTATGTGCTCGAAAATGCTCAGAAATAAAGGGTTTCCGGCCATTCGGCGCTTTCTTGTGGAAGTGCCGGATGACCGGATTTTAGTTTTTCTTCGGTTGCTGTCCGTGTATTCTTACACGTTTCCCCGGGCTATCGTGTAAGAATACACGAATCATTCTTTCATACTTGCTTTTGGCATTATAACCGCGTGAAAAGCGGACATGATTCTATTTTGAAATGGACAACATTTGCAACATAATCGGACAAAATACGCATGAAATCAGGACAAAACTCGTATGAGCCCCGGAGAAAACAGCCACTTTTGTAAACGGATCGTTAACTCTATTATCCATCCGTCCCATAATTAAATCTGGTGTCAAAAAGACTCCTATTCCATACATATTGCAGAATATTCCTTTTCTGGAAAGAAAGGAGTCTATAAATAGTAATTTTTTACCACTTATATATCATATTTACAAATAATTCTGCAAATATGGTTGACAAACGGTAAAAATGTGAATATGATAGCTCTGTGGATTCATAGAAAGGAGGAGATAACCGATGCTGCTTGAATTTTCTTGTTCAAATCACAAGTCTATTCGGGACGAGGTGCTGTTCTCTACCTTAGCCGGAAGTGATAGTACATTCGAAGATAGAACTTATGAGGTGGCCGGAATCAAAGTTTTAAAAGCCGCTGTCATTTACGGTGCAAACGGATCAGGTAAAAGCAATTTTATCGATGCAATTTCTTTTGTGAAAAACCTTGTTATAATGAGTATCACTCACCAACCAGGCCAAGGAATTCGTCAACTTCCGCATAAACTTGACGGCTTTAACAGAGTAAGTTCTTATAGGATTCAGTTTGTAACAAAAGGAATCAGATATGTTTTTGGTTTTTCACTTCAGAACATGCTTGTTACAGAGGAGTATTTGTACTATTTTCCAAAGAACAAACAAACAAGGATTTTTGAACGCTCTGGAGAAAACATTACGCCCGGGAGTAAGTTTAGGGGGAAATTCTCCACAAGTATGGATGTATTAAAACCAAATCGTCTGTTTCTCTCATGTGCAGCGAATTTTAGTTCAGTACAAGAGATAGCCGATGCATATGCTTTTTTCAATAATGAACTTGTCATATATGTTCCGGGCCATCAGGATAATTGGATGAATTATTCTCTTTATCAGATGAATAATAATCCCAAAGTTAAAGCTGCTGTAATTGCTTTTTTGTCAGAGTTGGGCACTGGCATAAAAGGCATACAAGTCTCCATTGATCAAAAGAAACTGGAGTCTTCAGAACTGCCGCCATTTTTGTCTGATGAATTCAAAGCGATTCTCTTGCAAAACAATGTTGATGCAATAACAGCAAAAGTTCAATATGAGACCTTTGAAACAGATTTGATTCAAGAAGAATCGACTGGGATTAAGAAGCTCTTTGCTTTGCTTTGCCCTCTCATCGATATTATCGTGAATGGGAAAGTTCTTGTTTGTGATGAATTGGAATCCAGTCTCCACGAGTCCTTGGTATATGGTCTTGTAAGGCTGTTCATTTACACCGACGCAGCGAAATTCGCTCAACTGATATTCACGACACATGAAACAGGATTGCTTAATCTTGATTTGTTTAGACGTGACCAGATATGGTTTACTGAACTAAAAAAGAGAGAGAGATCTACGGATCTCTACTCTCTTGCGGAAATAAAAAACGTAAGGAAAGAAGAAAATTTTGGAAAAGGTTACATTGCTGGAAAATATGGCGCAATACCGATGTTAAATCTCGATTTCGCTAACATCGTTTCTCAGATGTGAGTAGGAGGTGACGTTATGGCAACAAAACGAGATCTCTCTCTAACTCCACGGAAAGAGAATCAGCGGGAAGCACAGCCAATCGCACCTCCGGTCCAGTTCTCGTTGAGCGAGATAAAACAGCACTTCATTGATGGCATGGAATCTATAAAAGCGCAAAATGAAGTTGCTGCTTCATTGTCTGAACAAGGCAATATAGAAGGTAGCAAAACGATCTTGAGATCTCAGGTCGTTTTTGCCGAAGGATTACTGGACTTCTATATTCACGAAATGAGTAAGTACTGTCTTTTCAGGATGTTTACGGGGCAATGGGATAAATCTGAAAAATATGCTTCATTTATGGTGCCTATGGAAAAAGTAGAGGAAGCGATTTCAGCCACAGAGTCAAAGAATTGGTTTTTTGATTATCTAAATGATCGTTTTTGTCGTGATGTGTTTATATCCAAAGAGAGTATGCAAGATCAATTGAACCTGATTGGTATTGGCTTCACAAGAGTAATGGTGAATGCATTTCCAAGTGATAAAGAGGAGACTTCCAGAAAATATGGAGCACAGGTTGTTTCTGATCTGTTTCATAGAAGAAATGTGGTTGCTCATCAAATTGATCGTAGTCATGCGTCAGCACAACAAAATGATATATCAAAGGAATTTGTCTCTGACTATATTTCAAAAATCGAAACGATTATGAATGCAATACATACTTTAGCTGAGCAGAAAGGCTGATAAAGGATAGTATTCATAGAAGATAGAAAGGAAAATTAATGTGAAAAGGTGCTTATAGTCGGTTTGAATGCCTTCCCGTCTTCCAGGATAACGGATATGCGGAATTTCCCATGCTGTGGTATGACCGTGATCTGATTTAATTTCCAGTCACTCTGGACATATTCTCCAAGCGGTATCATCTGCCTCTTCTTTTGTAATACAGGAACTGCAATTTCCGCCGCGCCCTTTGCAATTCAAGCCACATAATTCATCCGTCAGCCCTCCTTTTTGAGTGCAAGGCGGATGCTTTTTTTCAGGCTCATATAGGCTTCGTAAGTGGGAACCGTGCCTTCCAGAAAGCCACTCTGATAAGCATCGCTTTTTTTGAGATCGTTTCTCTTGAGAATATCGGTCAGATTGCTGACCGTGATTCCATCACGATTGCGGATGATGTAAATGCAGTCGTTTCGTTCAAACTCATCGAGCAATTCCGGACAGTGTGTCGTAAAAATCAAAGTGCCGCCCATGCAGTTCATTCCTGCGTCCATAAAGAACCGAATCACAGCTCTATGCCAAATGTTTACGAACCACTTTAACCATTTTGCGCCAAATGTTTACGAACCACTTTACCAGAAGAGCAGCAGAGAACAATCCCTGCTGCCCAGTGCAATCAGTCTTTTCTGCGCTGCATAACTTCCGCTTTGGAAAACAGCTTGTATTTTGCATCGGTACGGATCGGATGCAGCTTATCCCTTCGCATTAGGTCATCGATGTTCTGACGGGAGCAGTCAAGGATGGCACAGGCTTCAGAGGCGCTGACGACTCGATCCTGTATGTAATGATGAAGGTCGCACAGTGTGATTGGCACAGTCATACCGTGCATAAACAGATCACGATGAGAAATCATAGCCTGATCATTCCAGTAAACACCATAACCGTCTGGCTGTACCTCAACGGTGTTGAAGCGATCCTGATTTGTGAGATATGTCGCATAAATTGAGTCAGCAACTTCCTGTGCGTCGATTACCTTCGTTGCACCGTTTCGGAAAAACACCAGAAGACGGGGCGCATCAAGAGGAGTGACGTCAGCAACCTTCGTCTGCCAGCGGCGGAGGAGAAGTTCCGGAAGATTATCTGAGGAAATTTTCTCCAAGTAGCAGTCATCTTGTTCACAACGGCCCATGGTGAGCATCAGGAGAGAGAATTCGTCGTATTCCTTGAGACCGTTATCACGGAGAATCTGGCCGATATTCTGTCTGTCCTGTGGAACGATACGCTGACGAACCCACCTGCGGCTCCAGGTGCTGTCTATGCTGTAGATACCACGATTAACAAAGGAAGAGAGAACAGGAGGCGTCTCCCATGGATCCGCATCGTCCGAGAGTTCGATATAGAATGCTTTGGAGGTTTCGTAATAAACAAGATATCCAAGTGTTTTCTCAGGCAAGGTTTCATCCCTGATTGCGAAGATTCTCATATGCTTGCCACCTCCTCCAAATCATTTCCCAGGTTCGTTCTAACCGGTAACTGCTGACCGCATCCTCCAAATCAGCCAGCAGAACTGCACGGTCTGTTTCCTTTAACGGACGGACGCGTGGATACTGCCCTTGCGGAATCAGATGCAGATTATCCCAAGCTGATCGGGAGCCGACGAAGCATTGCACCGGCTTATCTGCCATGGGATCTTCTTTGGCAAGCGATGTATCGTCCAGACTGCGGCAATAAAAAGAAACGCCGTGATCAAACAGGGGAGCAAGCCGCACAGTCTTTCGGTATCGGTTGATCAGAACTTCAATATTTGCTCCATGCCTGTCCCTGTTCAGGATCAGGTAGTCCACCAGAAGCATCTGATGGATATATTCCGCCCATCCATAACGGATGCAGAAATCCAGCGGAGACTCATCAGGCAGTTTGTTGCTGTCGTAAAATGAATCCAAGGCAACTTTGCTTTCTCCGCGTTTCCTGAAGTTACGTGAGGCGCACAGCCATGTGCGAATTGGCTTGTTATCTACGAGGATATCCGCATGGATTAGTTGGTAGGATAGATGAGGAATGTCAAGTATAGTGAGCAGCCGATCAGCAATAATCTCATTGACTGATTCATGCCCGACGATACCATGATAGGAATCATAGTCAGAGAGCTTATAGTAAATTCTGCCGTCGGCTGTATCCTCCTGAGATTTCAGGAAAGAGCCGGCAGTTCCGGATGAATTACGGATCTTGGACCAGCTGAGATAAGTCAGATCCTGCGGTGTATGGATAATCTGTTCCACAATACCACCTCCTGCTCAAAGAGTAACATGATACTTGAAAAATGTCAAGTTAAAGACAAAAAGGAAAGAGCATAACCTAGAGATAGAATCAAATGAGGGCGGCACTGACGATGACATTGCCATGAAAAATGCCTACCGTGAAAAGATGAGCTTGCTCATTTCCTAGCAGATTGAGGCTATTCGAGCCCGCTATGGCCAGCCAGGGCGATCTATTTGAGAAACACATTGGGAGCTTTGGAAATGGATCTGATGCTCTGACACAGAAAACTCATACCTGAGATAACATAACCGCTGATACCTGCAAAACTTCATACTGAGATGTAAAAGATGGAAATTACGACGAATTCGACATCCGTTCCAAC
>DGWH01000002.1:10875-20598 GCA_002395225.1 Christensenella sp. UBA4263
CGTTCCAACAATTCCCGACACACGTTCCAATGATTCCATTTGTTCCTGTTGCAGCTGTGCTGATCCTGATTAGATGCCCTGTCGCTGTGCTGTGCGACAGGGCTCCTTCTTTTGCAGGAATTCTTTCTTGACAAGACACTTTCTTTTGTCTATCATCTCATCAACCGAAGAGTTGACAACTGAAGAGTTGATTATGGAGTAGCCCTGTCACACGGTGACCGTTAGTCAAATTCGGGCCCGTACAACGCTGCTCAGGGGAGAGACTGACGAGGAGGAGAGCTGAATATGTTTGTCGGAAGAGTATCTGAACTGGCTGAATTGGAGCGGCGCTGGAAGCGCGGACAATTTGAATTTGGCATCGTTTATGGCACCCGGCGTATTGGCAAGACAACGTTGCTTCAGGAGTTCATCAAGGGAAAGAACGCATTCTATTTTCAGGCACGGAAGGCAGATGAAAAGGATAACCTGATCGCCTTCAGCAGAGAGTTCAGAAAAATGCAGGGCGTCGACGAGCATGTCAGTTATAACTCTTTTCCGGATGCCTTTGACAGCATTGTGAATTTTTCAAAAAAGCAGCGTATGATTCTGATTATTGATGAGATTTCCTATCTCTGCCAGAAAAGCAAAGCGCTCCTGTCGCTCCTGCAGTTCTACATTGACGGGGCTTTCCGGGAGGCACAGCTCATGATCATTCTTTCTGGCAGCAATGTCTCATTTATGGAAGAAATCCTCAATAATCGCAACGATCCATTGTATCAGCGCGCTACTTTTCAGGTGCATCTGGGAAAAATGCCGTTTGATGAAGCACGGCAGTTTGTGTCAGAGCTGCCCGCAGAAGAGCAGGCACAGTATCTGGGCCTGTTTGGGTCACATCCGTATTATCTGGGCATGATTGACCACAGCGCTTCTTTTGAGGAGAACGTACGTCACCTTTTGTACAGCAAATATGGCACATTGCTGGATGCACCTGAAAAAATCATGCCTGTCGGCGTATCGGATCAGAACATGTACAACTCAGTACTCCAGGCGGTCGCCAAAGGGAAACGTTTCAGCAAGGAGATCGCGGAAGCCGTCGGCGTCGAAAACAATTATGTGGCCAAATACTTATCATCGCTTCTTCAAATGCAGATTTTGGAGAAACGGGAGTCCTTCATCCGAAACAAAAAAACGAACTACTATGCGTTGAGCGATCAGCTGCTTCGTTTCTGGTACCGATTTATTTTTGATCAAAGAGAGGTCATCCAGAACGGTTTCGGAGAGATTCTGTTTTCAGAAGATCAGGAAGGAATTGAAGACTTCATTGCAAGAGCGTTTGAAGATGTTGCGCTGCTTTGGATGGAGGAGCAAAACAGACATGGCAGATTGCCGGTTTATTATGGCACCATCCGCAACTATGTGGTCGGGAATTCCAGACTGAACCGTTCTGTCGAGCTGGATGGTCTGGCGGAAGGATTGGGGAAAAACAGTAACCATCTGCTGGTTGTGGAATGTAAGTACAGGAAAACGCCTTTCAGTAAAAACATGCTTGCCCACCTGAAGGAAAGCAGTTCTCTGTTTGCTGCGTATTCGACAGTCGACTACTATCTCATCTCAAAGTCCGGTTTTACCGATGAGATTGCCGCCCTTAACGATCCGCATATCCATCGGATTACACTGAACGACTTATTTCCGGAACCGAAAGATAACCGGACGTGACAGTGTCCAATCGAAGGAATCCATTCACCATGGAACGCCGTTCTCGGCCGGACAGTGGAGACTGTTCCAATCAATTGTCCGGCGTTTTAAATGAAAATGGAACGGGTTTTCTGAGGAGGAGTGGTTCTGCTGCAAAAGATCATTATTGAGGAGGATTCGCCATGACAGATGTTCAGGTTCAGGCCAGACATATCTGGCAGCAATATACGATTATGCACGGAGATCGCCAGGTGGCATCTATCCGCAGCGACGGGACCTGCACCATTTATTCTGATTCGTTCATGCCGTATAATCTGTATCTGGAGCAGTCGAATGAAATGGATGAAAGGCTAAATAACCTGAATAACTTTACTTACTGGTGTGCATCTCGGATACTAACATTGGACCGGAAATATGCCAAAGAGATTCTCAACAGCATCGGGGCTAGACAGGCAAAAACAGACAGGGAACGTGCCGTCATTTCTCTGGCATATCATTGCCTGACGCTGACGGATATCTATTGGGTGAAAGGCTGTCGGGAGCAAATCACGTATGATGAAATCAACCTCTTTGATCATTCCCTGTCGGATGCTTTTGTGGAGGTCAGTTTGCGGGGGAAAGCCCTGACTGCGCAGAATGCCCGGATGATTGCTGCAGGCGATACAGCGGCTGACGTGACCACCGGGGGTGCGGCGCCAAAAGCCTGGGTGCGCCGGAACGGCACGTTCTATTTGCTGAAGGACGGAGATGAAAAGGAAGTGGAAGCTGAACTGCTGGCCAGCCGGATCGCCCGCTGCTTTGAGGCAGAGCAGGTTTTGTATGAGCCGTTCCTGTATGACGGGCAAAAAGTGTCATGCAGTCAGCTGATGACCTCAAAGGAACGGTCTATCGTGCCCATGGAGCATGTGGAAATTTATGCGGCCAATCACGACACGGATCTGCATTCACTGGTCCGGCAGGTTGATTTGCGCGGCTACTGCATGATGAACATCATCGACTACCTGGTGGGCAATACCGACCGGCACTGGGGCAACTGGGGGTTCCTGATGGACAACAAAACCAACAGGCCCCTGCGCCTTTTTCCATTGATGGATTTCAATAAGGCATTTTTGGCCTATGACACACTGGAAGGCAGCCGGTGTCTTACCTCGCCCCGGTCCATGAGTCAGATGGATGCCGCCCTTGATGCCGTGCGGACAGTGGGACTCAACCAGAAAAGTGAAATCCGGATGGAATGGTTCAGCGATCCGGCCCGGCGGGAAATGTTTGGAAAACGGTTCAGTCTGCTGAAAAGTGTGAGCGGGTGACCCGTCTGCAAAATGAAACAAGCCCGGAACAGATTCTGTTCCGGGCTTGTGGTGGTTCAGTTCGGATCAAGCTCTTCCTCAGGCAGCGGTTCATGGTCACTGTTGGCATCAACCATCTGGTCGATGTAATCATCCAGCGATTCAGAGATGACTTTATTCCATGTACCGCTTGAACGCAGTTTTTCGGCAAGTTTGGAAGTGCTGATGCGGGTTCCGAAGATGTCATTGAATTTCTTTTCGAGTTCATGGATGGACATGAGTCCATGCTGAGAGGCGATCCATTCGCAGATACGGCTCAGACTCAGGGAATTGCTGTCCAGAGAGAGAATGATGCCGCCGGCGACGGACAGAGAGGAGACGACTTCCTGCTGACGCAGGATGCAGGTCAGCATCCAGTCATTTCCATGGAGCTTTCGGACAGCAGAGAGATGTTTGACTTTCTCCCAGAGGCTGTGGCCGTTGAAGAAGGGGAGGGTGTAGTAAACGGAGAGAGCAGACTGGATTTTGCGAAGATCATTGACTTTGAGGCCGTATTCCTTCTCAATCCGTTCTCTGGACATGAGGGTTTTCGGCCCGGTTTCAACGAATTCAAGGGCCTTTTTCTTCTTATCAAGCGCCACGCCGAACATGGACAGATTGAGCATGCGCTTGTCCAGTGTCGTGAGGTCGAGAACGTCTTTGGAGAAGATGGTTTTATCAAAGAAGCTGATGGCCGTTCCGTAAGAGGAATTATAGGCATAGGAGGCATGAAGGGTATATCCGATCCGCTTGAAGGCAGAGGCGTTAATGGCCTCACGTCCGGTATGAACACAGATCTTTTCGAACATATCTTCAATGTCATCCGTAAACCAGAGCTCTTTTTTGCCCAGCGCCTCCAGGAAAGCAGGAACATCTCTGGGATCAATGGAGGGGGCATCAATGACATACTGACCATCCGTATAGTAGGCACCGACGGCATTTGAAATGGTCGGATTGCCCTGGGCGCTTTCCTTGCGCAGACCAAAACGCTCCTCATAGGCGGCATAATAGTCAAAATAGGCGACCGGTGAGATTTCCCGGAGAAGCTGAACGGCCTGTTCATCCTCGGAAGCCTCGCCGATGATGATCACAGGAACTCTTCTGCAGTGGATGGGGAACTGCTTTTCATCCCACATGGAAAGGGAGGACTTGATGACGTAAAACAGTTCATAGCCATCCCGGATATCCAGTTCATTCATCGCATCCGTATATTCCCTGAAAATCAGTTCGGATGAAATGATGCTGTCTTTATAGCGGTTAAAATCGATTTTTTCCCAGACGGCCTGGGGATCTGCATTGCAGTAACGGACTTTGTTTTCCCGGTTGAAGACAATTCCCCTGGCGTTGCGAAGGAGATTGGCCACGGTGCGCATGTTGATCCGGAGACGGTTTACGGGATACCCTTTCCGCCGGATGTAACTGTAGTATTCTTTCTCAAATTCTTCAATGCTGAGCGGGTTGTCCGAATTGCCGGCCAGCACACGCATGACCATTTCGGAGCGGGTGACGGTATTTTTGTCGTTCCTCAGCGCTTCCTCATCCAGAAAATCCGAGAGGCGTTTTTTCCACATTCCGTGATAATCCTCCAGGGAAGCCCGGGTGAGTTCGATTTTGCCGCGGGTGTACCGGATGGAAAGGTATTCATACCCCTCCTCCGAGATTTCAGGAAATGCCCGGACAAAGATCGGTTTGAGCATGTGGAAATGTTCAAAAGGCTCGCGGAAATAGTCCTCGAAGAGCAGAGGAAAACTCTGTGCCATTTTGGCGGCAATCTGCCGTACGCGCTCGCGGGTCAGTCCGTACGCGGAACCGATGGACTGAAGGCTTTCCCCCTGGACGCGGAGCAGAAGAATCTTGGAGGAGCGCTCCTCCGGATTGCATACCTTGCTGTAGGCGTCATGGAAGGGATCCCTTGTGATCAGGTACTGATCCCGGTGGTGAACCATAATATGACTGGAAACGGCGGAATTGATAAAGGTTCTCGTGGAGATCGATATCTGAAGGAGGCTGAATCTGTCGGCGAGGAAGGCCGGATCAACAATGCCATAGGCGGAATTGTTTTCAAGAAAAGATTTCACTTCGCTCTGAACATTCGGAAGCTGAAAAATGGCCTTCAGGGCATCTTCCAGGGAATGAATCCCGTTGGGGCCGATCAGACTGCCGGTCTTGAGGCGGTCATAGAGCTGCCGCCAGTAAAAATGGGCGATGGGCTCAAGGGCTGCGGCTGTTTTCTGAAGGTAAATGGAGAGCTCATTGTCAATCGGCTCATCCGTACTGCTGGGATAAGTGATGTTCTCTTTGGCCCAGACATTGATCGCACTGATAATTTCAGTAATTGACTTTTTCCCGAGGCCTTTGATCTGTGCGTATTCCGGTTCCGAGAGAACGGCAACCTTGTCAATGGTCGTGTAGGAATTGTCACACAGTGCGCGGTAGGGACGCGTGGAAAGATGGAGTTCACTGACGGAGTGATAGGCCATTTCCCTCAGCTGTTCAGCGGTATAGTCACAGATTCGTTCGGATGAGGAGGGGTATTGTGTTTCCTGCTCAATAATGTTTTCAATGAGCTCCGTGTTGTCGAGAATTCTGGAAATTTCATCAATGGTTTTTACACCGACGCTTCTCTGCTGTGCAATGTCATTGATGGGTGTCATTCTCAGTTTTTCGATGGAATGAATGCCCATTCTGTGCAGCACGTTGTTCGCCCGGACAGAAAGGTTCAGTCTTTCTATAGGTGTTTCACGCATATCGATCACCATATCTTGATTATTTATTGGGATGGGGTTACTGTTCTGCTGACCATTCAGCAGGTTCGGCAACAGAAAATGGCAGAAAATCTGCATGGAATACCGGCGGGGAGCCGACAGAAACGGCCGGATTCTTTTACCGAAAAAACCGATGTCGGGGAGTGTACTGTTCTCCGGGAAAGGAGATACCTTCTTTCACGAATATTATACTCTAGGTAAATTTTGAAGGCAAGCGTTTTCAGAAAGTAATTAAAAAATTGTACATTTTGTCAGGTATTGATGCCGAAACAGCCGGATGGTAGAATATTTGTGACATCGAAAAGAAACAGAATTCCCGGCACTGAAGACGGATAACAGCGCTGCCGGGAAGGCGAAGAAAGGCCCTGCCGAGCAGCGGCAGCTGCTCAAATTCGGGCAGGAGCAAAGCTGAGAACTGAGGAGGAGAGAAGATGAAAACAGCGGTACTGTTTCCCGGCATCGGCTATCACTGTGATAAACCGCTGCTCTATTATGCGGGAAAACTGGCCCGGGCGGCCGGATATGAGGTCCTTTCCGTTTCGTATACGGGGTTTCCGAAAAACATACGGAATGACCGGGAAAAGATCCGGGAGGCCATTGCGCTGGCGGTGGAACAGACGGAACAGAACCTCATGGACCGAAAATGGCAGGACGAAACAGACATCCTGTTTATCAGCAAAAGCATCGGCACGGCGGCCGCTTCGCAGTATGCCATGGATAAAGGGCTTTCGGTTCGCAGCATTCTGTTTACGCCGCTGCCGGAGGCCTTTGAAAAAGCGGTCCTGCCGGCGATCGCCTTTCACGGAACCGCAGATCCGTGGGCAGAAACCGGGGCTCTTGCAGATGCGTGCCAACAGAAACAGATTCCGCTTTACCGGGTGGAGGGAGCCAATCATTCCCTTGAAACCGGCGATGTGATGAGAGATCTGCAGAACCTGCAGGAGACGATGAAAAGAGTCCGGCGGTTTATTGAGGAAAAATAAAGCACAGGGCCATATCCGGATGCCGGATATGGCCCTGTGCATGGAAGGAAATGTTCTGTGTGGCGATTGTCAGCGAAGATCCCAGTGATAGAACTCGATATCCTCATCGGAGACCTCTTCATCCGGTCCTTCCGTGAAGGTTACGCGCTTAATGCCGCAATAGATGGTTTTGATCTTGCTCCGTTCGGGAATCTCGATATAGTCGGAGTAGGCCGTAACCGACCTGGCGATCTGGCGGTTCGTGACCCAGGTATAGGTTCTGCCGCCGTACATCCGGTCGCCCCAGTCATCCACGGCATAGAGGACCATTTCAAAGGATTTGACCTGGCGGGTTTTGGCCAGAACCTCGAAGCGGATCTTCAGCAGATCTCCCGGCTTCTTATCCCAGTTTGCCCAGAGACGGTCGGAAAATCCCATGCTGGTAATGCCGTAGAAAGAACGCCTTGAGGAAGAACTGCTGGAGGAGGGTTTGGCGGTTGGCTTTGCCGTGGGCTTTGCGGTCGGTTTCGGCGTGGCTTCCTTTGCAGGATAAGGGGTAAAGGCAGCAATATGATTCAGCGGGAGGGTAACACTGTTGCTGGTGATCTGGGAATAGTTAGCATCGTCTTTTACGGTAATGGTAAACGTTGCTTCCTTTGGATTGCAGGCTTCGCGGATTGCCGCATCGGTTTCCGCTTTCAGCAGGAAAAACTCTTTTTTTGATTCCAGACCATTTTCCAGATTGAAAGCCCCGATTCCGTAAACGGGGACACCGTTTATCTTTGCATTGTCCACGGTCATGTCAATCTTTTTCCCGCTCTTGTTGGTGACCAGGAGATCCAGACGGATGGTGGCAACAAAATTGGCTGAGGTGAAGGGATAGGAGCTCACAAGCTCAATGGTAACCCCGTTGGAATCCAGGAGAATGTTCTTGTTGGAGGAGGTGGAAGTGCCGGTTTTGGCGGAACCGGAAGATTTGCTGGGAATGATATCCTCGCCGCCGCCCAGAATGGTATCCGTTCCTGCGTCATCCGCCGTTCCGGTGGAATAGGACCGGATGACATTCTCAAGGACGTCCATGGTTGCCGCGTCATCCCCGTCAATGTACTTGGCGGCGTATTCCACATCCCCGTCATCCCGGACTTCAATCAGGCGCAGGAGACAGACTTTGGTGTTCTGGACCTTGTACATGTAACGGGCACCCACCAGGGTCTTTCTGCCCATCTCGTATTTTTTGGCGGGATTGGTGCCGATCATGTTGTCCCCATACTGGTTTTCCATGTGCTCTCTGTACACATTATTGAGATAATTTGTCGGATTGCTCAGCTTCATGTCAAGCGGCCGGCGGGTAATCATGACATAGGGAATGTACCCGTCGTTCTCAACGTAAACGGTGAGGGTATTGCTCTTGAAGGAAGTCGCGGCGTTTTCAGGAATCTGAATGGTAAAATCCTGTTCATTGCAATGGAATTGACGGGATGCGGCTGCCGATCCGGTCCCAACAACAGAGAGAAACAGAGCGGTCAGCAGAATCAGAAACAGGCATCGTTTCATGGGAAAATCCTCCTTTTCTTTTGGAAAGATCAAGTGAGATCATTATACGCGAGAACCCGATGTTCTTTCCAGAAAAACAGGGGAAAAACCCGGATTAGTTTTAGATCAGTCCGGAGACAATGCCGTTATTACGCAATTGTTTTAGCGGGGATGGACGAAGGGACAGAGGAGAAAATGCACCGGAAACAGACAGGCAGAAACAGAAAAAGAGACCGGTTTCCCGGCCTCCGTTTTCGAAAAAAGGGATAATTTTTATGCGAAACAGGGATTCAGATCCGGAGATCCCCTTCCCTGACCCAGCCCAGACCTTTGATCACCGAGTGAATCAGGGGGCAGAGAACAGCCGGGAGGACAAAACAGATGAGAATGAGTCCAGCCCAGTCCCAAAGGGTGATGTCGGCCTTTGTTCCGGCGGCCACATCGTTTACCCAGCCGGTATACACGCCGATCTGGCCCACCAGACCGCAGGTGCCCATACCGGAGGAGATGGCCGGCCCATTCATTTCCATGCGAAACAGACAGGTGGCAATGGGGCCGGTAATGGCGGAGGTGACCAGCGGGGCAATCCAGATCCGGGGGTTGCGGACGATGTTGTCCATTTGCAGCATGCTGGTGCCAAGGCCCTGGGACACGAGACCGCCCAGGCCGTTTTCCTTAAAAGACATGACGGCGAAGCCGACCATCTGTGCACAGCATCCGGCGACCGCCGCACCGCCTGCCAGTCCGGTCAGACTGAGGGCGGCACAGATCGCGGCAGAGGAAATGGGAAGGGTCAGGGCCGCGCCCACAAGCACCGATACGGCAATGCCCATCCAGAAAGGCTGCAGCACGGTTGCCATCCGGATGAGGTTTCCAAGGCTCATGGCAAGGCGGCCCAGGGCGGGTGCCAGAAGGGCGGAGAGGGTAATACCCACCAGGATGGTGACAAGCGGTGTAACAAGAATATCGACCCTGGTTTCCCCGGAAACTGCCTTGCCGATTTCAGCGGCAAGAATGGCGATGAACAGGACGGCCAGCGGTCCGCCGGCGCCGCCCAGCGCATTCGAAGCGAAACCAACGGTAATCATGGAAAACATGACCAGAGGCGGACAGTGAAGGGCGGAGGCAATGGCAACCGCCATGGCCGGACCGCTCATGGCGGAGGCCAGGCCCCCTGCCGTGTATTCCGTACCGCCAATGACGGCCACGGGCATGGTCAGGGGAGCAAAGTGAAACTGTGTGCCAATGGTATTGATGATGGTGCCGATCAGCAGTGAACAGAAAAGACCCTGAGCCATGGCGCCGAGGGCATCAATTCCATAGCGCTTCAGGGAAATTTCAATGTTTTTCCGTTTGCAAAAGTTCTGAAACCGATTCAAGGGTGAACGCCTCCTCAACTGGGATCATTTGTCGGAACTGCTTTGTCTGAGGCCTGGATTTGACTTAACTGTCGCTGCGCGACAG
>DGWH01000002.1:20643-21824 GCA_002395225.1 Christensenella sp. UBA4263
CGCTGCGCGACAGGGCCGCTCCTCAATAGGCGCAGTGACTTATCATTCAAGCGCCGGATAGTCTATCACGAAAATAGACGGATGAAAAGGGGAAAAAGAAGGCGGCGATGATTTCAGATCGGCATCCCTGACAGAGAGAGCCGTTTTCGGAAAGGTCCGGTCAGTTCCGGAAGACCGGCCAATAACGGGTTTGCAGAAATTGAAAGGGACGGGGTTGTTTAACCGGGAGGACTGGTGTATCATCTATATCAAAGAACTCAAAATCATCAGAAAAGAGGGAAGGCCATGAATGAAACGCTGCGCCTGCTGAGAGAGAGAAAGTCTGTCCGGGCATATACGGACCGGCCGATTTCAGAGGAGGAGGTCAGTATTATCCTGGAGGCGGCCGTTCAGGCACCGACAGCCGGAAATCAGCAGCTGTATACGATTTTGCGGATCACGGATCCGGAACGGAAAAGACGTCTGAGTGAATCCTGTGACCATCAGCCGTTTATCGCGGAGGCAAAGCTGGTCCTTGTCTTTCTGGCAGACTGTCTCAAATGGTACAGTGCGTTTGAGGCGGCCGGCTGCAGCCCGCGCAGGCCCGGTCCCGGGGACCTGATGCTGGCGGTCACGGACGCGGTGATTGCTGCCCAGAACGCCGTGGTGGAGGCCTCGTCGCTGGGCATCGGGTCATGTTACATCGGGGACATCATGGAAAACATTGAGGAGCAGAGAGAGATTCTCGGTCTGCCGGAGTGGGTGTTTCCGGCGGCCATGGTCGTTTTCGGCTATCCCACCGAACAGCAGATGAAACGGGAAAAGCCGGTCAGGTCGCCGTTAAGCCAGGTGGTCAGTGAGAATGTGTACGAGAGGAAGGACACGGCCGGTCTCAGGGAAATGCTGGAAGGGAAAGCCGGACAGGTTCCGTATGAACAGTGGATCCGGGCATTCTGCAGGCGGAAATATCATTCGGATTTTTCCCGGGAGATGTCCAGGTCGGTAGAGAAAGCACTGGAGGCATTCAGAGACTGGAGGGATGAGGATGGACGCACTTGAGGCCATTCTGACGAGGCGAAGCACAAGAGAGATGAAACCGGAAATGCCGGCAAGGGAACTGCTGGAAAAGGTGATTGAGGCCGGCCGGGCGGCTCCCAGCGGCGCCAACAGCCAGTCGACGCACCTGATCGTCATTACCTCAA
>DGWH01000124.1:0-7850 GCA_002395225.1 Christensenella sp. UBA4263
TTGGAGCATCCACCAATTTGCCCTGTATCCATGAGGAGTTTCTTGTTTGAATGGAAAACAACATCAGGGAGGATAATTCTTTCCGTTTTCGCAGAAACTAATGAGTGACCATATACCGTACAATTTCAGCACAGCGCACAGAAGCTTTTTCCACGAACAGCTCATAATTCATTTCTTCGGAATCGTCTGCTTTATCCGAGATTGCACGGACTATGACAAAAGGCGTGTTGTTCAGATAACAAACCTGGGCAATTGCACCGCCTTCCATCTCACAGCACATCCCATTGAAATCGCTGATGATTTTTTCCTTTTGCTCGCGTGAAGCAATAAACTGATCGCCCGAGCAGACCCTTCCCTCAAAAACCTGTGCATCAGGTGTTGTGGCATGAACAGCCTCCACGGCCGCTTTTCGCATTGTCTCATCTGCCGGAAACGCATACATCCCTGTATAGGGGATCTCTCCCTTGGCAAAACCAAGGACTTCGACTGTAAAATCATGCTGAACGGCATCCGTTGAAACCACAATATCCAGGATATTAATCCGCGCATCCAGGGATCCGGCAACACCTGTGTTGATGATCTTTGTACAGCCGAATTCGTTTATCAGCGTATTTGCGCAGATCCCTGCATTGACTTTGCCGACACCACACTGCACGACGACGACATCTGCACCATCCAGCTTTCCTTTGCAGAATTCCATTCCTGCAATGGATGTAATCTCCGGGTTTTCAAGCGTAGCCTTGAGAGTTGCTACCTCTTCATCCATTGCGCCGATGATACCGAAAACAGCGTGTTCGGAGACAGGCTGATTTTCAGCATAACCGATGGGCAGAATACCGGACAGCAAGAGCATGAGACACATTACCATTAGAGAAAGTATTTTCATTATGACACCTCCGTATAATTCGTATGTTGGTGAGTCCCGGATCATTCAAATTTCTGTCGGGAAGAGACATTTGGATAAAACACCGTCGGATTTGACAGGAAATATTCCTGTCAGGTCCGGCGTTTTTTGCGTTTCTGGAAAGAAAAGAAATGCATTCAGGGAGGCTTGCGGTCCGGCCCGGCATTCTTTGCAAACCAGGTAATCCTAATATACTGAAAATGCCTGCAATGTGCAAGAGGCAAAATGAGACTGTTTGAATGAAACGGATTGTAACCCGCCGAAGTTTTAACTATTAGCCAGTGCATGGAGGGGCCATGACGGAAAAACGAGGAGGGTATCTTGACAGAAATAAGGCAACTGAATATAATGTAGCAGTGCTATATATCACTGATATATGGAGGCAGGATATGGAAAATACGGATACGCTGCAGAAAATCCATGAGAGTGCGAAGAAGCATTTTCTGGCAAACGGGTTTCAGCGGGCATCCCTTCGCAGGATTGTCGCAGATGCCGGTTTTACGCTGGGTGCATTCTATGGATACTACAGCACGAAGGAAGAACTGTTCCATGCACTGGTGGAACGGACGGCACAGGGGATTCTCTCGTGTCTGTCGGAGATGGCAGCAACACTGAATGCCATACCGGATGATCTGAAGCTTGCGGGAATCAGTGAGGTGTTCTCTGAAGGAATGGCGCGGCTTGTGGACTTTCTTCTTAAGAACAAGGATGAAGCGCGCCTGCTTCTGGAATGTGCGGAAGGGACGCGGTATGAGAACTTTCTGTCAGAAATGATGGAGCAGGGTCTTCTCTTTATGGCGAAAGCGACAGGAAGGCATGAGCTGCCGCTGACACCGCTTGCACAGAAGCTGCTGGTTCAGAGTTACTTTTCCTTACTCGGACAGGCGGTTCTGTTAGGGGATACCCGGGAGGAGATCCTGAAAACGATGAAAGACATTCAGTCTGTTTTTACGGACGGAATCGTACATGTTTTGCTGGAGGAACCTGCAAAGGAAAGGAATTCATTGCCATGAGTCAAAAAATCAGAATAGAGAAAAACAGCGTTCAGGAAACACTGGTGCTCCCTCTTTTTGGGAAAGCCTGGGCGGTCAGAAATTATCCGGATATCTTCAAGGACCAGGACGTCCAGCAGATTATGGATCGGGTGGACTACGATTTCTCTGCCCTTGAAAAAGCGGCCGGCGGAGTGAAAGGGAAGATTGCCTCGCTGGCGGCTGCGACCCGTCAGGCAGCGCTTGTATGGGAGATCCGGGATTATCTGAAGGATCACCCGAACGCACTGGTTGTCAATCTGGGATGCGGCCTTGATACCGCGGGGCATCAGGCGGACAACGGTACCTGCCGGTTTGCAAACGTTGATTTCCCGAATGTGATTGAGCTCAGGGAGCAGCTGATTCCCTCAACGGAGAGGGAGAAGAACATTGCCTCCGATCTGAATGATTATTCCTGGTTCGAACAGATCGGGTTCCGTCCGGAAGAGGGGGTGGTGTTTATCGCCTCCGGGGTGTTCCTTTATTTCAAAAAGGAGGACGTCAGGCGGTTGTTTGTGGCAATGGCTGAGCGGTTTCCCGGCGGGCGGATTGCTTTTGACGGTCAGAATCAGAAAGGGAAGGAGGTGGACCTGAAAGCGCTCAAGGCTTCCGGAATTGACATCAGCACGAATTTTGCGCTGGACAAACCGGAGGAAGAACTGAAAAGCTGGAGTGATCGCTTTGCCCGTGTACAGTGGAAGAAAATGTCAACGGGGTATATCAAACCGGACCGGCGCTTCGGAATCCTGTACAGGCTGATGGCACCTTTGGTAGATAAAACAGGCATGTCACAGCTCGATGTGATCGATTTTAAAAAGTGATGGGCCGGCGGTTTATTTCCCGTGATATGCTCAGGCATAATGATTTTACTCCGATTCTGCGCACATTGCCTGATGACCGGCTGAAGCGAATTGATGAGTCTGTCCGGCGTCTGATTGAGGAGAATCCCGGGCAACGTGCCAATCTGTCGGCTGGGCCGGCCTACTTCCTGATGCATTACCTGATGAGCGATTTATACACGGCGATTGCCCTGTACAGGACGGAAACACCGGGCGGTCAGAGGAAACTCCTTGCTGAAATGGACAGGTGTCTTGTTGAGGCTGGCAGGAAAGCAAATAAAATGATGCGCCGCGTGATGGCTTTCCCCGGTGCATTTCGGGCGGCGCGTGCACTTGTTCCAAGGGTTATGGCGATGGGAAATGGAAAAGGCTTTGCCGTCAAACCGGTGGACTGCGGAAAAAAAGGCTTTGGGTTTGATGTGACAGAATGCCCGTATCATCGCCTTTTTGCTGTCAACGGGTGTCCGGAGCTCGGACCGATCTTCTGTCATTTTGATGAGGTAGAGAGTGCTGATCTGCCGGGCCTCCGGTTTAAGCGTCACGGGACACTGTGTACAGGCCATGACCGATGCGATTTTCGATATTGGAGAGACACCGGAGAAAATGAATAGGATGGACAAAACCCCGACTGCCAGACCGAGGAAATCCGCAGTCGGGGGTTATCGTCTGTGAAGAAGTTCAGGAACCAAATCGGCAGCCGGTCAGTGCCGGATTTCGATTCTGCCGGGGATGAACGCGGATGATCCCTGGAGCAGGCTATTAGAGCGTTGTTTCTTCTGCTTGCTGAATCGGATGGCATTTGGTATAATCTGATCGAAAATAAAACCGTTTTCAGGAGGTATGTATGAGAACACATCGCATGGATAAATGGAAAAGGGCAGGTGTACTGCTGCTGGCAGCATTACTCACAATGCTGACTGCTGTGGTTGCCGCAGAGGGAAAACTGGACGACGGAAGTCCATGGGTAGACTATGATCTGAGTGAAAATGTAGCCAAAGTAACAGAGAGACCGGCAAATCCGAAAGATGATCTGCAGCTGTATGTCAATTATGACTGGGCGAAAGCAGTGAAGATTCGTCCCGGATACGGATCTGAATCGTCCTTCATGGCTGTTTCGGATGAGATCCGTAAAATGGGCATGGAGGTGCTGACAGATAAGACGCTGCAGGGTGAAGACGTAGAGCTTGTACAGGGAATGTACGAGGCAATTCTTGACTGGGATGCCCGAAATGCCCTGGGTGTCGAACCAATCAGGAAGGCAATCGAGTCCATTCAGGCGGTTTCCAATATGGATGAGCTGACAGCCCTGTTTTGCGACACCGACTCAATTGTGAAACAATTCATTTCTGTTGCGGCAACGGTTGGCAAGAATGATCCCGAGACGTATCTGCTCAGGATAGACCCGCTGGGCCTGCTGCTGGCGGATTCCGCGGAGTATAAGACCCGTACAGAGATGGGTGAACGAAATGAGGCTGCCTATCGGAAACTGCTGGAAAAGGTAATGCCGAAACTGGGGGTTACCGTGGAGGAAGCAGGGAAAATCTGGGAAAGTGCCCTGGCACTTGAGACAGAACTGGCCGGTGCCATCATGACATCTGCTGACCATCTTTCGCCGGATTACGATAAGCGCACCAATAATGAGATGAATGCGGAGGAGGCGTGGGCACTCTGCAGGAACTATCCGATTTTTGACATTGTCAGTGCCCAGGGATATGGACATGCAAAGCGCTGCCTTGTGAGTGAACCGGCGTATGTGCAGAAACTCGACGAGATTTACACGGAGGACCATCTGGAAAAGTTTAAAAACTACCTGATTACCTGTGCGGCTTTGGACCATTTGGGCACGCTGGACAAAGAATGTCATGATCTGTTGATTGAAGCCAACAACATGCTTAGCGGCAGCACCGGTTCACGGCCGGATGAGGAAACGGCCTATGCGATCGTGTGCAGCACACTGACGACGCCGATGAACCGGGCTTTCCTTGCCAAGTATGATTCGACAAAGATGAAAGAGGAAGTTACCCGTATCTGTGAGGAGTGCATTGCCTATTACCGTGAGCTCCTGAGTACGGAGGAGTGGCTTTCTGATGAAACAAGAAAAAAGGCAGTTGAAAAGCTGGATGCGATCAGGATTAATGCGGTCTATCCGGAAAAATGGCGTGACTACAGCGGATTGTCCCTGAAAGGACTGGGATTCTATGACAGTGTGAATGCCATCCGTAAATTTGAAAAGGCATATAATGCAAGCCTGCTCAACACAAAGGTGGACCATGATCTCTGGAACTTTGATATTCTGGAAACCAATGCTTATTATGAGCCGCTGGAAAACTCGATTAACATCATCCGCGGGATTCTGGGCGGTGTGTTTTATCGGGAGGATATGACCACAGAGGAATTGTATGCCGGAATTGGGAGCGTGATTGGACATGAAATCTCTCACGCTTTTGATACCTCCGGTGCGCAGTTTGATGCCATGGGTGCCATGAATGACTGGTGGACGAAAGAGGATTATGCGGCGTTTCTTGGCCGTGCGCAGAAACTGATTGACTACTATAATTCCATGACGGCATTTGGCGGATATAAGGTTCAGGGGGCCAACATTCAGGGAGAGGCAATCGCTGATATGGCGGGAATGAAGTGCATGCTCGGCCTGCTTTCCAAAAAGGAGAATGTGGATTATCGCCGGTTCTTTGAGTCCTATGCGAAAATCTGGGCACGAATCAACACAAGGGAAACAGAATATTACCAGCTGATGCAGGATCCGCATCCGCTGTCCTATCTGCGGACAAATGTTACGGTGCAGCAGTTTGATGAATTCCTTGAAACCTTTGATATTGTTGAGGGTGACGGCATGTATCTGAGTCCTGAGGATCGGGTTCTGGTCTGGTGATCAGGATCTCGTACAGCTGAGTTCCCTCGGGCAGCGCTCGTTTCTGCATGAGGAAGCAGTCTGGGAATTGTCCCGGGCTGCTTTCTCGTTTTCGGGCGAGTGTTCCCGTGAACGATGAATTGTGAGGAAACCTATGAGGCAAGATAAAACTTCCCGTTTTCTGGTGCTCGGACTTTGCCTGCTCATGTTGGTTCTGCATGCCGCGGCGTATGCGGAAGCGATGCTGGCCGAGCTTCCTTTGGCTGAGCCAGTTGTGCAAGCGGATGCCGGTCTTTCGACCGGTCAGGTCACAAAATGGTGCTGCATTACTTTCGGCGAGTATCCTCAGACGGAAATCGTTCCCTCGGACTTTTCAGCGGTGGATGAATATGCCGTCCAGGAGGGGGACGTGCTGGTGGACCCGAAACTGTATCTGCGCCTGCTCAACGCCTCCTGGACGGAGAATGAAACGAAGATTGACGGAATCCACTATCTGCGGATGAGCCGCCGGGATGCGGTGAACAGTGCTATGGACAGTGCCGGTCATTATCGCTGGGGGACGGAGGAGTTTCATTATTTCCGCTACGATCCGATCCGCTGGCGGATCATTGACATTGAGGGTGACAGAGCCCTTCTGCTGGCGGACCGGCTGCTGGACTGTCAGCCCTATCACGCGGAAGAAGGCCTGGTAAACTGGGGCAGTTCCACGGTCAGAAGCTGGCTGAACGGTCTGCCCGGAACGGAAAATGCCGCCGGTATTGATTATCAGGGAAAGGGATTCCTTGACAGGGCGTTTACGCGCTCCCAGCAGGAATCAGTGCTGCCGGTGCAGGTGGTAAATCATGCCAACGCGGCGTATCATACCGACTGCGGAGAGACAACGGAAGACCGGATTTTTCTGCTTTCCAATGAGGAGGTTTTCGGAACGGAAACCGCGGCGGAACATGGTTTTTACGCGGCCAGCGGGAAGGATGATCCGGCCAAGCGCTTTTGCTCGACCCTGTACGCGAAATGCAGGGGTGCCTGGTGGTCTCCGGTGAAGGATTACAGAGGCAACAGCTTCTGGTTCATGCGCACAAACGGGTATACACCTGAAAGCGTCTCGTACATCTGTGATTTTGGATACATCTACCAACGCGGCACCATGGCCACCTGTAACGATGCCGGGATTCTTCCGGCCCTCTGGATCCGGTTGGATACAGCGGATATTGAGCCGGCAGGATGGACCACCTCCCGGGATATCATCAAAAAGCCTCTGCCGGAACAATCCGGAGGAACCCCAAAAAGTCATCTGAGAAATCCGGTGGTGGAGGCAGACCCGGATGAACCGGACGGAAAACGGGTAACGTATTCGCTTGTCCGTTTCGGAAACTATCCCCAGACGGAGATTGTGAAAACCGCGGAGGAAGCTGACGGGGATCCGCTTGTGGATCCGGCACTTTATGCGGCACTGGAAGAGGCTGCGTGGGAGGCGAATGAATGGGAACGGGACGGTGTTTGCTATTTTCGCATGAGCCGTTCCGGGGAGGAGACGGGAAACAAAAACTACCGCTATTTCATCAGAGAGCCGATCCTGTGGCGGGTGCTTGAGATCAGGGACGGAACCGCGCTGGTGCTGGCAAATGAGGCTCTTGACTGCCAGCCGTTCCAGAAGGAACTGCTGGAGGTGAGCTGGGAAAACTGCACCCTTCGCAGCTGGCTGAACGGATATGGTCCGGAGACCAACAAATCCGCGGCAGATTATTCAGCCGAAACGGATAATTTCCTTGACCGGGCATTTGCGACAGATGAACAGGCGGCAATCCTAGAAACCCCTGTACGAAACGAAAACAACTATTACTTTGGCATTGATTCCGGAAAGGAAACGAAAGACCGGGTGTTCATTCTCGCGGAATCGGAGCTTTTCATGGGTGACAGCTCAAGGATCCATGGATTCAGCCCCCGGGATGAGGTGCATGATCGGGCAAAACAGTTTACGCCCACGGGCTATGCCCGGCGTAACGGCGCCTGGAATGCCTCGGAGGGCCCTGTGGAGGGAAACGGTTTCTGGATCACCCGCACCACCGGATATACCCATTCCAATGTGGTTTACGTGGATGAAAACGGCTGCATGTTCAACCGTGGAATTCTGGTGACCTGCGCGGATGCGGCCATCATCCCGGCGTTGGTGCTCGACCTGGATTCCGCTGTCTATGACTATGCCGGCA
>DGWH01000124.1:7970-68542 GCA_002395225.1 Christensenella sp. UBA4263
CCGTTTCTCCGAATCTGCCGGGAGACAGGCAGACCGAATTTTAAAACTAAAAAACAAATATTGCCCTTTTTGAAAATTTCGTCGAAACAGGGATTAAATTAAGCAGGGTTTTAAAGACCGGCAAAGCAGGAAAGAATGGCCAGATCTGGGTATCTGTAACGTCTGCCGGATACAGCCGGAGACCGGTTTATAATGGAAATGATTTATTCGGCAGTCGTCGAATAAATTCAGGAGGTTTTAAACGGACGAAGATGTCACCCTGAACGAATAGGAATTTTAACGAGAAAAGCATGCCTGCGGGCATGCTTTTTGTGTACGGTGAAGCGGTCGGGTTACGGCTTATTGGCCGTCTCCTGGCCTGAGGGATGAATGAGGGCTGAACCGTCAACCCAGTTCCAGCTGTCGATGGGGTGAGCCGTGCAGAGGCTGTATCGGTATCCGGGAATATTGCCGCTTTTTGCGTACCAGGTACGGCCATTCAGGGAAATCGGTTTGTCCTGGGTGAAAGGAAGCACATCAATGGATTTTGGGTTAAGATTCAGACCGAGCCCGGTCGCTTTCATGACACTTTCTTTCCAGGTCCAGAGTAGATGAAACCGGTCCAGAGGCTGCTCATTCATCCATTCAATCTCCCGGGGAGAATAAATAGATGAAGCGATGGAAACATTGCTTTCACGAATTTCTTCAATGTCTGCGCCAATCTCCATATCGCCGGCTGCAAGAATGCACCAGTGGCCGCTGTGGGAAAGATTGAAAAAGCGTTTTCCCGGAACAAACAGTTTCCCGTATGGACCGGTCTGCAGCTCAGATTCATTGCGAAGCGGGAGAGCATGCAGCAGGAGCAGTCCTGCGCCGATACAGAGAAGACGATCTTTCTCAAAACGGAAACGTTTCGCTTTCTTCATGCGTTCCGGCATTGCCGTATATAACGGTGTCCAGTCCATTTGCTGAATGTCAGCGGTATGAAGTGCATAAACGGTAACAGGTTGGTGCATGTATCTTCCTCCCTCTCAATGCGGATCTTTCCCCGGAGCAGATTTGTTCCGGCCCTATATGACAAACGGTCGCTTCAGGACAGGGCCGCTCCTCAGGCACGGCCACTGCGAAAAACAGACGAATGACGGAAAATGCCACGGCGGACAGAATCGCGAAATTCACTGGCTGCGACAGGGATCATTGGCGGTGTTTGCAAAGCTGCGGAACAGTATGCCCTGAAGCAGGGAAGTTGTCAAGCCGTGAGTGTCTGCAGAAAGGAATCGCGAAAAAGGCTCTCAAACAGCTTTGGACGGACCCAGGGCACAGCCGGAGAGCGGTCAATCTGCAGGAAACCGGAGAATAAAAACAGGTTGAGCAGGCGTCGAAATTCTGATAAAATTTGGATAAAAGAATGTGGCAGAAGAGTCGGAGGCTGACGGGCAAACGTCATTCAGCGGCTTCGTATGATGGAAAGATGATGAGCAAAAAGAGGGGGCCGTTTTCCTGTGAGTGGCATCAGGATGATGATGTGCGTTCCTTCGGGAAAAATGGTGATCATAGATACGATCTAATGAACGAAATTAATTGAGGAGTTGAGATTTACAATGAGCATCCAGGTAAATGAAAGGACCGGGGTCTTTTCCCTGACAACGGCGCATACACTGTACCAGATGAAGGCAGACAGCAGCGGTGTGCTTCTGCATCTGTACTATGGACAGAAAACAGATGAGGACATGAGTTATCTGGTTCGGACGGCAGACCGGGGCTTTTCCGGAAACCCGTATGAAATGCGGAATGAGCGTACCTATTCCCTGGACCAGCTGCCGCAGGAGTATTCCGGGAGCGGAGTGGGGGATTACCGGGTTTCAGCGGTCCAGGTGACCGGTGCAAACGGAAGCCGGAGTGTGGATCTGCGGTTTGCGGGGGTCCGGACGGAGAAAGGACGGAAAGCGCTTCCCGGGATGCCCTTTGTGAGGGAAAGCGATGAAACGGAGACCCTGATTGTGACCCTGCAGGACAAGGTGATTGGTCTTGAAGCGGAACTTCGGTATCATGTTTTTCCGTCGCAGGATGTCATTGTCCGTTCCGTACGTCTGCTGAACCGGAGCGGGCAGGAGATGGTGATCCGGAAGGCAGCCTCTGCGTGTCTGGATTTCCCGTTCGGGGAGTATGATGTGCTGCATTTTCACGGACGTCACTGCATGGAGCGGATTCCGGAACGCATGCCGCTGCCCCGGGGCGTGGTTTCTTTCGGTTCCCGCCGGGGAATGAGCAGTCATCACAGCAATCCCTTTGTGATTCTTTGTGAACGGCATGCGACGGAAAAGTCCGGTGAGTGCTATGGCGCCATGATGGTGTATTCCGGAAATCATCTGGAGGAGATGGAGGTGGACCAGGTTGGTGGTGTCCGGCTTGTTTCGGGCATTCACCCGGATGGATTTGCCTGGACACTGGCACCGGGCGAGGCATTTGAAACGCCTGAGGTCATTCTGTCATTCAGTGCACAGGGCCTGAACGGCCTGAGCCGTCAGTATCATGACATTCTCCGTCAGCAGGTGATTGCCGCCCGCTGGAGACAGCCCAGGCCTGTTCTGATCAACAGCTGGGAAGCAGCCTATTTTGATTTTGACGCGGAGAAGATCCTGAATTTTGCCCGTGCTGCCCGGGAGATGGGCATGGAAATGCTGGTACTGGACGATGGATGGTTCGGCAAACGGGATGATGACAGTTCGGGTCTGGGCGACTGGGTGGTCAATGAACGCAAGCTCGGATGCAGCATGCGGGAGCTCTCTGACCGGGTGCATGAGATGGGAATGAAGTTCGGACTGTGGTTTGAACCGGAGATGATCAGTGAGGATTCGGATCTTTACCGGGCACATCCGGACTGGGCACTCACGGATCCGGACCGGAAACCGGTGATGTCACGGAATCAGATGGTGCTGGACATGTCCAGAGAGGACGTGGTGGATTACATCTATAAGGCCATGTGTGCCGTGCTGGATGAGGCCAGAATCGAATACGTGAAGTGGGACTTTAACCGGTCTGTCGCCAATGTATATTCTCATGCTCTGCCGGCCAATCGTCAGGGAGAGGTGGCGCACCGGTTTATGCTGGGAACCTACCGGCTTCTGGAGCGGCTTGAGGCGCGGTATCCTGACCTGATGATTGAGGGCTGCTCCGGCGGAGGCGGACGTTTTGACGCGGGAATGCTGTTTTACTGTCCCCAGATCTGGTGCTCGGATGATACGGACGCGGTCGAGCGGCTGGAGATTCAGCGGGGCACTTCGTATGGCTATCCGGTCAGTGCCATGGGATCCCACGTGTCGGCATCCCCCAATCACCAGACCGGCCGGATTGTGTCGCTGAATACCAGAGGAATCGTGGCTCAGTCAGGCACGTTTGGCATTGAACTGAATCCGGAAAAGCTGTCGGAAACAGAAAAGGACAGCATCCGGGAGCAGGTTCGGGCGTATCACCGCTATCAGGAACTGATTGCCGATGGAACCTATTACCGCCTGACGGAACTGGATGAAAACCGGGATTATGTCGCCTGGATGATCACCTCCCGGGATGGCAGTGAGGCACTGGTCAGTCTGGTTATGACCCATGTGCGGGCCAATTCGCCCTTCCCGTATATCCGTCTTCAGGGGCTGCTGCCCGGGGAAACGTATCAGCTGGAAGGGACGGACAGATGCTTTACCGGCGCGGCCCTGATGCATGGCGGTGTGGCAGTGGACCAGGCCAGAGAGGATTATGAGGCTGTACAGCTGCATTTTGTGAGCACACGGAAGAAAGGGTAAGGCAAATGTTTGAGAATATTCAGCGGATTCCGGATGTCGTAATGGTGGAAAATGATCCGGCTCAGCCGGATGAAATGAAAGCGGGCTGTTTCCGGGTTAAGGATGTGTGTGTTGAGACCAATTGTGAGGATGACCGGCTGGCTGTCTGGGTGACGGCCGGGGATTCTCCTCTTTGCAAGGTACGGCTTCGCTGGCATTTTGCCGGACGGCTTCGGGGCCAGGTTCTGGGGGATGCCTGGGAGCGTTCCTATGGGGATCTTGCCTGGCACAATATCCTGCCTTATCAGACATTACCCTGGTATGCCCTGGTCAAACAGGCGAATGGCACGACGGGATACGGCGTGCGTGTTCGCCCTGCGGCCATCTGCAGCTGGATGATTGATACGGAGGGGATTACCCTCTGGCTGGATGTCCGCTGCGGCGGAGAGGGTGTCCTGCTGGCCGGACGCCGTCTGCTGGCGGCGGAGGTCGTTTGCCGGAACTATAAAGGGATTGGCACATTTGAGGCAGCGCAGAAGTTCTGCCGGACCATGTGCAGCGATCCGATTCTGCCGGAGAAACCGGTATATGGTTCCAACAACTGGTATTATGCCTATGGACGCAGTTCCCGTGAGGATGTTCTGAGGGATGCGGCCTATCTGGCCAGACTGACCGAGGGGATTCCGAACCGGCCCTATTTTGTGATCGATGACTGCTGGCAGCGGGATCGCTATCATGCGGACGGGACCTTTGAGGAGACGTACAATGGCGGCCCCTGGACGCCCAATGCGCATTTTGGCGATATGGGCACACTGGCCGGTGAAATCCGGAATATGGGCGTGATCCCCGGCATCTGGGTACGCCTTCTGCAGGACAACAGTCCGGACATTCCGGCGTCCTGGCGCCTGCCCCATAACGGTGCCCTGGATCCCTCCGTTCCGGAGGCACTGGAGCATGTCAAGGGGATCGTTTCACAGATCGGTGCATGGGGATTCCGCCTGCTCAAGCATGACTTTACCACCTTTGACCTGATGAACCGCTGGGGCAGCGAAATGCCCTATGAAATGGCGGATGAGGGCTGGCACTTTGCGGACCGGAGCCGGACGAGTGCCGAGATTATTGTGGCACTGTATGAGGCCATTCTGGAAAGTGCCTCGCAGCATGACATGCTGGTTCTTGGATGCAATACCGTCGGGCATCTCGGGGCCGGGCTGATGCATATGCACCGCACCGGGGATGATACCAGCGGACTGATGTGGGAACGCACGCTGCGGATCGGGGTCAATACCCTGGCGTTCCGCCTGCCGCAGCACAGGGCATTTTTTGACATTGACGCGGACTGCATCGGGATTTCAGATCTGATTCCGTGGCAATATAACCGGCAGTGGGGCAGACTGCTGGCCGGCAGCGGAACCTCCCTGTTCTATTCCGTCAAGCCGGATACGCTCCCGCACGATCAGGAGGAGGAACTTGCCGGGATGCTGCGCCGCAATGCGGCCGCCGCAGAACCCGCGGTGCCGCTGGACTGGGAAAACACGGCACTGCCGCAGGACTGGCTGCTGGATGGTAATGTGGCTACCTTCAACTGGTATGAACCCTGGGGACTTCGGGTCGGCTGTGCCACCGGTCCAATCTGGGAAAAGGTCTGGAAAGAGGTCAGCCGTTCGCTGAGAGATCCGAACTGACGAAAAATGCCCGGAGGCGAATGAATGCTGTCAGCCATACGGCTTTGTTCCGACAGGAATCTGACAAGCTGCCGCTGCATGGGGCACTCTTTTACGGGCCTCACGGCTGGTCATTTGCCTGAGAGGCTTTGTCATGGTCCGGATCTGACAATCTGTCGCTGGTTGGGCCTCTCTTTTCCGGATGATAAAGATGGATATTGAACTTGAAGGGCGAAATTGTTAAAATAGTGTCCGGTTTTTCTGTTCCCAAAATGAAAAACCGTCAGAGAACTTATAAGTGAGGAGATTTATCATGAGTCGCACTGCGGGAATTCTTATGCCTGTTTCCAGTCTTCCCAGCAAATACGGGATCGGCTGTTTTGATGAGGCGGCGTATCAGTTCGTCGATTTTCTGGAGAGATCCGGACAGACCTACTGGCAGATCCTGCCGCTGAACCCGCCGAACCATATGCCCCTGGCGTATGATTCACCTTATCAGGGATTCTCCGCGTTTGCCGGAAATCCGTTTTACATCAGTCTGGATGCACTGGAGAAGGAAGGCCTTCTGACACGCGAGGAAATTGATGCCGAGGACTTCGGAATTGATCCGGACAGGATTGATTATGAGAAACTGAATGCCCGCCGGCTGCCGCTGCTGAGAAAAGCCTATGAGCGCAGCGAGATCTACAAGCGGGAGGACTATCAGGAGTTCACCCGGAACAATGGATGGTGGCTTGATGACTATGCCCTGTTCATGGCACTCAAGGACTTTTTCGGCGGAAAAGAATGGCCTGAATGGCCGCATGACATCAGCCATCGCTGGCAGAATGCCATTGATTATTACAACCGGGAACTGTATTTTGACATTGAGTTTCACAAGTTCCTGCAGTTTGAATTCGATCAGCAGTGGAGAGCACTGAAAGCCTATGCCAACGGCAAAAAGATTCAGATTATCGGCGATATTCCGATCTATGTTTCCTTTGACAGCGCGGATGTCTGGGCACATCCGGACATGTTCCAGCTGGATGAGGACAATCATCAGACCGCAGTCGCGGGTTGCCCGCCGGATGATTTCGCGGTGGATGGCCAGATCTGGGGAACGCCGCTGTACCGCTGGGATAAGCATATGGAGGACGGGTTTGGCTGGTGGATGGCCCGCCTCTGGTACAACTTCGAACAGTGTGATCTGCTGAGAATCGACCATTTCCGCGGACTGGATGAGTATTTCGCCATCCCGGCCGGCAAAGGGGCAAAAGACGGCAAATGGATGAAGGGACCCGGAATGGCTCTGTTCCATCAGATGGCGCGGAACATGGGATACAAGCCGGTCATCGTGGAGGATCTGGGTTACATGACCGAATCTGTCCGGCAGATGGTGCGCGAGTCCGGTTATCCGAACATGAAAGTTCTGCAGTTTGCCTTTGATCCCGATGACACCCATGCCCTGAATGATTATCTGATTCATAACATTCCGGAACACTGCGTGGTCTATCCGGGCACCCATGACAATGATCCGGTGAACGGCTGGTTTGCGTCCCTGAAGCCGGAAATCCAGCAGATGATCTGCGATTACTTCGGCGTCAAAATGAGTGATGCGCCGCATATGCATGAAGTATTTGTCCGCGCAGCCATGATCAGCCGTGCCGAGACCTGTGTCATTCAGCTTCAGGATCATCTCGGACTGGGCAGTGAGGCGAGAATCAACAATCCTGCGCATCAGGAGGACAACTGGTTCTGGCGTCTCCGGCCGGGCATGCTGACCAAAAAGGTTGAGGAGAAGATCTTCGGACTGACCCGCAGCTATGGCCGCCTGAACTGGGAGGCGGAGAGCGTTAAGAACTATCCCTTTAAAAAGTAAACAGCCCAGACGCAGCCGGAGCAGTTTCTGCTCCGGCTGGTTTATTCCGGGCATGCAATGCCCCTTTCAACCATCCGTTTATTGCAATGGAAGGAGATGCTGTGATATAACGGTTCCGTGAAACTGGCCGATGGAGTGGCCCTGCCGCACCGCGACAGGAAGAGCAATTCGTGCTGCTGGCAACGTGTCTGGGACAAATGACCAGAGTTGAGGAGGAGGATGACACCATGAGAAAAAACTTGTCTTTTTCAACGAGGGAACAGGCCGGCGTGATCCTGGGCTATCATCCTGATCAGGGATACATTTATCCTGTCCGGAAAGAAAGGCATTCCCGTTTTGCCGGAAACCGGGATGGAATCGCCGATTATCTGGTCAACAACGTTTTCTGGATGCTGATCGGGATGGTCTGGTTTCGGCTCTTCCTGTTCAGATCCCTTGAGCATCAGACACTCGTCCTGTCCAAGGCTGTTCTGTGGGGACTTGTCCTGACCGGAACAGGTCTTGGAACACTCCTGAATATCCGGCATCACCGAAATATCATCAGCGTCTGTTTTAATCTGCTGATCGGATACGGAATCTATACGGTGCTTGCCTATATGCCTGTCCGTCCGGAACTGATCAGCACAGTGCTGCTTTATCTCACCTCTGCGGTTTCGGCATTCCTTACATGGCAGGTTGTCAGGCGGGTTATGGCCGGGCAGTCTGTCCTGCCTGAGGGCCGCTGGATGGCGATGGTCATGCAGAGAATGATTGGGTTCGGCTTTGCCGTGATCATTGCGGTGACGGGATCGGCACGCGCGTTTAATTCAGCGCTGATCAAAGCCGCGGTGCCGCCGGCCGGTGACAATACCGAAGCACAGACCATCCAGAACAACATGAATACCCTGACGGCGCTGGCTGACGGAAGATGGGAACAGTACACTGCCCGGGAAAAGCTGAATGTCCTTCAGACCGTGGCCAATATCGAGCGGAACTATCTGGGACTGCCGCATGAACTGAATGTGGGTGCTGAGGATATGAGCCGGGACAAGGCGGGAACCTACCATGACAAAACACATGAAATCCGGATCAGCATGACATCTCTGTTATACGATTCCCCGTGGGAACTGATCAATACTGTCTGTCATGAGGCCTGTCATGCGTATCAGCATCGTCTGGTCGATCTGCTGCTCGAGTCCGGTCAGGAAAGCAGAGGCCTTATCCTCTTTCGGGATGTCAGGGAATATGCCCAGGAGTTCCAGAATTATACCGGCACAGACGGGAATTTCGATTCCTACTACTATCAGCAATGTGAAAGTGATGCAAGGAATTTTGCGGAGGAGTCAGAACGGGAGTATTTCATCCGGATAAAGGATTATCTGTATCCGGACAATGAACAGGTGAGTCCATCTGCAGAGCCGCCTGCGGTCAGAGAAATCATGACTTGACACGAACGGACGGGATGCGTTATAACAGTGACACAATGAGGTGCATCCGGAAAGAAACCACTCTGCAGAGCGGAAGAGGAGAGTCACGATTCTCCGGACAGTTTTGATGAGATCAGAGAAAACGATTCTGAGTGACGGGAATGAACCGGTCAGGATCACCGGAACGCACCTTGTGAATGGTAAAGGGGGAACTTCGTTATGAGCATTTCAGAAAACCTGCTGCGAAAATACGCAGAGCTGATTGTGAGGACCGGCGTCAATGTCCAGCCGGGACAGACGGTCCTGCTGACAGTTTCTGTGGAGCAGCATGCGTTTGCTGCGCTGATCATCGAGGAATGTTATAAAGCCGGGGCTAAAAAAGTCAATGTTGACTGGACATTTGATGCCTATTCAAGACTGAATTATCTTTATGCGGACACGGAAACCCTTTCCACGGTGCTCCCGTGGGAGAAGGAAAAACTCAGCCAGATGGTTGAGGATCTTCCCTGCAGGATCTTTATCGTGTCGGATGATCCGGACGCCATGAGCGGGATTGATCCTGCCAAACTCTCGGAGGTGGCTCAGTGCCGGGGAAAGGTGGTCAAGCTGTATCGGAATGCGATTGAAGGAAAGCATCAGTGGGTGATCGCGGCCTATCCGTCGGAAAAATGGGCCAAGAAGTGCTATCCGGATTCGGAGAATGCCGTGGATCAGCTCTGGAGGGCGATTCTGACCACGGTACGTGTGACGGAAGAAAATGATCCGGTAGAGGAATGGAAGGCACATTCGGAGTTCATTTCAAAGAAGGCGGCCTGGCTCAATGACCAGGGATTTGCCTCCCTCCGGTATCGGAGCGTCAATGGAACAGACTTTACGGTGGAATTGATTCCGGGGGCAAAATGGGAAGGCGCGAGTGCCGTTAATAGTAAAAATGGCGCATCCTATATTCCCAATATGCCGACAGAGGAAATCTTTACCTCGCCGCTGGCCGGAAAATGTGAGGGAACGCTGGTGGCGGTCAAGCCGCTTTCTTATAACAGTCAGCTGATTGATAATTTCTCCATCACGTTTAAGGACGGCCGTGCCGTTTCCTGCAGGGCGGAAAAAGGACAGGAACTGCTGGAAAAGATGATCCATATGGATGAGGGTGCCGCCATGCTGGGTGAGGTGGCGCTGGTACCCAAAGAGAGTCCGGTCAATCAGTTCGGTCTGTTCTATGCGACGCTGTTTGATGAAAATGCCTGCTGCCACTGTGCCCTGGGCATGGGTTTCAAGGAAGTCCTGCCGGATGGCGATAATCTGACCATGGAACAGGCACGGGAAATGGGAATCAATGACTCCATTATTCACGTCGATTTCATGATCGGCGCAGAGGATCTGTCGATAGACGGCGTGCGTCCGGATGGGAAAGCGGTGCCCATTTTCAGAAATGGCAGCTGGGCAGAGTAAATCTGCAGGAAAGCGTATTTTTCTGAAAAAGCTCTTTTAGCCGCAGTTTGTCCCTGCGCACCGCTGTTTTTAGGATGCTCTCAACTGCCGCGATTTTGGCAGGGATAGTCCACGGAAAGGCAGGCAGGGGAGGTCATTTGTCGGAGCGGCCCGATCCTGACCCGGATCAGAAAAAAGCGATCGGAGATTGGGCAAACTCCTTTTTTGAACGGAGAAGGAGGCGGGAAAATGACGGAGGAAGAAAAACGTTTGCGTCGCTGCTGCTTTACCGGCCACCGGGCATCCAAGCTGGATGAAAGTGAAGCGCAGGTGCGGAAATGGCTGGAAGACCGGATTGATGAGGCTGTGGCAGAGGGGAAAACCACCTTTCTTACCGGCATGGGCATGGGGGTCGACCTCTGGGCAGCGGAGATTGTCCTTGCCAGGAAAAAGACCAATGATGCCCTCCGGCTCATTGCTGTCACACCGTATCTTTCTTTTGATGCGCGATGGAAAGAGGAGTGGAAGAAGCGGTATACAGAGGTATGGAAGGCGGCTGACTATCGGGTGACGATGGCTGACCGCTATGATGAAAATGCGTTGGACCGCCGAAATCGCTGGCTCGTGGATCATTCCAGTCTGGTGATCGCCTTCTACAATGGAGAAGCCGGGAGCACGCAGAGAACGATTGATTATGCCCGGGAGAAAGGAATTAAGACGTTCGTCTATCTGGATGGCGTGAAAGCGGTTACGGAACCCTATCCGGCATGTCTTCTTCATCATATTGAGGAGGACCGACAATGGCCGGAAGATATTGAGCTTCGTCTTGCCATAGAGCTTTTTTCGGGCCGCAGCCTGACGGATGCGGTGGTCATTGAAAAGCGGTTTATGGAAGGAAAACCGCTTGCCGAGGTGGCAGAGGAAACGGGTCTTTCAGAGGATCAGACCAGACAAACGATCGCCAAGGCAAAAAAACGTCTGAAACTGGCACTCCCATTCCTTCGCGGTGATCCGCCGGAGACGGATCAGCAAAAGAAGAAGGAATGGCTGCTTGCCCGGATTCATGGACGCAAATCCAATTGAGCCCCGCAGGAACGGAGATAAACATGCCCTGTTGCAGGGCATGTTTATCTCTTTAGACGGCGCCTGCCCCGGGAACGGAGGTCAGAAACGGATGGATGGGGAAAGAAGGTTTGAAATGGGGAAAAATGGCATCACGCTGATCGGAATGCCGGCATCCGGGAAAAGCACGGTCGGCGTGATTCTGGCAAAGGTTTTGGGAACCGCATTCCTGGATACGGATCTGCTGATTCAGACACAGTCCGGAGCCCGGCTTTCCGAGCTGATCGACCGATATGGACCGGAAGGGTTTAAACAGCTTGAGGAACGGGTGATTCTTGAGATGAATCTGCCGGTGCCTGCGGTGATTGCGACCGGCGGCAGTGCCGTCTACGGAGACCGGGCAATGGCCCGTCTTCGTGAACAGAGTACGGTGGTGTACCTGTCGGTGGCATATGATACGCTGGCCGCCCGCCTTCAGAATATCCGGCAGCGGGGCGTTGTGCTTTCGGAGGGACAGACCCTTCGGATGCTGTATGAGGAACGGATGCCGCTCTATGAACGCTATGCGGATGTTACGATAGAGGAGCAGGGAAAAAGCGCAGAGGACATCGTCAGTGAACTGGCGGACATGTTCACGGATTTCCTCAGGCGTTAATCAGAAATGGATCTGCGCATGAGCCGGACTCAAACCAGGCGGCTATCGTAACAGATGAGAAGGAAATCCAAAAAGGGAGAAAGACGATGCCCAGGATACGCAAACACTTTGTCTTTTCGGGTGATGTTCAGGGAGTTGGCTTCCGGTATCGGGCCGTCCATGCGGCGGCACTTGCAGAGCTGACGGGCTGGGTCATGAATCGCTGGGATGGAGCGGTGGAGATGGAAGTGCAGGGCCCGGCAGATGAGATCGAGCGGATGATTCAGCGCATTGCTGCCGAAAATTATGTCCAGATAACGGACCGGCAGGAATGGGAAATGCCGCTGAGTGAGGAGGAATCAGGTTTTCATGTTCGGTACGATGAATAGATGGATGGTATGCCTGTGTCTGTTGCTGCTGCCCTGGATGGCAGCGGCGGAGAAGGGCAAGGGCATCGGCGGCGTGCGGATGGATCTTTCTCAGTCACCGGGCGGCAATTTTGACCGGACGGCGCAAAATGAAGAGCTTCAGCCAGATGACACTTTTTCGGAACGCTTCATTGAAGCAGTTGAACAGAGCAGTACACCGGCGGCGGATATTACCGGGCTTGCCCGGATTCATGTAAACCGGAACGGGAATGACCGGGACTGGCTCACGGATGACCGGTATAAGACCGCGTGGAACGGGGGACCAAACGGCTGGCTGGAATTTGAACTGCCGGAGGGACAGGACTGCTTCGGCCTGTATGTCAAGTGGGGCGGAGAACTCTCCGCCTACCAGCTGGAGGTGCAGGACAGTGAGGGTACATGGCAGCCGACGGGGAGAGCACGGAAGGCTCTGTATTACAACGAGTACATTCCGGTAGATGGTCTGCGTCATTTTCGGATTCACAACAGCGGTTCCATGGATTTCTGCGTGACAGAGATCCAGCTCCTGGGTGCCGGATGTGTTCCGGACTGGGTAGAGCGGTGGAAGCCTTTTGAAGGGGAGGCGGATCTGCTGGTCCTTTCCGCCCATCCGGATGACGAGGTCCTCTGGTTTGGCGGAACCATTCCATATTACCGGGGGGAACGCGGGAAAAAAGTTCTTGTGGTCAATGTCACCAAACAGCCTGCCAGCAGAAAGTGTGAGCTGCTGGACTGCCTCTGGACCTGCGGCGTGCGGGAATATCCCATCGTGACCGGAGGAGATGTCTTTATCGACCGGTATGCCTCCCAGACGAGGGACATTATCAAGATGTGGGGTGAGGAGAACGTCCTGCAGTTTATTACCGGGATAATCCGGCGATACCGGCCGCTGGTGGCGGTGACGCATGACTTTAACGGAGAATACGGGCATGGGGCACATAAAGCCTGTGCCTGGGGACTGGTTCGGGCCTTGAAACTGGCAGCGGATCCGGCGTATGAACTGACCGGGAAAGATGCCGCGCTGGATCCGTGGCAGATCCGGAAAGTGTACATCCATCTGTATGAGGAGAACCCGATTGTCATGGACTGGCGCCAGCCGCTGACTGCCTTTGACGGGAAAAACGGGTTTGACGTTGCCTGTGAAGCATTTAAGCGTCATCGTACCCAGGATTCGGGGAAATATGTCGTCCGGGACTCCGGAAAACACGATAACCGCCTGTTTGGCCTTTACTACACGGCCGTGGGTCCGGATGAGAAAAAGAATGATTTCTTTGAGCATATTGAAGCGGAACGGGGAATAGAGGAATTGTCCGCCGAACAGTGATCACGTGATTCCCACAGACAGATAACTGTGAAAGAAGAGAGCAAGTTTCTCCGGGGGAGTAAATGCAAAAAATAGGGATTGGATATGAGAATTACAAGGAGTTCATCGAGCAAAATCTGTATTATGTCGATAAAACCATGCTGGTTCGTGATCTCGTTGAAAAAGGCGGAAAGGTAACCTTATTCACCCGGCCAAGAAGATTTGGCAAGACGCTCGCACTTTCCATGCTTCAGACTTTTTTTGAACTCGAATATGACAACGATGGGAAAGAGATAGATAAAAGCCGGTATTTTGAAGGAAAGAAAATCATGGGGGCACCGAAAGAGATTCTATCCATGATGGGAAAATATCCGGTGATTAATCTGTCGATTAAGTCTGCAAGACAGCCTGACTTTATTTCTTCATTTAAGAAACTGAGGGAAAATATCATTTCCGAGATTAAAAGGCATTCCTATCTCTGGACACAGGGGAGACTGCCTTTGGCTGACAGGAAGATCATTGAAGAACTGTCCGTTTCCGGAAAGGACAGTGTGTTTGAAGATGAAAAATCAGGTCTCGCAGAAATGGCAAGGTATTCGACATCGGTAAAACTGCTCTCAGATGCCCTGATGCACTATCATGGGAGAAAAGCCCTGATTCTGATTGATGAATACGATGTCCCGCTTGAAAATGCGTATCAGGAGGGTTTCTATCAGGAAATGGCCAGTTTTATTCGCTCCCTTTTTGAGTCATGTCTCAAAACGAATAATGCACTTGAGCTTGCCGTGATCACCGGCTGTCTTCGGATCAGCAAAGAAAGCATTTTCACAGGTATGAACAATTTGAAAATCAATTCTATCAGGTCAGGGGCATTTGATGAAGCCTTTGGTTTTACGGTACAGGAAACGATGCAGATGCTTGAAGACTATGGAATTGAGTCAAAAACGCCTGAGGTGAAGGAATGGTATGATGGTTATATCTTTGGCGAGACGGAAATCTATAATCCCTGGAGTATAACCAATTATGTGGATGGGATTGTCAATGAAAACAAAAAATTTCCTGAACCCTATTGGTCAAATACATCCTCAAATCAAATTATTCGGGATCTGATAGCCGGAGCAGATGCGGCCATGAAGGAAGATCTGAACAGACTTGTTGAGGGCGGAACGATTGAGAAGCAGATTCATGAGGATATCACGTATGAGGAAATCGGTGAATCGGCAGACAATTTATGGAACTTTCTGTTCTTTACCGGTTATCTGAAAAAAGTTTCGGAAAGACTGGATGGAGACGTTATTGTTGGACGTCTGTCAATTCCCAATGTGGAAATAAGGAGTATTTATAAAAATCAGATCCGTAAATGGTTTGAAAAACGGATGCAGAAAGAGGACCTGAGTCCGCTGGTTCGATCTGTTCTGAATGATGATGCGGAAGGAATGGAAGACTGCATCAATCATCTTATGGAAATGATGATCAGCACATTTGATGGCGCAGAGAGTTTTTATCACGACTTCTTGCTGTCCCTGCTTCATGCCGTGCCGGATTATGTGGCACGGTCGAATCGTGAAGAAGGAAATGGACGTCCGGATATTGTCCTGTATCCGATTAAACATGATCTTCCGGCCATTCTCTTTGAAGTGAAGGCAAGAAAGAAATTCATTGAAATGCAGGATGGAATTAACGAGGCTTTTTCCCAGATCAGGGACAAGAGATATGAGGAAGGGATTCTGGATGATGGATATGTGGGATGCAAAGCCTATGGAATCTGCTTCTGCCAAAAAAGCTGTATGGTGAAACGATACAATGCTTGAAAAACAGGATACATCATCTTGGGTTGAGAAATAGAAAAAGCAGGAGCTCGCTCCTGCTTTTGTTGTTTACTTGGTTCCGGCGAATGAATTGGCGGTGTCGGCGAAAACGGCGGGGCCGCCGCTCTTGCGCTTGGAGGTGGCCACGCGTTTCATGAGCTCATCGTAGTAGAGCTTTTCATCAAAGGGCAGCTCAACGGGCTTTCCGAGGAAAGCGGAGAGGTGCATGGCATTGGAGAGCATGAGTCCGTTAATGCCCTCGTGACCATCCGCAACCAGCGGCTCGCCACGCAGAATGGCACCGGCCCAGGCATTGAGAACGCCCTGATGCTGCGGATTGAGTCCATCCATTTCAACATTAATGACCTTGCAGGGAACGGAGCCAAAGGCCTCCTTGTTGGTCTTTGTCCAGTCCTGTTCCAGCTGATCCAGTTCAGCCAGCATCAGGGTTTCCCCTTCAGCAATCAGCTGCGCGCCGTCCATCTGAACCTCAAAACGGTTGGTTCCGTGCGGATCGCCGGTGGAGGTGGTAAAGACGCCGGTATGTCCGTCCGCATACTCCATGTACGTGGTGACATCGTCTTCCACTTCGATGTCATGCCACTGACCAAAGCGCATGAAGGACTGAACCTTTACGGGCATTCCCAGAATCCACTGCCAAAGGTCCAGCTGGTGCGGGCACTGATTGAGCAGAACGCCGCCGCCTTCGCCGGACCAGGTGGCACGCCAGTCGCCACTGTCATAGTAGAACTGCGGACGATACCAGTTGGTGATCAGCCAGTTGGCGCGGCGCACACGGCCGTATTTGCCGCTCTGGATCAGCTCCCGCATTTTGCGGTAGAGGCAGTTGGTGCGCTGATTGAACATCATGCCAAAGACAACTTTGGGATGCTTGTCCGCTTCGGCCATCATCTCACGGACCTGCAGGGTATAGACGCCGGCAGGCTTTTCGCACATGACGTGAATGCCGCGCTTCATGCATTCAATGACAAGACGGGGATGATCATAATGGGGAACAGCGACGATACAGGAGTCAATGACGCCGCTGTCCAGCATGGCAATGGCATCCTCAAAGTAATGAACATCAGAAGAAATGGCGGATTTCGCCCACTCAATTCGGTCGGGATTCTTGTCCGCAATGGCGGTCAGACGGATCTCGGGACACCAGTTTTCCTTTACGATGCGGCGGGCATACATGGAGCCCTGATTGCCAATGCCAATGATTCCAAGACGGATAAAGTCAGCCATGAGAAAACTCCTTTCATTGGAAGAAAATTTGGAAGGTTACAGAGAATTCAGAATGTCGCGGAGGGAACTGCAGGCCTTGTCAAAGGATTCATCGTGATCCTTGAAATGGAAACCGGTGCCCAGCTTCCGGTCTTCCTTGGGACGCTCAAGATGGTCAAGGCCGCTGAACGCCTGCAGGTGGGGCTCAACGGTAACCGCAGAACCGCCCTGGGCGATATACGCGGCAAGAATCTCAGGCAGGTGACCCTCTCCGTATCCGGCAGGCACGACCGTGCCGTCTTTCAGGGCATCCTTGATGTGCAGATAGCAGATCCGGCTGTGCAGCATTTCCCAGGCCTCAAGGGTATCCTGTCCGCACTGAATGAAGTTTGCGGGATCGAAAATGCCATACAGGTTCGGGAACGTATTGAGCAGGTCCAGACAGCGGACGGCATTGTCACCGTAAATGCCCTTTTCGTTCTCGTGACACAGACGGATGCCGGATCCCTCGCCGAAGGCAAGAAGAGCACCGAGGTGATCGATGACGGCATCACGATAGTCCGCGGGATCTTTTCCCTCTTCGATATAGTAGGAGAAGAGACGGATGTTTTCCGCTTCAAGGACGGAGGCAATCTCCAGCGTGCGGCGGAAGGCTTCCGTATGGGTGGCGTGATCTCCGTTCACCGGGATCTTGCCGATGGGGGAGCCGATGGACCAGACACGCAGTCCGTTGTCACTGAGCTTCCGGTGGACCTCTTTCGCCTTGGCAAGCGAAATGTCCGAAATGTTCACCCCGTCCACGCCCCGGATTTCAAGGCCCTGAAGCTGATTGCGAAGCATGGCGGTGATCTGTCCGTCGATCATCGGGCTGGCTTCATCGGCAAATGCGAAAATGTTCAGCTGTTTCATTAGATCCTCCGATTAAGATGCATTCAGTTTTCCGCCAGGTGCTCGACGCGAACACCCACATCGGTATCCGCGGTGAAGCCGGGGAGAGGCTCGCCCTCCCTGAGGCCGGCATAATAGGCCTCGCCGTTTTCACCCAGGAGCGACTGTCTGAGGAAAGCCGTGATGAAATGCAGATTGATGGTGTTGAGCCTGGCGGTATCCCATACCGGATCCGCCCAGCGCTTGAGGATGCTCCAGTCAGCGCTGAGGGCACAGGAGGGTGCCGGATTGTTGGCCACGTTATGGCCGCAGCCGATGTAACTGATCATGGTCCGGCGGCTGTTTCTGGCGGTTTGGAAGGCGGCATGAACCGCATCGTATCCGACGACCCGGTCCATGGTGCCGCAGCCCCAAAGCGTTGGAACGCGGATGTCTTCAAGATGCGCGGCATCCACCAGAAAGGTGGCCGGGGCGAAAAGGACAGCTGCCTTGACACGGGAATCGCCGTGCCAGTCCGGCTCAGTCAGGAAAGAGGCGATGGAATCGTGATCGTTGAGAACCTTGTCACTGACCTTTGCCCCCAGGGTCCGGAGCAGACCGTAACCGCCCATGCTGAACCCGATGAGCGCCACCCGGTCAAGATCCAGAAGACCAGCAAGCGGACCGGAGATGTTGAGTTTGGCCAGTTCATCCAGCATGGCACGCTGGTCCAGGGACCGGTGAATGAGGGCGCTTTCAAGCGACCCTTCCGGGAGAAAATCCGTGTAGGCATTGTCCGTATGCGAAAGGGAAAAGACGATATAGCCCTTGCTGGACAGGTTCTCGGCCAGATTGACCAGGAGCATCATGGACCCGGGATAGCCGTGTGAGATGATCACGACGGGGCGTGGACCCATGGAACGGTCCGGGGTGCCGCCGGAGCGGGCACGGCCGGGAAAGGTATAACTCTGCAGGTTGCCAAGGTCGATCCGGCCCATATAATCCGTGTAAACACAGTTTTCGCCGGGCTCATCCGCGCAGACCGGATAAAAGACGGTGTAGGGAATGACCCGGTCGTGCAGCGGAAGGGGCAGATCCTTGAGGCCGTTGGCCAGAGAGGGGACGGAGGGGCGAATGAATGAGTCTGTGCGGCAGCCTGCCGTGACGTTTCCGCGGGCAGAGAGTTCCGGTGAACCCGGCAGGGAATCACCAACAATGGTGCCGTTTGGATAGGCGGATGTTTTCATGGGACTCCTTTCTGGGTCTCAGCGGGTGGTCAATAGCCGATGCAGCATTGTTCCGGCTGAGATCTGGCATTTAAGAGAAAAACGCAGTCTGAAGGGACTGCGTTTTTTCAATTATTATCCCTTGATACCGGTAGAGGCAATGCCCTCGACCAGAGACTTCTGGAAGACCAGGAAGATGATGGTTGCAGGCACGATGGACAGAGTGGACATGGCCAGTGTGGAGCCGATATCCGAACCGGATGACGGATCGTTGAACAGCTGCAGGGCCAGAGCCACCGGACGCATGCTCGCACGGTTGACGTAGAGCAGTGCGGAGAGGTAGTCATCCCAGCGCCAGATGAACGAGAAGATGGCGGAGGTGACCAGAGCCGGAACGATCAGAGGGAGAATGATCTGAAAAAAGATCTGGTAGTAGGAGCATCCGTCGATTTTGGCTGCTTCGTCAAGGGACTTTGGAATACCGCCGATGAAGTTCATGATGAGGTAGACAAAGAAGCCCTGAATGGCGAAGAAGTAGGGGAGGATCATCGGATAGTAGGTACCGACCCAGTTCAGATGACGGAACCACATGAACTGCGGGATCATCAGGATCTGGGCAGGCAGCATCATGGTTGAGAGAACAAGGGTAAACAGGATTTTCCGGCCCTTGAACTGCAGACGCTGAAGTGCGAAAGCAACCAGTGATGAGGAGAAAAGGGTTCCGAATGTCGACGAGAGAGAGATGATAAAGGAGTTGATGAAGAAGGTGCCGAAGCTGTAACCCATGAATCCTTTCCAGCCCTGAATGTAGTTCCGCAAGGTAAATTCTTTCGGGATGAGGCTGGAGGCGGTGGGGAGAATCATGTCCGTCGGCTTGAAAGAGGAGAGAACCATCCACAGAAGCGGATAGATCATGATAAAGCCGCCGAGGGCGACCAGAACATGATAGATGATGTTCTTGATCCGTTTTTCAGTAGTCATCGTTTTCTCTCCTTTCCTTAAGCATCAAAGACCCATTTGCTTCTGCTCTTGAACAGGAGCATGGTGACGACGGAGACGATGATCAGCATGATCCAGGCCAGTGCGGAGGCATAGCCCATCTGGCTCTTGCCCTGTGCCGGGAACGCCTTGTTGTACTGATACACGGTGTAGAACAGCGTCGAGTTTCTGGGCTGTCCGTTGGTGATCAGTTTGCACTGGGTGAAGGCAAGGAAGGAGTTGATGGTCTGCTGAACGAGGTTGAAGAAGATGGTGGGGGTCAGCATGGGCAGGGTCACGTTGGTGAACTGCTGGATGCCGTTGGCACCATCCACCCAGGAAGCCTCATACAGCTCGCGGGGGATCTGCTTGAGGGCGGAGAGGAAGATCAGCATGGAAGAGCCGAACTGCCAGACCGTCAGGATGATCAGAACCCAGATGGCCGGACCCTCACTGAACCAGTTGAAACCTGCCAGGGAAGGGAAGACGTTGGAGAAGATGGCATTGATGGTACCGGTGGATTCGAACAGGCGGCGCCACAGAATGGCGACGGCGACGGAACCGCCGATAATGGAAGGCAGGTAATAGACGGCACGGTAAAGTCCGACGGCGCGCGTCTCATGATTGAGAATCAGGGCAACGATCAGCGCGAAGATGACTTTGAGCGGTGTGCCGATGAATGCATAGTAACAGGTAACGGTGAGTGCCTTGGTAAAGACCTTATCGTTTGTGAAGATGCGGATATAGTTGTTGAGACCAACGAATTCCGGCGGTGTCTGAATATCGTACTTACAGAATGAATAGTAGAGAGAAAGCACCATCGGAATCAACATGAACATCAGAAAACCAATAATGAAAGGAAGGCTGAATACATAGCCGGCGATGGATTCCTCATTGAGCCAGGATTCAGACCTTGCACATTTTTTAATCGGATTTGCAGTCATACTCGGAGGCTCCTTTTCTACATGACACAGTCTTCTAAAAAAGGAGGGCACCAAGGCCCTCCTCTGTGTTAAAGACTATTTGAGCAATTAATAGTCGGCAGCGATGTTGGCGGTATCCTCGATCAGCTGCTTTGCACACTGCTCGGCGGTCATGGTCGGCTTGGCCAGGTGAGCTTCTTCGGTCAGAGGAAGGAGAACATCCTGGTTGACGGTTCCGGAGTAGCCGGGGAGCGGCGGGAAGATCGGGCTGGAGTTCTTCTCGACGAATGCAAGATAATCAACCACGAGACCATAGGTCGGGTCAACCTTGGTAACTTCCTCAGCGATGGCAGCAGCGACTTCGCTGTTGGCCGGAACGCCGCGCTCTGCACGCAAGATGGTGTTGGCCTGCGGATCGTTGATGAGGTAGTTCAGGAAAGCAACGGCCAGATCAGGATTCTTGGTGTCGGTGGTGATGGAGAAGAACTGGCTGGGCTTCATGTAGTTGGACTTCACCGGATCGTCGCTGGCCCAGTTGGTGATGCCGAGCTCGATGCCATCAGCGGTAGCAGCCTTCTGATAGGCAGCGATCTGGTTGGAGAAAGCGAAGGCAGCCCAGGAACGGACATCGCTGGAGGTGCCGTACACGAGCGGGTTCTGAGCAAGGTCGGTGAGGTTGACGCCAGCCATCTTGTCGGTGTCAAACATCCAGCCCTCAGCAACGCCGTCCATGATGCGCTGATAGTAACCAGTCATCTCTTCGGCGGTCGGATTCAGGCCTTCGTCACCCCACATTGCCTGATAGCCAAGGCCACGGGCGTAGTAGGTCGGCTGGTTCTCGGAGTTGCCCTCGCCGTATACAGCGCCGATGCCTTTCTCGGCAAAGATTTTACGGGAGATCTCGGCAAACTGATCCCAGGTGATGTTCTGCGGCACTTCGATGCCCAGTTCATCGGTCAGGGTCTTGTTGTAGAGAAGAGCGGGAGCGTTCACGCCAGCGCAGACGGCGTAGATGCCTTCGCCGACTTTACCGGTGTCGATGATGTTCTGGGGAACCTTGGACAGGTCCAGAGCACCGCTCTCGATGTAGGGGGTGAGGTCCAGCAGATCGCCGGCAGCAACCCACTGCTCGATGAACGCGTAGTCCTGCTGCATGATGTCCGGAAGGTCATTGTTGGCAGCATAGGTGCTCATCAGAGACCAGTAGTTGTTCCAGACCTGGGTGTTCAGGTTGAATTTGACGTTGGGATAGTTCTCGGTGAAGAAGTCGGCCGCAGCCTTGGTCACTTCGTCACGTACCTGGTTGCCCCACCAGCCAAAGCCGAGTTCATACTCGCCGGCAGAGGCAGGATCATAGGTTCCCACAACCAGCCCGTCGGCCATTGCCGGCAGAACGCTGAGGGAGAGGACCACGATCAGTGCGATTGCAAGAGCAAATAACTTTTTCATAATCAATCCTCCTTACTGTTTTTCGAAAAAGTCAGTTAAATTATAGAAAACTTTCAGAGTCCTGTCAATTCTTTTTTGCAATTGTGCTCAATAGAATGTCAAAATATTAAGGCACCCGCGAATGGACCAGCTGCCTGAAAACGGAAATCCGTGTATTGACTTTTCGGATGGACTGGAATAGGATGAATCCATGCTGGCCGGTCAGGCCGGGACACTTTTCTCTGATGGATTCATGGGGGCAACAGGAGGGACAGGAATGGATACCAGAGAACTTCAGACATTTGTCACCGTCTGTGAAACAAGGAATTACCAGAAGGCGGCGGTACTTTTGCAGTATGCCCCCTCTACCATTTTCAAACATGTACAGACGCTGGAAAATGAACTGGGAACACGGCTGCTGATTCATGAAAACAGGATGCTGAAGATCACGGAGGAAGGGAAGAACTTTCTGCCGCATGCCCAGGCAATCCTGGCTGAATATAAGGCGTCCATTCAGAAAAGTGAGAGAAGCGCTGCCTCACTGACGGTGGGCGGCTGTGAACTGAATGTCGAATACAGTCTGACGGATCTGTTTACGGGCTTTGCAAGGGCAAACCCCGGCATCCATCTGAATATGATTACCTCGCCGAATGCCTCTGTTCCGGACATGGTTCGCTCCGGACAGGTGGATATCGGTTTTTTCTATGGACACAGTGCACAGCACCGGGAACTGGAAACGCATCGGATGTACCGGGAACCGGCGTATCTGGTGGCATCCAGGACGAATCCGCTGATTGGCAGGGCGAAGCTTCACTATGAGGAACTGAGCGGACTGGAATTTGTGTATCCGCATGACAGTTGCTGTTTTGTCCGGATGCTGATGCCCGAACTTCAAAAGCGTCAGGTAAAGCTCAAAAAGATCACGTTTCTGGGCGGGATGCACTTTGTCGCCAGGGAGGCAGGGACGGGGAATGCACTGACGCTGGCACCAGAAAATGCCCTTGAACAGTTTGATGAAATCTATGATCTCGTGCCGCTGGATCTGAATGAGGAACCGATGTGGGCATGGGAGAGTATCCTGGTTGGCAAACGCGCAGAGATGCCCGAAGTGAAAAAACTGATTGAGTATGCCCAAAGATGGAGCGAGGGACATTCAGTTGAAAGAGATTTTCAGGTGACACTGTAACAAGGTGATATTTGCCGTGATCTGGGGATTTGCTGCCTTTACACGGATCAGGAAAAGATTAGTGGTAAAAGGAATGAGAAATAAACTGCCGATCGGCATTCAGAGCTTTGAAAAGCTGAGAACAGAGAACTTTGTATACGTGGATAAAACGCCGTCCATCTATCAGCTGGTTCATGAAAATGTTCCCTATTTCCTGATCCGTCCCAGAAGATTTGGAAAAAGCCTTCTCCTTTCCACATTGAAAGCTTATTGGGAAGGGAAAAGAGAACTGTTCTCCGGGCTTGCCATTGAGCGGCTTGAAAAGAATAATCCGGATGCGTTTAGCCCGTATCCGGTTTTTTCCTTTGATTTCAGTGGGGAAAACTATGAAAACACGCCTGTCGAGGAAGTATTGAATCAGCATCTGTCAAGATGGGAGGAAATCTACGGAGACAGATACAGAGACGGCACTCCCGGATACCGGTTTGAGCGGCTCCTGGAAATGGCGGCAGAGATGACCGGACGGCGCTGTGTCGTTCTGGTAGATGAATATGATAAACCGCTTCTTGACACGATGGAGGATCATGCCCGCACCGCGCAGATTCAGTCGGTGCTCAAAGGCTTTTTCAGCAGAATGAAAAAAGCAGATGATTTCATCCAGTTTACCTTTATTACAGGTGTCACAAGGCTCAATAAAATCAGCATCTTCAGTGAGGCTGACCAGCTGAGAGACATTTCTCTGTCAGCGGATTATGCCAATTTGTGCGGCATAACGGAAAAAGAAATGCATCAGTATTTTGAGGATGAAATAGCGGCCTTGGCAGAGCGGAGAAAAATGACCACGGAGGAATGCGATGCGGCTTTAAGAAAACAGTATGACGGCTATCATTTCCATCCGGGCAGCGAAAGTGTTTATAATCCGTACAGTCTTTTGGGAGCATTGCTGGATAAAGACTTCGGCTCGTACTGGTTTGAAACAGGCACCCCGACTTTTCTGACCAGGAAATGTAAGGACACAGGTTTTGATGCTCGAAAACTGACGGATGGAACGCTGTGGGCAAGTGAAGGAAAGCTGAAGGGTTACATGGGGAACAGTCTTGAACCGGTGCCGCTGCTGTACCAGACCGGATATCTGACCATTACAGATGTTGATCGTGATGCACGTGCATATACCCTGGCATTCCCGAATGAAGAGGTTAAGTATGGGTTCGTTGAATGCCTGATGCACGAATTTGTGGCGAACTGCGGAGCAGGATCAGGAAATGACATTTTCACACTGAGAAGGACTATTGAGCGGGGTGAACTGGATCGGATAAAAGAGGTGCTGACCTCACTTTTTGTAAACATCACGCTTAAAGCAGATCCGTTTGAACAGGTTTTTCAGGCGGTCATTTATCTGGTATTTACACTGCTGGGGAGGTTCACTCTCTGCGAGATGCATCCATATTCCGGACGTATTGACTGTAAGGTGGAAACCAAACGGTTTGTTTATCTGTTTGAATTCAGGCGGTCTGGGGCCGATGAAGCGTTTAAGCAGACTGACACGAAAGATGCTGTGCTGCCTTTTGCAGCGGATGCACGGAAGGAGATGAAAATCGGTGTTTCATTTGATTCGCAGACAAGAGAGCTTCAGGACTGGAAAGTGTTGGAGGTGACCCGTTAACCCGGCTTTGTGAGTGCAATGCGCAAATTTCCGGCAAATCGGGGAACAGGACCAACGTCATTTCCTGTTTTGAAAGAAGACTTTCGAAAAAGGAACGGAGCAAATGTTCGGGAACATGTTATACTTGCCTTACCTCGCGAGAGGGAATTGAGGAAAGGAGTTACCAGTATGAATCGTAAAATGATTGCGTCTCTTGCGGCCGCAGGACTGCTGCTGGTCAGCACCAGCGCGATGGCGATGACGCCGGGCACCTATGAGGGCTCCGCGCAGGGACAGAACGACCTTGTCAAGGTTGCAGTGACCGTTTCAGAGGACAAAATCGAAAAAGTAGAAGTTCTTGCTCATCAGGAGACTCCGGGAATCGGCGCTCCGCTGACAGAGGAAGGATATGAGGGAGACACCCCGATTGCGGTTCTTCCCGGACGCATTGTGGATGCGCAGTCCTACGGTGTGGACGCGGTAGCCGGTGCCACGATTACCAGCTACGCCATCAAGACGGCGGTCAAGAATGCACTGGCAGAGGCCGGAGCAGAGGCGGATGCGTTTAAGGCAGCCCCCGAGAAAGCGGCCGGTGAGGCAAAGACGGTGGATGCCGATGTGGTCATCCTGGGCGGCGGCGGTGCTGGCCTGGCAGCAGCGGTTTCCGCGCTTGAGAATGGCGCTGAGACGGTGGCAATCGTCGAAAAGTGCGGTGCAGTCGGCGGGGATACCCTCGTTTGCGGTGCGATTTACAACACCCCGGATGCCGCCCTGCAGTCTGTTGAAACCATGACGGATGCCAAGAAGGCCACGATTGAGGCTGCACTGGCCAAAGAACCGGTTTCCGAGGAGCACAAGGCGCTGCAGGAAATCGTTGCCAAAGAGTATGAGGAGTACAAGGCTGCCGGACGTACCGACATCTTTGATTCCGAAGCATGGTTTGCTCTCCAGACCTACGACGGCGGCGATGATGTTGCCGATCTGGATCTGGTGAAGGTTCTGACCTATAAGGCCAAGGACGGCTTTGACTGGGTTGTCGGTCATGGCATGCAGTTCTCGGACAAGATTGGTCAGGGCGCAGGCTCGCTGTGGCAGAGAACCCATACCTCTCTTATGCAGATGGGTACCGGATTCATTACCACCTATGTGAAAACGCTGGCCGGTTATGGTGACCGTGTGAAACTGCTGACCTCCACGACCGCCAATGCCATTATCCGCAATGACGAGGGCGTTGTTGTGGGCGCAACGGCAGAGGACAAGAATGGAAATACCTATACGCTCAATGCCAAGAAAGGCGTTGTCCTTGCAACCGGTGGTTTTGCCGCCAACAGCAAGATGGCACAGGAGTACAATACCTCCGGCAAGTGGGATGATCTCAGCAAGGTAAAGACCACCAACCGTTATGCCTGCTCTCAGGGCGACGGCATCCGGATGGCGACGGCTATCGGCGCTGACCTCACCCAGATGGATCAGATTCAGCTGCTGTACCTGGGCAACCTCAAGGATGGTCAGCTGACAAAGTATCCGCCGCGTGTCGTGAACGGAACGGATCAGGAGATCTTCATCAATAAGGAAGGAAAGCGTTTTGTGCAGGAAGATGGCCGTCGTGACCAGATCTGCCTTGCTTCCCTCAAACAGACCGACGGAATGTTCTACTTCCTCGAGTCTGCAGACGGCGATTACGTCGACATTGATCAGGCGATTTCCGCAGATGGATTCTCGCTGCGCTTCCTTGAGGAACAGGGATACATCTTCGTGGCAGACACGCTGGATGAGATGGCGGAGAAGCTGAATGCCGCCGGTGCGAACATGACGGCGGAGGATCTCAAGGCCACAGTTGCCAAGTTCAATGAGTATGTCGAGAAGGACAGCGATCCGGAATTTGGCAGAACCCTGTTCTCCACCAAGCTCGAAAAGGGACCGTGGGTTGCTACACCGCGTCAGGCCTGTCTGCATCACACCATGGGCGGTGTCCATATTGATACCGAGGGACATGTGGTGGATACCGACGGTAAAGTGATTCCGGGTCTTGTGGCTGCCGGCGAGGTGACCGGTGCCATCCACGGTGCAAACCGTCTGGGCGGCAACGCGGTTGTTGACACGGTTGTGTTCGGCAAGCTGGCCGGTGAGACGATTACCAAATAAACAGGACTTTTCCGATGAAGCAGAGCGCAGGCTCTGCTTCTTTTATATGCCGGAACCATGACGGGCACTGGGGCGACTTGACAGCGTTTTTTCTGATTATTTCTGGTCAAAAACCAATGACAGGCATTGCTTTCATCTGAGCGATTTGCTAAACTCACATCAGCTCACGGACGCAACTCAGCCCGGATTTGCAACATGTGGCTGCCTGGTGGGCACCATCGGGGTTCATCCCGGATTGGGAGAGAATGACAGGGAGGTCGGGTCAAATATGCTTGAATGGAAAGATGTAACGGGTTCTTTTTCGGAGAGCAGCCGCCATTGGAAAGGCAGATATCTTGAAATCTGCGAGGTAGCGGAGAACAAAATTGAGTGCAGCCTTTTTTCCTGCGAGGATGATGACTGGGAAATTTACTTTAGCTATGGCAAAATGCATGGTGTATCCTATGCATCGGCAGACAAGGCAGCGGATAAACGGAAACAGATCATGGAAGATTTTGAACGTGAATTCGAAAAGAACGGGGATTATCCATCTGGTGAATTTATGGACTATTTTGACAGGAAATATGGTGTCGACATCTTTCACGCATTCTTTTAGTGTGCTTCATAAGGTGTTCATTCGATGAAACCGACGGGAACTCAAACAGGACAGGAAAAGGAAACTGTGAAATCAGGCCATTGCAGGATGGTTCACTGGTTTCGGATCTGCAGCCAGGAGCTGAAATTGTCTGATACAGGCTTTTTCAAGGCACCTTTGGCGAAAGAACTGTGTTTAATCTCCAAAGACCAGGAAGGAGGTTTGTAAAATGGGAACTTATTTGAATCCAGATTCAAGGGCATATGAAATTGCATCAAATTCTGAAATATTCGTCGACAAAAGTGAAATGCTCTCTTATTTGAACTCTGTGATCAATACGAATCAGAGATATGTCTGCGTTTTACGACCTCGCCGATTCGGAAAAACAATAGCTGCAGATATGATTTGCGCTTATTATGATCGGAAAGCGGATAGCAGAAGGCTGTTTGAAAGATGCAGGATCAGTTTAATAAACGATAGCGGGTTACCATGGGACAAATACCTTTGTAAGTACGACGTGATAAGAGTTGTCATGACTGACTTCTTTAAGAAGGGAATATCAATAGAGGCTGCTCTTGACAGGCTGCAAAAACTAATCGTACGAGATTTGGCCAGAGCTTATCCGGAAGTGGACTTCTTTGACAGAAACGATTTGCTGCAGTCATTGCAGGACGTTTACGCAGAGAAGAAGACCCAGTTTGTGATCGTTATTGATGAATGGGATGCAATCTTTCGTGAGTATAAGGAAGATAAGGAAGGACAGAAAAAATATCTGGATTTTCTTCGCGACTGCATGAAGGACAAGACCTATATAGCCCTTGCGTATATGACAGGAATTCTGCCTATAAAAAAATACGGGAAGCATTCTGCGCTTAATATGTTTGACGAGTATTCGATGACACAGCCGATGCGCCTTGCTTCCTATACCGGTTTTACGGTAGAAGAGGTGAAAGCCCTTTGTGATGAATACGAAATGGATTACAGGGGAATATCTGACTGGTATGACGGGTACTGTGTGAGTGATTTCATCCCCGTCTCAAAGAGAAAACTATATCGACTGGGCAAATATGAGGAACACAGAATTCGGGTTTACAGTCCGCTTTCTGTGGTAAACGCGATGCGAAGCGGGGTAATAGAAAACTACTGGAATGAAACGGAAAATTATGAGGCACTGCAGCAGTATGTGGACTGGAATTTTGATGGATTGAAAGAGGACGTGGCCATTCTCATGAATGGCGGAAGGGTGCCGATTGATATTACGGGATACCAGAATGATATGACGACATTCCACAGCAAGGAAGATATCCTGACGATGTTTATTCATCTTGGGTATCTTGGCTATCAAAGAGAAACAAAAGAAGTATTTATCCCGAATAAGGAGGTTCTGGATGTATTCAAGTCCTCCACAAAGAACAGGGAATGGACAGTGACTTTTCAGGCACTGAAGAATTCGCGGAAGCTGCTGGAAGCGACGTGGAACTGTGACCAGGTGACCGTTGCGGATCTTCTGGAAAAAGCACATGATAAGGCCGGAAACAAAACCTATCACAGCGAGGCAGGGCTTTCTTACGCTGTGCAGCTGGCATACTATGCGGCACAGGATCTCTATACGATCATTCCGGAACTGGATACCGGAAAGGGGTATGTTGATCTGGCCTTTATTCCAAAGAAACCTGATCTTCCTGCAATGCTGATTGAGTTAAAGTATGAAAAAGATGCAGATACGGCAATTGCGCAGATTCACAGACAGAAATATCCGGACAGATTGGAACTGTATAAGGGAAACCTGATCCTGGTCGGGATAAATTATGACAGGTCAGTTTCAAATGACAGTATCGAGTTCAAGCATCATAGCTGTGAGATAGAAAAAGCATGATCGAATTTGCTTAAGCTGTGGTTGCGTACTAATCCAGTTCATTTGGACTCGATCGTTCTGTTTGACGTTCTGGAATATTCAATTGACACAGACAGGGAATAAGAATGATAATTAAATGTTGCGGCTTGAATGTGAATCCGCATCGTTCATTGATGAGGACCGGGGCCGGACATCTATAGTGAGTGTTTAATCAAAAAGGAGGATTCTGCAATGAAAACGATTGAGGAACTGTTTAAAGAGGTTGTGGCAAGTAAAGATCTGACGAATAAGCTTGTTCAGGCTGTAAAGAACAAGCGGCTGGAAGCGTTTATGAAGGAGCATGGCTGCAATGCCACGAAGGAAGATGCCATTGAGTTTGGAAAGGCCAAGCTGGCTGCAGGTGAACTTCCGCTTCCTGAGGAACTGATTGAAAAACTGCTGTGGGCATAAGGGTTTATCAGGAAAACGGTCTGCTGCGAACAGGCAGCGGCGAAGAAATCTGAAACCTGCATGGTGATACGAAAGCGGGCAGAGAGGCGAATAGCAAAAGATGCTTCGAGGAGAGGGATGCCAGGAACCATACGGATCTTCGAGGATTCTGGTTCTCTGTTCGCTTTTTTTGTGCCGTGGATGGTTGTCGAGATGGATTCCTGATGTTCCGTTCTGGAAAACCTACTTGACATATCAGGAACGAATGACATAATGATACAACTTGATCATGCCTGCCAATTGCTGACAGGCAAAGGTTTGAACGGTAAGGATCATGCATAAATAATTAGGAGGATACTTGGACATGGAAACGAAAACTCTTCAGCAGGTGTTTGACGAGGCCCTGAAGGATAAGGCAATGAAATCAAAGCTGCTTAAGGCGATTAAGGAAAAGAAACTGCCGGATTTTATGAAAGCACACGGATGCAATGCCACAATGGAAGAGGCAATTGAATTCGGAAAGGCCAAGCTGGCAGCGGGAGAGATTCCTCTTTCTATGGAAGAGATTACTGAACTGCTGTGGGCTTATTAAGACAGCCTGTCTGACGGGATGTATGGTTTTATCCTCGAACCTTTGCGATGAGGAAAGAAACAGGTGTCAGTTCCATAACAGGAAGCACCTGCTGTCAAATTCAAAAACCGAGACGCAAAACGATTGTATTCCTGTAATTCAGGCAGGAACACAGTCGTTTTTTCGTTGTATCGGCAGATGACCTGTGATAAAATGACCCGCGTCTTGGAAATGAAACACTGCAGATTCCGGAAAATGGACCGGAAAGCGGCGCAAAATGAAAATCATTTGGAGGTTTAGAATGGTTAAGGATGCGAAGGACAGAGCACAGGCTCTGAATGTTGCCTATATCGGCGGCGGCTCCCGCGGCTGGGCGTGGGGATTTATGATGGATCTGGCCATGGACCCCAGCATGTGCGGAACAGTCCGTCTGTATGATATTGACCGCTCTGCGGCGGAGCGCAATGAGATCATTGGAAACAAGATCAGCGCACACAAGGATGCGGTGTCCAGATGGCACTATGAGGTCAGCGATTCGCTTGAGGCAGCACTCAAAGGGGCTGATTTTGTTGTCATTTCCATTCTGCCGGGTACGTTCGATGAGATGCGCTCCGATGTGCACCTGCCGGAGCGCGTCGGGGTATACCAGCCGGTAGGTGACACGGTTGGCGCCGGCGGCTTTATGCGGGCCATGCGCACCATTCCGATGTATGTCACCATTGCCGAGGCAATTCGCGATTTTGCGCCGGATGCGTGGGTCATCAACTATACCAACCCCATGTCCCTGTGTGTGCGCACGCTGTATGAGGTATTCCCGAAGATCAAGGCTTTTGGCTGCTGCCATGAGGTTTTCGGAACCCAGAAGCTCCTGTGCGCCATGCTGGACAAGGAGTATGACATCAAGGGTGTAACCCGTCAGGATCTGTATACGACCGTTACCGGCATCAACCACTTCACCTGGCTGACCACCGCCAGCTATAAGGGAATTGACCTGATGCCCCTGTATGCGGAGTTTGCCGACAAGTACTATGAGACCGGCTTTGACGAGGGCGGCGACAATAACTGGATGAACTCCAGCTTCAGCTGCGCTCAGCGCGTGAAGTTCGACCTGTTCCGCCGTTACGGCGCCATTGCAGCTGCCGGTGACCGCCATCTGGCGGAGTTTACCGCTCCGTGGTATACCCTGAATCCGGAGACGGTCAGGGAGTGGAAGTTCGGCCTGACCACGGTCGACTGGCGCGTAGATGACCTGGCGCATCGTCTGGAGCGCTCGGATAACCTGATCAGCGGAAAGGAAGAGCTGGTGCTCAAGCCCTCCGGTGAGGAAGGACATCTGCTGCTCAAGGCCGTGCTGGGTCTGGGTGATCTGGTATCCAATGTCAATGTTCCCAACCGCGGACAGATTCCGAATCTGCCTCTGGGCAGCGTGGTGGAAACCAACGCCATGTTTGGACGCGACCGGATTGAGCCGGTATTTGCCGGCGCAATGCCCTCCAATATTCTGCCGCTGGTGGCTCGCCACATTTACAATCAGGAGAATACGCTGCGCACCGCACTGACCTGCGACCGCAAGCTGGGATTCAGCACGTTCATGAACGATCCGCAGATGGCCGCTGTTTCCATCAAGGATGGCCAGAAGCTGTTTGATGAGATGCTGGAGAATCAGCGGAAGTATCTCCCGGCAAAGTGGTTCGAGTAATGTTCTGATTTGCGTACGTCGTCTGGTAGAAACAGAAAAGAATCCCGAAAGGGATTCTTTTCTGTTATTGGTCAGACAGGACGGATGATGGCGGTCAGGATGAACAGCGCTGCCGTGATGAGGTTTGAGAGAAACAGGCAGCGGTCCTTGTCTTCATCATCCAGATCATCAAACGTGGGAATGTCCTCGTCAATGTAATCAATCATATCGCCATAGGAGCGGGCCGGCTTCTTTTTCCACCGGAAGAGGCGCCGGTCAAACCGGGGCGCCCTGATGCCGTCCAGACGCAGGTAGGCCAGCCAGGCCATGACCGCCAGGAAAATGGCACAGAGCACAAACGCGGTGCTGACGGGACGATGAATGCTGCCTTTGTTCAGAAAGAAATCCCAGAGGAGGGAAAAGAACAGCAGGGTGATGTACCGGGTAAAGACCTGATAGATGATCGGCCGGATCATGTGGGATTCGATCCGGAACAGATTCTTTGGATGCCTGGAATTCTGGTGCGACATACGTGGACTCCTCTCTGAGATCTGCGGCCTCTTGCCGGGAATGTACCATCCTGTGCACGGGACTGGAAAGAACCGGCCCTGGCCTTTCATGACCGGTAGTATACTCGGAAACGGAAAAGAGTTCAACGCATGAATGGGGCAGGGGATTTCTGAAAAATGAAATTTCCCAAACCGAAAAATGCATTATTTTGAGAAAACGGCGCTATATCCCCGGTTTTGAAAGGAAAATGAAGAAAACAAATTCTGACATTTACAAAACGGGCTGATGGTGATAAAATAACAGTATAGAGATAGGAACAGTCGATGACTGTGCCTGCCTCAAGCTTATGTTAAGGAGGTTTTTTTATGACGAAGGGTAACAAAAAGAAGGCACTCATGCTGCTTCTGGTACTGGTGTCTGTTTTTGCTGTAGGCTTCGGCGGTTTCATGAGCTCCCGCAGCGCGCTGGCTGATGAAATCAAGGATCTGCAGACGTGGGAGACACAGGCCCGTGAACTTGAGACGTGGAACATCCACTATTCTCAGGCTGCGGCTGACCTGAATGTTCTGACAAACCTGATCGATGGTCTTCTGACCAACGACAATCATGGCAATCTGAAGCCGAATGCGGCCAAGTCCTATTCCAGCGAAGACGGCGGAAAGACCTGGACGTTCGTGCTCAATGACGGCATGACCTGGTTTGACAAGGACGGAAACGTGAAGGCCAATGTGGTCGCTCAGGACTGGAAGACCGGTCTTGAATGGATCCTGAACTACGCCAAGAACGATTCCTACAACGTTTCCATGCCCAACGAGATGATCAAGGGTGCCCAGGAGTACTATGAGTACACCAAGACCCTGACCGAGACTGAGGGCGCGGATGCGGCGAAGGCTCTGACCGTGGACGGCAAGTTCTCCGAGCTGGTCGGCATTGAGACCCCGGATGACAAGACCATTGTCTATACCCTGGTGGATCAGCTGCCGTATTTCCCGTCTGTTGCCACCTATAACTGCCTCTATCCGCTCTCTCAGGCCATGATCGATGAGATGGGCGTGGATGGCTACCGCGATGTGACCTGGGAGAACATGTGGTATTCCGGTCCTTACACGGTGACCTATTTCGTAAATCAGAATGAGAAGGTTCTCACCAAGAGCAAGAATTACTGGAACGATGCCAACTGCAAGCGTTTCGACACGGTAACCGTCAAGATGGTTGAGTCCATTGCCACCGGTTATCAGCTCTTTACCCAGGGCGAACTGGATCACATTTCTCTGGACCAGGCAACCACCCAGGAAATCTACAGCGATCCTTCCAACGAGTTCAATCCGTATCTGGTTGAAGCCCGTCCGACCAAGTACAGCTATCAGATGCACCTGGTCTACAACAAGAACAAGGAAGACGGCACCCCGGATGTCAACTGGAATACCGCAATTGCCAACGAGAACTTCCGGAAGAGCCTGTACTATGGACTTGACCTGACCGCCTATTTTGCCCGCACCAATGCGATCAATCCGCAGAGCTGCCAGAACTACTGCTACACCGGCAACGGCGTTGCATTCACTTCGGACGGCAAGGATTACACCTCTCTGGTTCTCAAGGAGATCGGCCTTGAGTATGACAGCACCAAGTATACCCGCTTTGATATGGACAAGGCTCAGGAATACAAGGCCAAGGCCATGGAAGAGCTGAGCGCCAAGGGCGTGACGTTCCCGGTTGAGATCGACTACTATATCGCCGGCAACAGCACCACGGCTGCCGATACCGCCAAGGTTCTTGAGGCGATCTTCGATCAGCTGGGCGATGACTATGTCAAGCTCAACACCAAGACGTACATTTCCTCTATCGCCAACGAAGTCCGCAAGCCGCATCTGGCCAGCTTCTTCATCAACGGATGGGGCGCTGACTTTGCAGACCCGATCAACTTCCTTGGACAGGAGACCTACAACGATACGGCTGCTTTCTATTCCAACAACTACAGCTATATCAACGAGGCCACCGATGCTGATCTGATCGCGGATTACGAAGAGTTCACCAAGCTGGTGAATGAGGCCAAGGCGATCACCACCGATCTGGATGCCCGCTATGCTGCGTTTGCCAAGGCAGAGGCCTGCTTCATCGACCATGTCCTGGCCATTCCGTGCAACTATGAGGTATCCTGGGAACTGACCGGTATCAACAACTACAGCAAGGTTTACAGCATGTACGGCATGCAGGGCTATCGCTATGTTGACTGGGAGACCGACAAGAATCTCTATACCACTGATGCCATGAAGGCAGCAGCTGAGGCATATGCCGCAGAGTAAAATCTGATTTTCTGGGGCAGTCCTTGGGGACTGCCCCTTCTTTTTTATCATGCGGGATGGTATATCTTTGCCCAGAACGTTCCGGGCGAAGATATGCCGGGACACCGGAGGGTGTGATCCCGGAAAATAGAAGGGGATGAGAGAATGGTCAAGTACATTTTGAAGCGCACCGGACAATCCATACTGACAATTCTGCTGGTCGTCAGTATTGTTTTCCTGCTCATGCGCCTGATGCCTTCCGACTACTTTTTCACGGAGGATGAACTGATCAAATTTACGGAAGAGCAGAAAGAGGATAAGCTCCGCCGGCTCGGACTGCTGGATCCGCCGCTGGTGCAGCTGGGAAATTTCTATATGAACCTGATCAAGGTTGAACAGGTGAATGATGCGGGAAAGGTTGTGACCGACGGGACCGGCCATCTTCGTGTCAGCCTGAATCTGGGGGAGAGCATGCGGCTTGAAAAAGGCCAGCCGGTCACAAAGGTTATCGCCCAGAAAATGGGCATCTCCATGAACATCGGTCTGATTTCCCTGGCAATCTCACTGGTTCTGGGCGTTGTGCTGGGCGTTCTGCAGGCCAACTTCAAGGATGGTCTGATCGACCAGATCGGAACGGCCTATACGGTTATCGTCAATGCGGTGCCGCATCTGGTCATTTACACCGTGATCATGATTGCCGGCGCGTCCTGGTTCAAGCTGCCCATGCGGTACAGCGGACGGATGAATACCGAGCTTTCCATGGTTCTGCCGATCATCTGTCTGTCGGTCGGGTCCACTGCCGGTTATATGCTCTGGACCCGGCGTTACATGGTGGATGAGCTGAACAAGGACTACATTCGCCTGGCGAAACTGAAGGGACTGAGCAACACCCAGGTGATGTTCCGTCATGTGCTCCGGAATGCCTTTGTACCGCTGGCACAGTACCTGCCGTATTCCATCCTCCTGACCGTAGGCGGATCGCTGCTGGTGGAGACGTTCTTCTCTGTTCCCGGAATGGGTCCTGAGCTGACCAAGGCCATCAGCCGTTACGATCTGAACCTGGTCCAGGGAATTGTGCTTCTGTATGCAACCATGGGAATTATCGGCGTATTTCTTGGTGATATTCTGATGACCCTGATTGATCCGAGAATCAAACTGACCGGGAAAGGGGATGTCCGCTGATGCCGAACAATGACAGACAGAAAACCGTGCAGGAAATGGAAGCACCGGTGGTAAATCTGACCGTCGACGAAAAGTCGATTGATACGAATCCGAAAAAGGAGCGCCCGATGGGACGGGAGTATCCGCATGCCCGGCGCGACATGCCCGAAAAGCAGCTGTTCGAGTTTGCCGAATATCATGCACAGGATGCGGAGCGGACCGGATATTCAAACTACTCTTACTGGAAATCCGTATGGGCAAACTTTATCAAGAACAAACCGGCGGTCATCATGACCATCGTGTTCCTGGCCCTGTTTATCTTCACTTTTGTGGCCAGCGCCATCGGCAAGTATGATATCAACATGAAGCCGGACCCGATTAACCGTGCCTATCTGCCGCCCAGCGCGGAGTACTGGTTCGGAACCGACGGAATCGGCCGTGACTACTGGGCGCAGGTCTGGTATGCCACCCGTGCCTCAATCCTCCTGGCCGTGCTGGTTTCCCTGGGACAGATTGCCGTCGGCGTGGTCATCGGCCTGATCTGGGGCTATGTCCGGAAGCTGGACCGGTTCTTCACGGAGCTGTACAACCTGATTGACAATATCCCGACCATTATCTATATGACCCTGATTGCCCTGATGATCGGCAAGAGCCTCCTGACCATGGGCATCGCCATGATTGCCTTCGGCTGGCTGGCCACGGCCCGGAATGTCCGGAATCTGGTGTTCATGTACCGCGACCGGGAATACAACCTGGCCAGCCGGTGTCTGGGAACCAAACTGAGCCGGATTCTGTTCCGCAACATCTTCCCGTACCTCATCAGCGTCATCATCCTGCGCATGGCCCTGGCCATTCCGGGAACCATCGCCTATGAGACGACGCTGACTTATCTGGGCCTCATGGACATTACCAAGCCGTCTCTAGGAATGCTGCTCAGCTCGGCCAGAGCCATCTTCCCCCGGGCCAGCTATACGCTTCTGTTCCCGGCCATTATCGTCAGCATCATTACCATCACATTCTATCTGGTGGGCAATGCCTTCTCGGATGCCTGTGATCCGCGAAATCATGTGTAAAAGGAGGTTAGGGCATGAATACAGATATTCATTCTGTTGATTTTGACGCACGTGCAAAACAGATTCTTTCCCAGAAACCTCTGCTTTCGGCGGAAGAGGTGGAAGTCACCTTTATGCTTCGCGGAAAGAAACTGACGGCCATCCGGCGGGCCTCCCTTGACCTGTACGAGGGCGAAACACTGGCCATCGTGGGAGAATCCGGTTCCGGCAAGAGCGTGTTTACCAAGACCTTTGTGGGCATGCTGGACAAGAACGGGTCCATCACCCACGGAAGCATTCACTATAACGGCGAGGATCTGGCCAAGTTTCAGGAAAAGGACTGGCTGCGTATCCGCGGCAAGAAAATTGCCATGGTGACACAGGATCCCATGACCAGTCTGAACCCGCTGAAAACCGTTGGAAAGCAGATTCAGGAATCCGTCGAGCTGCACCAGGGGCTGAAAGGCTCTGCGGCGAAAGAGGAAACCTACCGGATTCTGGAATCCGTGGGCATCCATGATCCGAAACGCCGGTACAAGCAGTATCCCCACGAGTTCTCCGGCGGCATGCGCCAGCGTGTCGTCATCGCCATTGCTGTGGCCTGCAATCCGCAGATCCTGATCTGCGATGAACCCACCACCGCCCTGGATGTGACCATTCAGGCCCAGATCCTGGACCTGATCCGCCGCCTGCAGAAAGAGCGCGGAATGACCATCATCTACATCACCCATGACCTGGGCGTTGTGGCCAACGTGGCAGACCGGGTGGCGGTCATGTATGCCGGCCAGATCATCGAGATCGGCATGGCCAACGAGGTGTTCTTTGATCCTTGGCATCCCTACACCTGGGCGCTGCTCTCTGCACTGCCGCAGCTGGGCGTGAAGGGCGAGAAGCTGCCGGCCATTGACGGCACACCGCCCAACCTCTTTAATGAGATCAAAGGCGATGCCTTTGCACCGCGCAACAGGAAAGCCCTGAACATCGACTTCCTCGAGGAGCCGCCCATGTACGAGGTGACGGCCACCCACATGGTCAAGGCCTGGATTCGTGATCCCCGGGCACCGAAGGTGGAACAGCCGCAGGCCATCCGCAAGCTCTCTGAGCCGAAAGAGGAAAAGGGCACGGATCCCAATGCCTATCATCCGCATAAAGACCCCAACCGCGAGGCACTGGTTGAGGTCAGGAATATGCAGGTGACATTCGGCAGCGGCCGCAAGAAGTTTGTGGCAGTTGACGACGTGAATTTCACCATTTACAAAGGCGAGACCTTCTCCCTGGTGGGTGAGTCCGGTTCCGGCAAGACGACCATTGGCCGTGCCATTGTCAGGATTAATCCCATCACCTCCGGTGAGGTCCTCTTCCGCGGCGAACGCATCAGCGGCAAGATCTCCAGGGAGATGGATGAGAAAGTCATCCGTTCCATGCAGATGATTTTCCAGGATCCCATGGCTTCCCTGAACGAACGCGCCAAAGTGGACTACATCGTCTCGGAAGGTCTGATTAACTTCCACCTTTATAAGGACGATCATGACCGACAGGATAAGGTCCAGAAGGCCCTGAAAGAGGTTGGTCTTCTGCCGGAGTTCTCCTCCCGCTTCCCGCATGAGTTCTCCGGCGGCCAGCGCCAGCGCATCGGCATTGCCCGTTCCCTGATCATGCAGCCGGAATTCATTGTGGCCGATGAACCGATTTCCGCACTGGATGTCTCCATTCGTGCACAGGTGCTGAACCTCCTGAATGAGCTCAAGCGCAACCGCGGCCTGACGTACCTGTTCATTGCCCACGATCTGAGCGTCGTTCGCTTCATCTCTGACCGCATTGCGGTCATCCATAAAGGACGCATCGTGGAACTGGCGGAGACGGAGGAACTGTTCCTGCACCCGATGCATCCCTATACCAAGGCGCTCCTTTCCGCCGTTCCGAATCCGAATCCGTACATTGAACGGACGAAGGAACTGCTGGTTTATGACCCGTCCATTCATGATTACTCGGTGGATGGTCCCAAATGGGTGGAAATTCTGCCGGATCATTTTGTTTACGGAAATGAACGGGAGCTGGACGGATACCGCAAAGAACTGAATCTGTGATCCGGCAGAATCCGGAAAACAGGCATCAGCCAAATGAAAACACGAAAAATGGGTTGCCATGGGCAATCCATTTTTTTATAATGGAGTCCGAATGATGCGGCCGTGGCAAATGGAATTCCGGTTATGAATGGCGAACATACCGGCCTTTTTTCTGGAACAAAGCCATTTTTGTTATTCGGATACACAACTCATGATAGTGTTGGAAATCACGAAGAATGATAAGGGGAAAGAGGGAAACGGCTGCACGATGCGGAACCGGAGCAGGAACTGCTGGACGAGGGACAGGATGTAAAGAAAATCATTGGGACCAAGGCGGGTTTGATTGTGGGGTGAATTTGGCGTGATGGGGAGTCTGCGGGCTCCCTGCTTTTTTTGTGCTCCTGTTGCTTTATTCTCCATTTCTAGTCCTCTCTCTCTTTTCTGTTTCCAATGTACGGAAAAGGACGGCAAGGCGGGACAGGAGGGACTGGAAATGCTTTATTCCTTGACTTTAAGAGGCTCGGGGCTTAAAATGGTAAGTAAGATGGGTGAGGTATGCAAAACCATTACAGAGCCTGCAAAAGGAGGCGATCGCGGATGGCTGAAGAACACAAGACAGATTATCATGCGGGTCTTGTTGCGGCATTGAAAACGAAGTACGATGACCAGTACGACTTTATGGAAACAATCAAGGAAATGATCCTTGGCGAAAAGCCTCCTAGATTGGATGCAGTTGTACTAAAGAAAGATCCAGAACAACATCTTGCTGACGAGATTGGCTGTTTCTTCCTTGAACATAATGTGTTTGAGTTTAAGGGGTATGGCGACGGTATAAGCATCAATGATGTTTACAAGATTGAAGGCTATGCACTTTTCTATATGACCATAGACAGAAAGGTGAATGAAATTCCTCTTGAAGCGGTAACGATCACAGTTTTACAGTACAGGTTTCCTAGGGATATCCTAAAGAAGTTGGAAACAAAAGGGTGTACTGTAAAGCAACGGGGCGAAGGCATTTTTGAAATTGCAGGAGGTCCGATTATCTTTCCATTCCAGATCATTGATGCTGTGATCCTTGGGGAAGAGTGGGATGTACTAAAAGTGCTGGTGCCGGGCGCGACAGAAGAGCAAATCATCAAGATTCAGGAAGAGTACGATCAAGCTGAAGATGATTTGCTTAAGCAACATTTAGCCGATGTTCTTAAGACGGCGTATGAAAGCAATGAAGCCCTTTTTGAGAAGATGAAGGAGGAAGGCAGAATGGGCGAAAAGTTTGATCAAATCTTTGAAAAGCAGATCCAGGAAGTCGCTGACAAGGAGAAAGAGAAGACCATTGAAAATATGCTGAAGGATAATGTAAAAGCGGCATCCATTACAAAATGGACAGGAGCTTCTCTTGAAAAGATTGCGGAAGTAGCTACAAGGTTAGGTATGAGCACAATCACGCTTTGATGTGGAAAACGAAAAGAATCCAGAAGTCTTTTGCCCACTCCTACCAGTTCCTTCCTCGTTTCTTCTATACGTTTAGATGTTCCCGACATCCCCTTTGCAGAGCTAATATGTGCACAACAAAAAGCAAAGGAGACACACCCCATGATCAGCGAAAAGACGAAGAAGAACCTCGAAACCCGGTACAACTGCCACATCAGCATCAACTACCTCTGCGGCACCTACGACGTTTTCAGCTTGGACGGATGCCACTGGGATTGGGCGCGTATCTACCGCGGACTGGTGAGCATGCTGGCCGAGGACAAGGACAGCCTGAAGAGAATCGCGGACAGGAGAAGAAGATGAGGGCTGCGGCCCTCTTTTTTGTTGATATGTGCGTTTTTCAGAGGTAGTGTTGTAGATGGAGGTTAGAGATGGAACTGGCAATGATGTCAGGGTTAGGCGGCTGATGTCGGAGGAGGAACGGAAAGAATGCCGGGAGTGTGTGCTTCCGAGGTGGGAAGAAGTCCTCATCTATTTGGTTACGGCATATATTTGAGAAGGGCTGAAAGATCTGATAATTGTTTGAACTTGCAGTTTTTCAAAAACTGGGGTACACTTTAGTAGCCAGCCGAGCACTGTGCGGCGGGTAAAGTAGACTGGAGTGTGAAAATGACAGCATTAAAATCGGTCGGGTATCAGGGAGTACGGCTTCTTGAGGGCCCTTTTAAGACACAGAGAGATAAGTGTATTGAACAGATTCTGCTGCATCCGTCCGTTGGGGAGATCATCAATGGCGTGATGGCGAGGAAAACGAAGACGGAGAAGCTTTCCTGCAGCGGGAAAGTGGGAGCCGGTGTTTTTCTGAGCGCCTATATCAGGCTCTATCTGAGCACAGAGGACGAGAGACTGCAGGAGAAAAGCCTGGCGCTGTACAATGCCTGGACCGCCTGTGTACAGGACGATTCAGATTGTCTTGACTGTGATGTGTACGAATATGGAACGCTCATGGAAGGCCTGATGGATGTCTCCGAATATATGGGAATTCCGGATGCAAAAACCTATATGCGTCTGCTGACGGAGCATGCCGTGAGAAACCTGGATCCGGAAAATTACCGCAGCGAAAAGGCGAAAGCGGAAAGCAGCAGTTCGGTTCTTCCGGGAATTCTGTACCGTGCTTACGAGATGGCCGGGGATGGGATCTTCCGCGAACTGGCTGAGAAATGGGCAGATCCGCAGTGGGATGCGGAAAAATCCGGGGAGGACCATTCCCTGCATCATGCCCGCAGCTATATGGAAGAACTGACAAGTCTGGCTGTTTCAAGCCGGATCAGGCGCAATCCGCATGAACTCAGAATGGCGCGCAGCGAATATGATGCGGTGTTTGAATCAAATACCTATGCCACGGGCGGATATGGACCGGCGGAAACGCTTCTGCGGGACAACACGGGATATCTGGGGGATGCGCTGCTTTCTACCTGGGATCCCCGGTTCAAAGACGGCCGCGGAACGCTTAACCGGAATTATGCCGGCCGTCTGGCGATACGGAGTGATGCCCATGGAAACTGTGAAATCAGCGGATGCACGCAGGCCGTACTGAAACTCAGCCATGAGCTGATGGAACTGACCGGAGATCCGGAATACGGCATATGGGTGGAACGGCTCCTGATCAACGGACTGCTGGCGCAGCCCGGTCTGACGGAGGACGGGAAAACCATGGCTCATGCCGACTACTTTGTGGACGGCGCACTGAAGACACGGGAGAGGCGGCAGCTTGGCCGTCTGGGGGAGAGTCTGGTCTGGCAGAAATGTACCGGCTCCTTCCTTCTGAACGTGGCGGAGCTCGCCAACGTCATCGCGTATCAGGATGAACGGGGGATTTCTCTCTCGCAGCTGATTTCCTCGGAGATCTTCTTTGAACACAAGGAACAGAAGGTAAAGATCCGTGTGGAAAGCGGCTTCCCGAACCGCTCGGAGGTGCGCTTTACGTTCCATTCGGAGGCGCCGGTGTTCCTCCGTTTCCGGGTGCGCATTCCGGACTGGGCAGACGGACTCAATACGGTTTTCCTGAACGGAGAGGCACAGAGCATCGAGTGTGCGCCCAATTACTGGATGACCATGGAACAGATGTTCCAGGAAGGGGATCAGATTCTGCTGGGGATGCCCCAGCGGCTGCGCTTCGTTCCGGTGGATGCGCAGCATCCGAACCTGGTGGCACTCAAGTACGGGGCAGAGGTGCTGACATGCAATGAAATGACTGTCCTGGTGGGCGACATGGAACACCCGGAAAACTGGATTCAGCCGGTGCCGGGCTGTCCGGATGATTTTGAAACGCTGCCCGGACATGCCGGGGTGGATGAGTCTGCCGTAAGACGCTTTTCGCCATACTGGAAAAACGGCGAGATGACCTGGTATTTCATGTATCATGAACTGTACAGGGACAAAGAGGATCTTTGCGGACACTATACGGATGACAAATAACACGGGTTCCGACAGGAACCGGGAAGGGACAGGACCATGACAAAGATTTCAGTCAATCCGGATCGCCGGATGGGCCATATCAGCCGAAACATTTACGGACATTTCTCCGAGCATCTGGGAAGATGCATTTATGGCGGAATTTATGTTGGTGAGGACAGTGCCATTCCCAACGAGAAAGGGATGCGCCGGGACGTGGTGGAAGCGCTTCGGGGCATCCGGATTCCGGTTCTTCGCTGGCCGGGCGGCTGCTTTGCGGATGAATACCACTGGCAGGACGGCATCGGGCCGAAAGAAAGCCGCAGGCGGATGGTGAATACCAACTGGGGATATGTGGTTGAGGACAATTCCTTTGGCACGCATGAATTCCTTGAACTGTGCCGGCAGCTGGGCTGTGAGCCGTACATCAATGCGAATGTGGGCTCGGGAACCGTTCGGGAAATGGCCGAATGGGTGGAGTATCTGAACAGCGAAGGGGATTCCTCCGTAGTCAGGACCCGCTGGGCCAACGGACGGAAAGAACCTTTTGGCGTTCGCTTCTGGGGCGTCGGAAATGAGAGCTGGGGCTGCGGCGGCAATATGCGGCCGGAGTATTATGCGGATGAATTCAGACGGTACCAGACCTACTGCCGTGATTACGGGGAATACAAACTGTTCCGGATTGCCTGCGGTCCCAACACGGATGACTACCGCTGGACAGAGGTCCTGATGCAGCAGGCCGGGCGTTTTATGCATGGCCTGACGATGCACTACTACACGACCACCGGTCCCGACTGGGAGCACAAGGGACAGGCACTGACCTTTACGGATGAGGAGTATTATGAACTCCTGAACCGTGCCGCGCGGATGGATGAGCTGGTGACCGGACACAGCCGGATCATGGACCGGTATGACCCGGAGCACCGCGTCGGACTGATCGTCGACGAGTGGGGCACATGGCATCAGGTGGAGGCGGGGACGAACCCCGGATTCCTGTATCAGCAGAACACCATGCGTGATGCCGTGGTTGCCGCGCTCCACCTGAACATTTTCAACCGGCACTGTGACCGCGTGATCATGGCCAACCTGGCCCAGACCGTGAACGTCCTGCAGTCCGTGATCCTGACCGAGGGCGAGAAGATGGTGCTGACCCCCACCTATCATGTCTTTGATCTCTACAAGGCGCATCAGGATGCTGAGCTGGTGGACTGCTATGTCAGTACGGACAGGATCGGCGGCCAGTGCCCGGTGGAGCGGATCAGCGCCTCTGCCTCTGTCCGGGATGGCCTGGTGACGCTGACTATGGCCAATCTCAGCATGGATGAGGAGGAGGAAATCACGCTGACCCTGCCCGGCACGGGCAAGGCCGTTGCGCGCATCCTGACCGGGGACGCGCGGGCCTATAATGACTTTGATCACGCACCGCTTCAGGTGACGGCGTTCACGGATCTGACCACGGACAACGATGTGATCCGTCTGCGGATGCCCCGCTGCAGCGTGGTGGAACTGAGCCGGCATGCCTGAACGGCCAGACGCGAACTGCCGGCAGTGCCTGCTGCGGGAAATGACGGACAAAGCCAATGCCAGGCTGGCGGAGGACCTGGAGGCATGGATTGCCTACATTCCTCTGCAGCAGCGGGCCGAACCCGCCGAGACGGAAAGGCGGCTTGTCCTTTGTCGGCGCTGTCCCTATCTTGAACGGGGCACCTGCCAGCTTTGCGGATGTTATGTGGAATACCGGGCCAGCTTCAATTTGCAGGACTGTCCGGATCTTCCGTCGCGGTGGACACTGCCCGGGGAGAGCGCGGAGGCGCAGCACTGAAAGATCCCAGAAAAACAGAAAAGCGGCCATGTGCCGCTCAGAATAAAGACGGACCAGTACCGGTCCGGGGAGGGAATAACATGTCTGGATGCGGATATCGTTCATCTACTGTCACGCTTAATGACCGCTTCTTTTCTCGAATCAGGGAAACGCTGGTTCGAGAGGGAATTCCGTATCAGTGGGAGGCCTTGAATGACCGGCTGCCGGCGGATACGGCGCCCAGTTACTGTATGCGCAATTTCCGGGTGGCAGCCGGAAAGGAAAAGGGGACCTTTGGCGGGTTCGTTTTCCAGGACAGCGATCTGTACAAATGGCTGGAAGGGGTCGCCTTTTCCCTGCGGTGGCACCCGGATAAGGATCTTGAGGCGACCGCGGATGAGGCCATTGCGGAGGCGGTCAGTGCACAGCAGCCGGATGGGTATCTGGATACGTATTACATCATCAACGGCCTTGACAGGCGCTTCACTAATCTCAAGGACAATCATGAACTGTATGTGGCAGGGCATATGATTGAGGCGGCCGTCGCCTACTTCGAGGTGACCGGGAAACGGGTCCTTCTGGATGCGGCCATTCGCTATGTGGACTGCATCGATGCCTGCATCGGTCCGGAGGAGGGAAAAATCCACGGTTATCCCGGGCATCCGGTGATTGAAATGGCCCTGATGCGTCTGTATGATCTGACCAAAGAGCCGAAGTACCTGAACATGGCCGCGTATTTTGTCAACCAGCGGGGCCAGGCGCCGCTGTTCTTTGAAGAGGAAACGGCCCGGAACGGGAATGACTTCTACTGGAAGAACAGTCCGTTCCGTTACCAGTACTATCAGGCGGGGATGCCGGTGCGCAGTCAGAAAACTGCGGACGGGCACGCGGTCCGTGCCATGTATCTGTACAGCGGCATGGCGGATGTGGCCCGGGAGACCGGGGATGAGAGCCTTGCAAGGGCCTGCCGGGACCTGTGGGAGAACACCACGCGGCGCCGGATGTACATTACCGGAGCCGTTGGCTCTACGGAACACGGCGAGGCGTTTACCTTTGATTATGACCTGCCCAACGATACGATTTACGGGGAAACCTGTGCCTCCATCGGCCTGATGTTTTTCGCCAGGCGCATGCTCAGGCTTGAGGCAAAAGGGGAATACGCGGATGTCATGGAACGGGCACTGTACAACGGCGTCCTTTCCGGCATGCAGCTGGATGGGAAGAAGTTCTTCTATGTGAATCCGCTGGAGGTGGTGCCGGAGGCCTGCCGTCTGGATCCGCACAAACAGCATGTGAAGCCGGAACGCCAGAAATGGTTCGGCTGTGCCTGCTGTCCGCCGAACCTGATTCGTCTGCTCAATTCCCTTGAGGACTATGTGGCCGGTGAAAAGGATGGAACGGTGTTTGTCCATCTGTATGCGGGCAGCCGGATCGAGCTTGAAAACATGTCGCTTCAGCTCGAGACGGAGTATCCGTGGCAGGGGAAGGTACAGATCCGGGTGGAGGCGGAGCAGCCGCAGCGGAAAACGATCGCCCTTCGCATTCCCGGCTGGTGCAGCGCCTATACCGTCAATCTGTGCGGGGAACCGGGACAGGGAGAATTCAGGGACGGGTATCTGTATCTGACCCGGATCTGGGGTGACGGGGACCTGATTGAGCTCAATTTTGAGATGCCCGTCAGCCTGATGCGCGCCAACCCGCGGATCAGGAAGGATGCCGGGCTGGTGACCCTGATGCGCGGTCCCATCGTCTACTGCCTGGAGGAGGCGGACAATGGCCGGGATCTGCACCTGATCCATGGAATTCGTCCCGAAACGGCCTGTGTCCGGTGGGAACCGGAAACGCTGTGCGGCGTGACCACAGTGACCACGGAGGCGGAAAGGGAACCGGTAACGGAATTCACGGAACTGTACGAGGCGCAGCAGCCGGAGGAAAGTCTGCCGGTTCAGCTGAAATGGATTCCCTATTATGCCTGGGCAAACCGGGGACTCGGGGAAATGCGCGTCTGGGTACGGAAATAAAAAGACAGTGTCCGCGGACACTGTCCCTGATCAGGCATCCGGATGCTGGATGCCTTTCTTGATTGTCTGGGCGGTTTCCGGGCTGACGAGAATTGAGACGAGCTCAAGCCCCAGATCCACGCCGAATCCCATGCCTCTGGCGGTGGTAAACGGTCCATCCGTCACGACACCCGTCCCGGTCACGTTTGCCCCTTTCAGATGGGATTCCCAGCCGGGATAGCAGGTACAGGTGACGCCCTCAAGCAGGCCAAGATCCCCGAGAAGGCTGGGGGCGGCGCAGATGGCCGATATCCGCCGGCCCTCACGGGCAAACTGCCGGAGAAGATCTGCCAGAGGTTCACTGGCGGCCAGATTCGGTACACCGGGCACACCGCCGGGCAAAAAGAGCAGATCGCAGTCGCTGAAGTCCGTGCCGGAGAGATATCCGTCGGCGATGACGCGGATGCCGTGGGAACCGGTGATCTCCAGCTGATCCGTGACGGAGAGCATCCGGACATCTACATTGGCCCGGCGCAGAATATCCACCACCGACAGGCATTCCACCTCTTCAAAACCATTAGCGATAAATGCACATACTTTACTCATGTTTTCCTCCATTCCTGAGCAGCCAAACCGCCGAACGCTTCACCAGACAGGACAGGTGAATCAGGGCTTATGGTCGGCTTGCGATTGGTTTTGGCGTGATTATATCAGTTTCAGGGCGAAAAGAAAAGGACGGAATCCCCGGGATACAGGGACAGAAAGGACAGAGAATGACGATTCGAACAGCAACGATGGAAGATCTGGATCAGATTGCGGCGGTGGAGAGAATCTGCTTTCCGCCAGAGGAGGCCGCGGAGCAGGATACGTTCCGGGAGCGTCTCCGGCATTACGGGAATCATTTCCTCCTGATGCTCGATGAGGACCGGCTGATTGCCTTTGTGGACGGCTTCGTCACGGATGAACCGGATCTGACGGATGAAATGTATGAAAAGGCACAGATGCACGATGAACAGGGAAAATGGCAGATGATTTTCGGCGTCAATACCCTGCCGGAATTCCGGGGCAGAGGGTTTGCCTCATCGCTCCTCCGGGAGATGACTGAAAGGGCCAGGGCAGAGGGGCGGCAGGGGCTTGTGCTGACCTGCAAGGAGGCGAAAATCCCGTTTTACGCGCGGCTCGGATTCAGGGATGAGGGACTGACCGAAAAGTCCATCCACGGCGGGGCCGCGTGGCACCAGATGCGTCTGAGGTTTGACCAGCCGGCCAAATAAAAAAGTTCTCCCTTTTCAGGGAGAACTCTTTTTACAGGATTAGTCGCGCTTGACGTTGAAAGCGCCCATTCCCGGATAGCAGGCGGCCTCGCCGAGGTCCTCTTCGATGCGGAGGAGCTGGTTGTACTTGGCCACGCGCTCGGTACGGCTCGGAGCACCGGTCTTGATCTGGCAGGTGTTGAGAGCAACAGCCAGGTCGGCAATGGTGGTGTCCTCGGTCTCGCCGGAACGGTGAGAGGTGACAGCGGTGTAACCGGCCTTGTGAGCCATCTTGATGGCCTCGAGGGTCTCGGAAACGGAACCGATCTGGTTGAGCTTGATCAGGATCGCATTGCCTGCGCCCAGTTCAATGCCCTTGGCCAGACGCTTGGTGTTGGTGACGAACAGGTCGTCGCCGACCAGCTGGACCTTGTCGCCGAGCTGACGGGTCATCTCAACCCAGCCCTCCCAGTCTTCCTCATCCAGACCATCCTCGATGGAGATGATCGGATACTTCTCGACCAGGTTGCGCCAGTGAGCGATGAGCTCAGAGGAGCTGTAGTGCGTGCCGGCCTTCGGCAGGATGTAGTCACCCTTGTAGTCGCCCTTCCATTCGGAGGCAGCAGCATCCATGGCGAGCATGAAGTCTTCGCCCGGGGTGTAACCGGCCTTCTCGATGGCCTCGAGGATGACCTGGATGGCCTCTTCGTCGCTGTCAAGGTTCGGAGCAAAACCGCCCTCGTCACCAACGGAGGTTGCCAGACCACGGCTCTTCAGGATAGCAGCCAGAGCGTGGAACACTTCGGCGCACATACGGAGAGCTTCGGCGAAAGTCGGAGCGCCAACCGGCATGATCATGAATTCCTGAACATCGACGGTGTTCGCAGCGTGTGCGCCGCCGTTCAGAATGTTCATCATCGGAACCGGCAGACGGTTTCCGGAGATGCCGCCCAGGAAGCGGTAGAGGGGCATATCAAGGGACTGTGCGGCCGCACGGGCACAGGCGATGGAAACGGCCAGAATGGCGTTGGCGCCAAGATTGCTCTTGTCATCTGTTCCGTCAGCCTCGATCATGGCCTTGTCGACGGCGTAGATATCAGAGGCGTCAAGGCCTTCGATCGCATCGGCGATGGTGGTGTTGATGTTCTCAACTGCTTTCTGCACGCCTTTGCCGAGATAACGGTCAGGATCGCCGTCGCGAAGCTCGAGAGCCTCGAACTCACCGGTGCTGGCACCGCTGGGAGCCATGCCGCGGCCGACAGTGCCGTCATCAAGAACAACCTCAGCCTCAACGGTCGGATTCCCGCGGGAATCAAGGATCTCACGACCTTTGACCGAAATGATCTCTAAAAATGCCATTGGAATCTCCTCCTTATATTTGACCTGAAAGGTCTTTTCGGGAAACATTCTTCTCCATGTGAAGAAGGTTGCAACTGCAACGCAGTCATTATAGATTCTTCAGGAAAGATTGTCAATAAATTGTCGATGAATTGCTGTTAAAACCGGGCTGAATATGGAAATCTTCCGGCAATTGCGGTATACTACCCGAAGAAAACAGAATGAAACAGAGGAAACGGTGACCGTTGTCCGGGGAAAACGGGAAAGTGCAGAGGCCATCTCTTTTGCCATGCCTGCGCTTGTCATTTCCGGGGGAGCATGGCCGCTTTTGCTGAATGTTTCACAGATGCCTCATCGAAAAGGAAAGAAGAGGAACGAAAGATGAAGTTTACCAAAATGGAAACGGCGGCATTCGGACTGGGTGCGGTGGGGAAGGACATGGTCTATGCACTGGCCTCCTCCTATGTACTTTATTATTATCAGGATGTACTGGGCCTCTCTGCCGCATTTGTCGGTCTGATCCTGATGATTGCCCGTATCTTTGATGCGGCGAATGATCCGTTTATGGGAATTGTGGTGGCAAAAACGAATACGCGTTTTGGCCGGTTCCGTCCCTGGATTATTACCGGCACGGTTCTCAACGCGCTGGTGCTCTATTTTCTCTTTGCGGCGCCGGATATTACCGGTGCGCCGCTGATGGTCTGGTTCTCGGCCATGTACATCCTGTGGGGCGTGACGTACACCATGATGGACATTCCGTACTGGTCCATGATTCCTGCGGTTACGTCGGACACGAAGGAAAGGGAGAATCTTTCCGTGGTGGGACGCAGCTGCGCCAGCGTGGGTAATGCGCTGGTGGCCGTGTTTACCCTGATGGCCGTATCGGCCCTGGGCGGCGGAAGCGAGCGGACCGGCTTTGCCCGTCTGGCCCTGATTATCGCGGTGCTGTTCGTGATCGCGGAGATGATCCTGTTTATGACCATCAAGGAAAAACGCAGCGAGACAGAAACGAAAACCGGCACTGTCCGGGAGATGATTCAGGCACTGGCCAGGAATGATCAGGCGATGGTCACGGTGATTACCATCATCCTGGTCAACAGCGCCATGTACATCACCATGAATCTGATCATCTACTTCTTCAAGTACGATTTCGGCGGAGCGGACTGGATCGGGAGCTATACCACCTTTAACATGATCGGCGGACTCGGACAGATTCTCGGCATGACCCTCGTTTATCCGCTGATGCACAGGAAAATGCCCAATCAGACGGTGTTCAAGACGGCGCTGGCCCTGTCCATTGCCGGATACCTGATTATTATGGTGATGTGCCTGACAGGCCTTGGTCACAGCCTCGTTGCCCTCTGCATCCCCGGCATGCTCGTTTTCTGCATGAGCGGCATCCTGGTGGTGCTGACCACCGTGTTCCTTTCCGGAACGGTTGATTACGGGGAAATCCGGACAGGCCGGCGGGAGGAGAGCGTCATTTTCTCCATGCAGACCTTTGTCGTCAAGGCGGCCTCGGGCCTGAGCGTCTTTATTGCCGGCCTGGGCATTTCCCTCATCGGCCTCAAGGGCAATGCGGACCAGACGGCCGTGGTGGCGGAGGTTCAGTCTGCCTCGGCCATTGCCGGCCTTCGCTTCCTGATGACCCTGCTCCCCGCGGCAGGCCTGATCATCGCCATGATCGTCTTTGTCCGGCATTTCAAACTGACGGATGAACGAATGAACCAGATTGCCGACCAGCTCAAAGAAAGGCGGAACGCATGAAAATCAGCAAACAGGACGCATATAACTGGTACCTGTTTTTCAGTGAACTCCCGGAGGGGGAGGAACTGATGCCCGTGCAGCAGGAACTGGCCCTCTCCGTTCTCTCCCAGATTGAAACGGCGGTGGAAACGGAAAATGCCGCACTGCTTCAGTCGATTCCCGGTGTCCGTTCCCTGGATGGCCGGACGCTGTTTGTGGGCGATCCGGAGCGGTTCCCGAAAGGGTGCCGTTCCTGCCTGACGGGGACAGGACTCTCGGCGGTGCGCAGGACCAATCGCTGCAACCTCAGATGCCCGTTCTGCTATGATTACGGGGTGATTGACCAGATCCCGGCCATCGGGGAGGATCTGTGGGAGATCGGGGGCGGCAAGTACCGGGTGGAGGACATGGATCTGCTGTTCTCGGTCAGCCACAGACCCACAGGCATTGCCTATGTGTACCTGGAGCCCTTCATGGAGATTGAAAAGTACGGTCCCATGATCCGGAAATTTGCGGAGGCCGGCATTTATCAGCATATGTACACGAACGGTACGCTCTGTACGGAGGAGAACCTCAAAATGCTGGCTGACGCAGGACTGCCGGAGCTGCGCTTCAACCTGGGCGCCTCCGGCTGTGCCGACAGCGTGATTGCCAATATCCGTCTGGCAAAGAAATATATCCCGGCGGTCGGCATTGAAACGCCCATGACCCGGGCATTCCGCGAGGCGTTCATGAAAAAGAAAAAGGAGATTCTTGCCGCCGGCGCGGACTTCATGAACTGTGCGGAGCTTCATCTCAACGCCAATAATCTGGCCAATTATGCCGGAGAGAACATGTACATGTTCCGCATGGGCTACCTTTCTCCCATCCACAGCCGCCGGATCACGTTTGAACTGATGCAGATGGCCGCCGTGGAAGGGTGGGACATGGTGGTCCATGACTGCTCCAACCATACCAAGTTTGCCCGGGACCTGCATCACCGGGCGGTGGAGGGCGGCTGGTTCGGTGCCTCCAGTTACGGCTCGGAATTTGATTCGATTCCATACAGTGCGTTTCTGCCGGTTCTCTCGGATCCGGATTTCTCTTTTGTGGAAGAGGAGCCGATCCCGGAAAATTTCATGACAGACGGGCTGATTCTCTAAGAGAGGCGGGCATGGCCCGCCTCTTTTCGTCTCCGGAAGGAGGAACGGCCAAGTGAACAGAAGTGGAGTCTGTTTGTTTAAAAACTGCCGGAAAAGATCACAAACGTGGAGTCTGTATGCCATAAAACTGGATGTAATCTCGCACCGGTGGAGACAGCATGCGATTTGAGTGATGCACACGGGCACTTTCAGACTGTTGAATCCCGTGTGGGGATTGGGCGGGTTCATCTTATGCACTGAACTTGTATATAATGAAGGAAACGAATGGAAACCTTCCGTACAGGGCCTGTATTCGTGCCTCCTTTCCGCGCGGGTTCCAATCAGGAAAACGGGATAATACGAAAAACCAAAGTGGAGTATTTAAATGCTTAGAAAAGTATGATATAATACCGTGAAAAAAATAGGGAATTTTTATACGCGAGGGCGTTTTCCGCAGGAAATGGGGACAGCTGGCGTATCTTTGATATAGAAAAGATTCAGCAGAGGTGAAAGAGTATGGCAGAGAATTCAACTGAAATGAGGAAACAGTTCCGGCTTCATTGGGGAAAGTATTACAGAAGCCGTGAGGTAGAGCCCTATATTCGTTCACTTGAGAATCAGGTTCAGGGCACGACGAGCAGAATTGACTCAATGGAAGAGGAAATGGATGCCCTCCAGGAGACCATTGATGTCAAGAACCGAAAAATTGAAGAACTTCGTAAACTGACGGATGACGCAGAGGCTAAGCTCCGCGAAAGCGGCCAGATGCGTGAGGAAGCGGTGGCCCGCCTCGAGCAGATCGAGGAGGAGAGCCAGAAGCTGCTGACACAGAAAGAGGAGCTCCATAAAACGCGCCTTGAGACAAACAAGCGTCTGGCGGAAGCGGAACAGCGGAGCAGCCAGGCACGTCAGGAAGCCGAGGCGGCGCTGACGACCCGTGCACAGTGCATGGACGCGGTAAAAGAACTGCAGGAAAAGAGCCAGGAGGCGCAGCAGGCAGCTGAGGCAGCGGAACTGCGCCGCAGTGAGGCCATTTCCGAAACGGAGGCGGCGGAGGAGAAACTGACCCGCTTCAGGCAGGAAATGGAGCAGCTCCAGGCACAGAGCAAACACATTCTGGATGATGCGGACGTGCAGGCCGAGGTAGCTATTGGAGAGGCCAGGGACAAGGCGAATAAGATTCTCAAAGAGGCGCAGGCACAGGCGGAGCACCTGATGGCGGAGGCGACGCAGAATGCGGCCAATAATCAGGCGATTGTGGGACCTTATCAGACCAGAATTCTCCAGCTTGAGCAGGAAGTGACAAGGCTGCAGAATCTGGGGGCCAGCAATGCGGGCAATGCCGAGCTGATCGCCCAGTACCAGTCGAGACTGGCACAGCTGGAGGAGGAACTGGCAAAGCGGACGCCCGCCGAAGGCGGACAGCCGGATGCACAGGCGAATGCCCGGATCGCGCAGCTGGAGCAGGAAAATGCCCGTCTGCGGACAGCGGGCGGGGACAGCGGAAATGAGCTGACCGAGGCCAGAGACCGGATTGCCCAGCTCGAACAGGAAAACGAAAAACTTCGCAGCGGCGCGGCGGGGCAGTCCGCGGATACCGGGATTATAGCTGCTTACCGGGACCGGATCGGGCAGCTTGAAATGGAAAACAGACGGCTGCAGGGCGAACGGGCCGGCGCGGATCCGGCCGTGGTGCAGAGTTACGAAAAACGGATTATGCAGCTGGAAGAGGAACTGGCCGGGATGCGTCAGTATAACGGACAGCAGCTGTATACCCAGGATACGGCACTGGAGTCGCTGCGTGCCAATCTGGATGAGGCACAGCGTGCCTATCAGGATATGGCGGCTCAGAATCAGGATCTGCACGTCCGGATTGAACAGCAGGCCAGGGAAATCTCCGACCTTGAAAATGAGGTTCAGGGGAATTCCGTCAAGGATGCAAACCAGCGGGCGAGGAAGATCATCCAGGATGCACTTGAGGAAAGCAGCCGGATTCTGGATGAGGCGGAGATGGTGCGCTCGCGTGCCTTTGCCGCAACGAAAGCCGCTTATTTCAACGCGCTTATGTTCAGACAGCGTCTGGCGGAACAGTTTACCAATATTGAACAGAGTCTGGATGATTCTCTGGGCATCCTGAGATCAACGGATATGGTTGCACTCTCACCGCGGATGAACATGGAGTATACCAATGACCCCAGATGGACTGACCAGAGCGGGAAAGAGGGGCAGAAATGAGTGCAGGACGGAAGAAAGGATTGCTGATCCCGCTCCTGATGGTGCTGCTGTTTGTTTTAAGCGGATGCGGGAGTGAACCAAACCAGGTCAGGGAAACCGCAGAACCGATCACCTATGTGACGCCGACCCCGCAGCCCTCTCTGTCAGAGACGGCGGCAGGCGTTCTTTCCGGGATTGAAACCAGTCAGCTTGTGGTCTCCATTGTCTTTGAGGGCTATGCGGATGATTCGGTTCTCAAATCCATCTGTCAGGTTCTGAATACCTATGATCTGGACGGCCTGTTTTTTGTGGACGGAAACACCGCCTATGAGTATCCGGAAATGGTGTCGTATCTGGTTGAATCCGGATATGAAATCGGAAATGCCGGAATGCGCCGGAAAAGTTCTTACAGACGGAACTCGGTCAGCACCAATGTGCATCAGTTTGAGCGGACACAGCAGCTGATCTACAGTGCATCCGGCGTTTACCCGAAACTGGCCTGCCTCAATTCAATCGATTATACACAGTCGGTTCTTCAGGCAGTAACCGCCAGCGGCCTTTCGGGCGTGGTCAAACCGGATATCTACCTCAACCGTGAGAGCTTTGTTGAAAAGGAAGAAGTAGACACCTTTGTGGAAAGTCTGGTCCGGGGCAGCATCATCTCGCTGCATCTGGGCAATGCGGCCGGTACCTACGAGGAGGCAAACTCGGACCTGGTTGGACGGGTGTCTCTGGATCCGACGCCGAGCATTCTGGATTCCCAGGAAAAGGTCAGCGCGGTGGATCTGCATGTCAGCGAGATCCTGACATGGCTGATTGAATCCCTGACGCTGAACCACTATACCATTGTGACGCCCTCTGAACTGCAGGAGGCGAAAGTCAATCTGGTCGGAAATCAGCTGGCGCTTCCGGCCAACTATTCGGAGCGTCTGATCAGCAGCAACTATTCGCTGCCCAAGACGGATACGCCGCTCGGCGTCACGGTGACCAGTGTGGCCTCGATAGGGGACTTTTATGATACGGTCTTTGTCGGGGATTCCATTATGGCCAACCTGATGAGCTATGTGAACTGGCGGCGTGAACGGGACGAGTTCTTCTGGGACGGTGCCCAGTTCCTGGTATCCTCAAAACTGACCCTGGAAAAGGCGCTGATCTCCGATGAGGGCGCAGCCGTTCTCCCCATGGTGGATGAACGACGAATCCACATTGATGATGCGCTGAGAATCCTGAAGGCACGGCGGGTATATCTGTGTCTCAGACCGGAAAATCTGAAGGCGTACTCGGAGGAACGGTATCTGACGAATCTGAAAGTGCTGGTTTACCAGATCCGGCAGAAAAATCCGAACATCGATATCGTCATTCTCTCCATTCCGCCGGTCATTGCGGCCAGGAACGCGACGCCTTCCAACTGGCAGGTGTTCAACTACAACCTGATGGTCTGCAAGATGTGTGCCGAACACGGCATCACCTTCCTGGATATTGCCTATGCACTGCGCAATGACAAGGGTGCCCTGCGGGAGGAATACTGCCTGGATCCGGACAGTTACGGTTCACACCTGAACGATGCCGGATGCGAGGCACTGCTTAACTTCATTAACAACAACATTCCATAATTTCTGCGGGGCAGCACGCAGCTGCCCGGGCATATGACAATTTTGAAAAGTTTGAAAGGAGGGGGAAGATGCTGAAACAACCCGGGAATCCACAGCAGCGCGAGGAACGCCGTAAACTGAAGTTCGGCTTTGAAATCGCGGCGCTGGCGGTTCTGCTTTTCATCCATGCATCATTATTCGGTCAGACGCTGAATGAGGAGAAGGTTGTGATTGAAACCTTTCCTTACAAATATATCGACGCCTATGGCGGACATCTGCTGCATCCGCAGGATGCACAGGGATATCTGGCCACACAATACGGACAGCAGCATTTTGCCGCCATTGCCTATCCGACGATTTCCGACAATCCGGTGGGGGATCAGGTGAGCATCAACACCTTCCGTCTTCAGATGCAGGCACTGAGAAGGTCCGGCTATACCTCCATCATGCCTATCGACGCGGAAACGTTTTATGAACTGGGGACCGGACTTCCTGAAAAGGCGGTCATGATCCTCCTTCTGGATGCGGCGGAGGAAAGCATTACGCAGGTGGAGGATATCCTGAACGAGGTTGGATTCTCCGCCGTGGTCTGCCACTATGCGGATGAGATTGGCCCTGAGGGCATCATCACGGGTGAAACCCTGGTCCGCCTGGCCAATACCGGGCGCATCAAGATCGGAACGCGGGGGTACAGCAGACGGTACATCAACGTCTTTGACCGGTATGAAAACTACCTGGGGAACCTTTCCGCAAAAGAGTTTGATGCGCTTGAGCCGTATATCGATGAAGATTATGAATTTGCGGAAACGGATTATATCCGAGATTCGGACCGGATTCCCACGGAAACGGAATCCGCCATGCGTCTGCGCATTTCCAACAATTATCAGAAGATCCGCGATGTCTATCAGGGGATTCTCGGGACGCTGCCGCAGCTGTATGTCTTCACCGAACCGAATACCGGTGCCTTCGGCAATGTAGAACTGGCCTCGATGATCAACGGAAACAACATCCGCCAGGATTACCCGATCAACTATAACCGGCAGGGAACCTCGCTCAATACAAAGGATTCCTCTGCATACGATCTGAGCTATATCTTCGTTCCGGGCAACCAGCCGGTCAACCACCTTCTGATGCGGGTCTGGGATGACACCGCGGATGAACAGAGCTTTGCCCTCGGCAATGAAAATGAAGCAGAGCGCTGGATGCTGGTCAACGGCGTGGCGGAATTTGGCAATACCAATATCATCTTGACCACGGAACCGGATGGCGATGCCACCCTGGCGCTCCGCGGCCTCATGATAGATGACTGTGAGCTGACGGTGCGGATGCTTGGCAGCGCAGCAGGCAGACAGAGCGTCTATCTGAGGACGGACCGGTATACGCGTGCCGGAATCGAGATTTCGATCGAGGATGGCATCATGTATATCCGGGAGGCCGGACAGACACTTGAAACCTGGATGCAGAAACCCATTTCCTTCATGCAGGCCACGGTTTCAAGGGAAGAGGAAGAGCTGGCCGGACGAATCGCCTATGCGAAAGCGATTCTTGAAAACGAACCGGATCAGGCACTGCGCAATCAGGCGCAGGAAACCCTGAATCAGCTGCAGCGCATCAAGGTCAAGGGAATCTCGGATGGTGCGGATTCGGCAAGCGCCCGGTACAGTTCCAGTACCCGGACCAATATTCTGCTCCACGTCCGTCTGATTGGAAACAAACTGACGGTCTGGGTGAACAATCAGGTGATCGTCTCCGATCTTGAGGTCAGGTCTCACGGACGCGGCGTGGTCGCGCTGGGGGCCGGTGTGACCGACGGATCGTACAAGGCGATGGATCCGGTGGATGTGGTCGACGGCATTTTCGAGGGACTTGAGGTCATGCCGGTCAATTCCAGCAACTCAGTCTACTATACCTATACAACGCGGATCGCCACAACCAGCCGGAGCTTTGCGGACAAGGCAGCATCCTTTGTGAGCCTTGCGATTGAGAAAGTACGTTCCGCGCTGACATTTAAATAACCAACGCTGAGTCGGTTATGAAAAGACCTGTTCCATTTCCTGCCCGTTTGCAGATGGAATGGAACAGAGGAAAACCAAGAAAACGGATTGGAAGGGAGGCGGAAAGATGGGTAAGAAAAAGGCGATGACACTGGCCCTGCTGGTGGCGTTCGTGGCCATTGTAATCGTGGTGGTTCTCATGCTTCGGGGAAGAAGGGGAACACGGCAGGCCGGTTCGGAAGCCAATACCAGAGCACTGGTCTCCGTGGTTGACAATATGACGGCCGGTGATCTGAATGATGCCCTTGCCCGGTTCCGCCAGGTGTCCGATGAGGATACCATAAAGATTACAGAGAGCATGCCCCGGTTTACGGGTGAGCGGGTCAAGGTGGTCTTTACCGGAACGAGTTCTGTGGATACCATGGAAGCACTGGCAAACGTGCTTGAAGAACGGAGCCTGAGCAGTACCTTCTTCTTTACGGAAGGGGAGCTGCGGACCAGCCAGAGAGTCATCGAGACACTGCTTGACCACGATCTGGAAGTGGGTCTGCTGTATGACAATCAGGGCGGCAGCATGACCGGGTCAAGCGGCGAGGAACTGGTGGCCAGTCTCTGTTCGCTGTCGTTCCTGTTCAGGGCAGGATACAACCTGATCAAGGTTCCTGTCATGAGCCGGGAAACCCCCAGCATTACCGGCCTTCGGGCGGCAACGGCCTGCGGATTTTCCGAAGTGGTGGTCACGCATTCCGAAATCAGCCTGGATGACTGTGTAAACGAGGAAGTTTCGCTGCAGCTGCTGCTTGGCGTTGTCCGCGGCGAAATCGTCCGCGTGCATCTTGAAAACGGCAATTCCGAGAAAGTCGTCAAGAACCTGACCGCCCTTCTGGATGCACTGGCCTCCACGAATTCACGGCTTAAGGCGCAGCAGCGGCTGGGGGTCTGGACGACGGACTGGGGCCTTGCCTATCCGGTGCGCCGCATCGATACAACAGAGGAAGGCTGCATTTTTACCTTTGCGGATCTGGGAAATCAGAAGGAACTTGACTATGTTTTGCAGACGCTGAAATCACTGAACGGCAAGGCGCTGTTCTATGTGACGCTGAACGAAGCCGTTCATGAAAAGGACAAGGTGCGTCAGGTTCTGGCGGATGGGCATGATCTCGGCATTTATGTCCCGGATATCGATTCACCGACGGCAGAGGAATACCTGACGGAGATGATTGCCTGTGAGGAGGAAATCCGGCTGCAGTTCGGTTATAATAATGAACTGCCGGTGTATGTTCCCTATGATCAGGAATTCAATCTGCTGAAAGCCGCGTCGGCCGGCGGATTCTCTCTGGCTACCTCGTATCTGTTCCCGGTGCGTCCGCAGGACACCAGGCGGGTGGATGATGAAGAGGAGATCATGCTGGACATCCTGTCCCGCTTTGACCGCACCATTAACCGGGGCGAGCTGGTTCACTTCGATATGAATCAGTTTATCTACAGTGATGAAATGTCCGGTGAGCTGATCCGCCGGTTTGCGGAGGAGCGCAGTGTGTATCCGCTGCACGGCTTCCATGCCATGATCAACAATACGCCGCGGCTGTGGCTGTATCCTCTTGAGGACAGCAAGGTCCTGCCGCGGGTGCGGAACCGGATCCGGCGCGGCCAGCTGAGGACCACCCTGATGGCCGAGATGACGGAGCACTACATCGGGTCGCCGCAGTTGGAAGAGGAAACGATTCTGGATTTCAGTGAGCAGGAAATCCGTTCCATTGACAAGACCGGCGTTATCAAGAATTCCCGGAATGAGGTGTATCTGACCTTCAATGACGCCGACATGGATGCGTTTGTGACGCCGCTGCTCCATGTACTCAAGAAACACGGGGCAAAGGCCACGTTCTTTGTCCGTACGGAAACTGCGGACTGGAACCCCAACCTGACACGCGCCATTGCCGAGGAAGGGCATGCGCTGGCGGTGCGGGCCGACAAGACCTTTAACACGGTCTATACCTTGGCATCGGCCAGTACCACGGAGGATATTCTGAGAAACCGTGAGGTAGCTCTGCGGGCCCTTCAGGGTGAATTCAAAACCGCCTATGATACGCTGATGCGGATCATGGGGGATATTCCGCTGAAAGACGGAACGCCGGCGCTGACTACCTATTTCCGGCCGCCCTATGACGGAATCAACCCGGTGGGCATGAATGCCGTGTTTGACAGCGGATTTTCCTGGTCCGTCGGCGGCGCCTATCTGAACATCGAGGGGATTGAGCCCGAGCCGAATGAGGACGGGGAAGTGGAAAAATACTGGATCTACAGGGAAAACCAGCTCTCGGAAATGCTTGCAGCCACCAAGGGCGGAGCCGTTCTGTCCATCTCCTATGTCAACGATGAGGAAGTGGACCTGCCGGACCTGATCGACCAGTACCTGACCGCCGTCGGAAATAAATTCCGGTTTGTGCCTTTGACAAATGTTTTGCCGCAGTAACGTGACGGCTTAAAAAAGGAGCGGCTCTGTCGCGCAGCGACAGTTAAGTCA
>DGWH01000124.1:68630-99778 GCA_002395225.1 Christensenella sp. UBA4263
TCCGGCATATGATCAACAGTGCGGCCTGCAAAGGAGGAGGGAAACAATGGACGGATTTAAAAGGCAGCTGAGGCTGACGCTGATTCTGTCTGTCGTCTTAATCACGACGCTGATCGTTGGATTCCGACTTCGTGCCATACGGAAGAGCCAGTCCGACAGCAGCCCGGTGTCGGGGACCCGGCAGAACATCTTCAGCTCAGTCGTGGTCACCCCGCTGCCGGATTCAACCGAACCGGCAAAGGATACCTATATCACCCCGGCCCCCACTTCGTTGGTGGCCAATCTTTCAAATGCGCAGCAGGTGACGCTGTCATCCGTGAGTGGAAATGCCTCAGCCAGGGCGAAAACGCTGGTGGAATCGAACAAGCAGCGGTCGGCTGAGATCATCAATCACATCTATACCACCCAGAAGGGGATTATTCTGACCTTCCAGGGCGTCGGCACACAGCAGGAGCTCCGGAACGTCCTGAATGTCCTGACGGAAACCGGAAGCACGGGAACGTTCTTTGTCTCATTTGAGGACCTCGAGAAGAATGCGGATCTGGTCTCCTATGTGGCCAGCGCCGGTCATTCGGTGGGACTGGCGGTCAATACCGGCCGCTTTCTGACCACGGAGGACCTGCTTTCCGCCATTTTCGAGGCAGAAAACACCCTGAGAACCAAGATCGGTTTCAGCGGACGCGTCTGTCTGCGTCAGCTGACGGGCAGCCCGTCCACCATGCTGCGTCAGGCAGCGGCGGCCGGCGGCTATACGGTGCTTTCCCAGACCAGAAGCGTGGTGACGGATGCCTCCGTGGCTCTGGGAACGGCGAGACAAATCTGCTCCTCCATCATTGGAAAAGACATTATCGGACGGGGCGAAATTCTGCACTTTGAACTGGGCCGGACCACCAGTGACCTGCTGGTTGCCAATGTGATCCGTCTGATCATGAATTCCTATACCACACTGCCGGCACTGGGGGTCAACGACATGATGACCAATACCCAGTATGTCTTCCAGTATCCGGTGGATCCGGCGGCTGTTCTCTCCACCGTAAAAGGGAAAATCCGTCCGGGCCAGCTGACGGGTGATACCATGGCGGTCATTGAGCGCCGGTATATCGGCATTGACTGGATGAAGACGAAAGGCTACCTGCCCGGGTTTACCGATGCGGAAATCAAGCTGCTGGACCGGACAGGGGTCATCAAGAACGACCGCGACATGGTGTTCCTGACCTTTGACGGGTGGGGCACTGATGACCGGATTGAGGAACTGCTGGATGTGCTGAAAAAGCACAGCGTGAAAGCGACGTTCTTTGTCCGGACGGCCGATGCGGCAAAGAATCCCGGCCTTCTCCGGGAAATCGGCCTGGCCGGGCATACGATTGGCAGCAATACCCATACCGGGATGTCGCTGGCTACCTATAAATCCTCGGCCACCTTCATTGACCTGACCAGTTCGCAGGTAAAGGCCCTGCGCGAGGACCTGGTTAAGAGCTATGATACCCTGGTCAACATTGTCGGCGACCTGTCAAGCGGCGGCAGACCGGTGCTCTCGACGCTGTTCAGACCCTACTTGCTGGCCGCCAGCAAGTCCGGCCTTGAAACGGTGTTCGGCTGCGGCTATACCTACAGCGTATCCGGCTACTTTACCTTCGAGTATTCCGGAATCAAGAGCTCGGCTAATTTTGTCAGCACGCTGAATCAGAAAATCAAGAGCGGCCAGATCTATATTTTCCACCTGGATCAGATGCCGGAATACATGCCCGGTGCCCTGGATGCCTATCTGACCAAGATGGAAGGACAGCGCAAGCAGTACCGGTTTGTGTCTCTGGCAGAGGTGCTGTAATGATCCGGGCCCAAAGCGGCAATCAATAAAAAGTAAAATGGGCAGCGACGGGGTTTGCCGGGGCCGGAGGGGAATCGCATCCGGCATTGGACAGACCTTAAGGCCTAGAAAGGAGTGATGGACGGGATGGAAGCGTTTCTGGCGGGACTGCATTTAACAACCGCGTCCGGATTTGATTTTGTCCCTTCTCTGCCGCACCTTTTCCTGATGCTGGTCTTTCTGATCTGTTCAGGACTGATCATCTTCTGCGGCGTTCTTCTGGGACGGGCCTGTCCATGTCTGTACTTTGGCATTTTCTGTGCCTATCTGTCCATGAGGAACCTGCTTCCCATCTTTACCGGGCAGGCGATGTGGATTCCGATCCTGGTTCTCCCCGGCTGCTTCAGTGCCATAGGCATGTATCTGTTTATCACATTTATCATGTGGCTGGTGGATGCGGAAAAAGGGGAAATGACGGATACCGCGAAAAAGATTCTCGCGTATGTCACGTGTGTATTCGGCACCATCGGAGTCGGACTGTTCCTCTACATTTTCCCCACACATAATTTCTTCATTATCATTCTGGTCTGTGCCTCGCTGATGGTGCTGGGCATTCTGAATCAGAAGAAAATCATTGTCAACGGTCACCGCTTTAAAACCTATAATGACCTCTATGATATCAATCTGGAGGATTATAAAATGCAGGTATCCTCCCAGGCGGCTACCGGCGGTCCGGGCAAAGCGGACAGGAGGAAGACGGTGGTGGAACTGGAAGGAAAGAAGAAACGAAAGCTGTTTGGATTAGGAAAGCGGAAATCCGGAAACGGAGGCGTCCATGCGTGATGTAGAGCGTTTTGAATCCAAATACCGGATCAACCACATGGATGAGGAAATGATCCGGAAACGCCTGAACCGGTATATCCGTCCGGATGCGTATTCAGGCAGCAGCGGGTATCTTGTCCGCTCGGTGTATTTTGACACGATCTTTAACAAGGATTTCTATGACAGGGAACAGAGCCTGACGTATCGCGGACATATCCGGCTCAGAACCTATCCGGAGAATCCGGGCCATGTCTCCCTTGAATACAAGCAGAAAAACGGGGTGACCATCCGGAAACGGATTCTGGATGTGAGCCGGGAACAGGCAGAGCGTCTGCTGCAGGCGGACTATTCGTTCCTGGCACAGCACAAGGAACCCTTCGGCCGGCTGATGTACCGGATTCTGACCATGGAAATATACCGGCCCGCCGTGATGATCGAATACAGGCGGATGGCGTATGCACGAAAGGAAAACGGCACCCGCATCACCTTTGACCGCTTCATCCGGGCCTGCGAATCCAACATGGACCTGTTTGGCAGCGGCAGCGGCATGGTGCCGGTGGGACCGCAGGGTCAGGTGATTATGGAACTGAAATATACGGATTTCTTTATGAGTGATCTCAAGGCAGCCATTGGACCGCATCTGCTCCGGCAGGAGGCAGCGGGCAAATACCAGAGAAGCAGAATGATTTTTATGTCAGGGAGGAACATTCTATGAACGCGGCAAATACAGGCAATATTCGTGATATTCTGAATGACTTCTTTTTGAGCAATATCAGTGGAGATACGCTGACCGTTACTGAAATTCTGCTGAATATGGGTGCGGGACTTCTGATCGGTCTGCTGATCTTTGTGGTGTATCGTGTCACGCATACCGGCGAGGTTTACAGCGCCAGATTCAATGTGTCTCTGGTGATGCTCGCGCTGATTTCCACCATGGTCATGACGGCCATCGGCAGCAATGTGGCGCTTTCCCTGGGTCTGGTGGGCGCCCTGTCCATCGTCCGTTTCCGGACCGTCATTCGGGACAGCCGGGATACGATGTTCATTTTCTGGGCGGTGGCCGTGGGGGTTTGCTGCGGCGTCAAGGCCTACGTGCTGGCCCTGATCGGCTCCATGTTTGTGTTCCTTTACCTGATGGTCTGCGGCATGATCCGTGAGAACGAGCGCTGCCTGATCATCGTCCGGGGAACGCCGCAGGCACTGGGCGACGCGGAGAAGATCATCGGTCAGCATTACAACCAGAAGGCGACGATGCGTGTCAGCAACATCAACGCGGCGGATGGAACAGGGGAGTCGATCTACGAGATTGCCTCCAATGTCCGTGAAAAGTATGACCGCCAGTCCGGTACGGTCGAGTCCCTCCTTTACGGCAACAGAGGCATTACCTCCATCAGCATTGTCCGTCAGGAAGATGAGGTTTCTGCCTGATCAGTCATGGCTTCATCGCTGATGCAGTGCAATGACAAGTATGTATTTCGGAGAAAAACATGGTACGATCAAAACGGCTTCTTTTACCCGTCACCATTGTGTGTGTATTGGGGGTCTTCCTGATCGCTCTTCTGAATTTCATGATACACAGAACGGAAGAGGAGCATCAGACGTCCTCCTCTTCCATTTATGATGCGGTGCTGCTTCAGGCAGATGAATCGGTGAATCCGCTGGCAGCGATTGATAAGGATTTTCATGTTGCGCAGGAATTTACCTCCAATCTGCCGATTCTGGTTTTTGCCCTGGCAGGGGATAAGGTCAACGGCCAGGAAACGGGAATGCTGTCGGTGTATAACTGGGAGGAGGCTATGAACAGCCTCTCGGTGTCACCGACCCAGGCGATTCCCGTACAGGTTCAGTTTGAAAATACCTCGGAAAAAGTGAAGCCCAATGTGGATATCACGGTCTATAATACGAAGGGCGAGGTGGCCAGCGCCGGCATTATGGGCATGATGCCGGATTCCCACTGGCATCTGAACAGTCTGCGGACGGATCTCAGCCTGCTGAGAACGTATACGGTCTACCGGACCGCGGCAAAGTTCATGGACTATGTGCCAAGGGTCGCGTTCTGCGAGGTCCTGATCGAGCGGGAGGGGACGCTTTCCTACCTGGGCGTGTACGAACTGCAGGAGACCATCGGTGTGGGACCCGGCAAGGTGGCCATTTCGGAGCCTGACCCGGCCAAGACCCGGGTGGACTATTTCCTGGTCAGCGACATGACCAGACAGGGCCGCCTGCTGAGCACCAGACAGATTGACGGAAAGTACGTCAGGGGCTATACCTCCCTGCTGTATCCCACCGAGGATATGCTCAGCCGGGAACAGATTGAATACATTGAAAAGGACTACACGACCATCGAAAAGAGGGTCAGTTCGCTCAATGATTATTCGATTCTGCTGGACGTGGAAAATGTTATCGACTACTACATTGTGAATCTCTATTTCGGCAATTCCAACGCTGGCAAGTCCATGACATACATGACCAATACCATTGACGGCAAGCTTCAGCTGGGGCCGATCTGCGATTTTGATCTGGCGCTGGGAAATCTGAACGGACCCTTTCCGGATCCGGAGGTGGTTTCCTATGATCAGCAGCTGTTCCTGGCGGATATGATCCGGGACAACGGCTTTGTTTCCCGGCTCCTGAGACGGTTTGTTGAACTCCGGCGTACGGTTCTGCAGGAGGAGTCGGTCTATCAGACCATCGATGAAACGTGGAATTATCTGAAGTGCGCCAAACAGCGGGATGATTACCGCTGGGGCCGCAGCGATCAGACAGAGGGCGTTTCGGCCATTTACCGGAACGGCCCCATTGAGAGCACCGAGTATGAACGCGATCTTTACCGGATAAAGGCCTATCTGACCAAGCATGCCTCCGAGATCCGGAATACGTTTGCCAAGATCGAGGAGGATCAGCGTATCGCGATGCGCTTTGAAGGCGGCAACGGTCTTCTCCTCTTCGTCGCACTGGTTCTGTTCTTTATCCCGTCCATCCTGATCAACCGCAAGGGCTGATCCGATCCGACCCTGTACGGGGAAATAAAAAAGAAAGGAGGCAGCGGAAATCCGCCATTAACCATGCAACTGACAAGCATTCCGTTTTTGATCTATTTCCTGCCTATCCTCCTGATCATCTATTACGCGGCGTCTTTTTCCGCAATGGCCCAGAATGGTGTCCTGTTCGTCTTCTGCCTCCTGTTCTACAGCTGGGGAGACCCGCAGTCCATCATGCTTCTGGTGGCCTGTATTCTGCTCAGCTCCGTGGCGTCCTACCTGATCAAACGAATGGAAGGCCAGATGAAAAAGATCATGCTCTACATCGGTGTGGGCGTGAACCTGTTCATCCTGTTTGCCACCCGTTACATGGGAACGTTCCTTGAGATGCTCGGTCCTTCGCTGGGTGTCGAACTCCACTATTCCGTGCATGAACCGATGGGAATGCTGGTCTATATTCTGCATGCCATTTCCTATCTGGTGGATGTATACAGGGGAAAAGCGGAAGTGGACAGCCCGTTTAACGTGGGCATCTACATCGCCTTCTTCCCGTTCCTGTCCCATGGACCGCTGATCTGCTACCGGGATATTCAGCCGCAGCTGCGCAGCCGGAAGATCGATTACCGGCTGCTGGCGCTGGGTGCCTGCCGCCTGATCGTGGGACTGGCCAAACTGGTGATTCTTTCGGACCAGTTCTCCGGGGTGGCCACCAACATATTCAACCTGGCCACCATTGATTCCGGTGAATACAGCGTGCCGATTCTGCTCTCCTGGCTGGGCGTCGGAACCTTCACCCTTCAGGTGTATTTCGAGTTTTCCGGCTATGCGGATATGGCCATTGGCGTGGCCATGCTCCTTGGCTACCGGATCAATGAAAACTTCAATGTCCCGTACTCCGCCACCTCCATTCGTGAATTCTGGCGGAGATGGGAAATCGGACTTGTCCAGTGGTCACAGCGATACATCAACAGTCTGTTCAGCGAGACCCGTTCAGAGGGCGAGGATGCCAGCGTCTTCCAGATTTTCACCTTCGCCCTGATGGGATTCTGGCACGGAACCAGTTACACCTTCCTCTTGTGGGGCGTGTTTAACGGCATCATTGTGCTGGCAGAGAGCATTGTGGACTATCCCGCGAAGATTCCGACCAAATTCCTGAAACACGTTTACACCATGTTCCTGGTCTGTCTTGGAATGGTCATGTTCCGGGCAGGGGATATTTATCAGGCATCCCGTTATTACCTGGATCTGTTCGGCCTCAACAATAACGGCTTCTTCAGCGATATTGCGCTGCGGATGATCCGTGAAAACTGGATTTATTACATTGCCGGCATCCTTTTCTGCACACCGATTGCCAGAAACCTGAACGGACGGATGTTCAAGGATCAGAACGGACTGCTGAATCAGGTGATGACCATCGTCTATCCGATCTGCATGTGTCTGCTGCTGGGGATCTGTCTTTGCTTTATCGTCGTCGGAAACTACTTCCCGACCCTGTAAGTACAGGCCTGACCTGAATGAAATCGCCTGAGAGAATGAAAGGAGGAAGAGCGTGAAATACATTCTGCGGAAAGTCGTCTTCAGCATTATCCTGTTCGGCATCCTCCTGCTTCTCCTGGTTCAAAACGCAGGCACGAACGGCGGCCGGATGATTCAGATTGTTCGCGGAACACGTCTGTCCTCGGTGGAAAGCATTAAAACGGCCATCACCTCGCTGGAGGAGGCCATGAATGAAGGATTCACCGGCCGGATCAATTTCATCGAACTCTATTCAAAAGCGGCAAGGATTTTCGGAAAGAAGGAATTTTCTGATTTCCTGTATGTCCGCGACGAGAAAGGCTTTCTCCATAATACCTCTTTCTATTCCGGTTATGATCCCAAAATCCTGGATTATGCTATACGGCTCAAGATCATGCAGGAAAAGGTAGAGGAAAAAGGCGGAAAACTGCTGTTTATCATCCCGCCGACCAAATACCGGGTAGGCGAGACCGTGGTTGACTACGGCCTTCCGGCTGCCAATCCGGAAAACAAGATCAGTGAGCTGATGAACATCTTTACGGATTATGACATCAGCGTGATTGACTTTAACCAGTATTTCCCCAATCAGAGCCTGCCGTACGATCAGTGTTTCTATCGGACGGAACGGTACTGGACCATTCCGGCGGCCTGGATGGCGGCCCGTGAGATCTCGCACTGGATGGAGGTGTCCAAGGGCGTCCGGCTGGACCCGGATGGCTCCAAACTGGGTCCCTCCGCCTTTGACTGGGTCACCTATCCCGGAAAGATGCTGGGCAGCCAGGGCCTGAAAACCGGAAAGAACTACATCGGGACAGAGGATTTTACGGCCCTGTGGCCAAAGGATCCGGGGCTGTATGAATATCTCAGCTATCTTGACAACGGGGAGCGGAACATTGTCCGCGGGGATATCTACGAAACCCTGATCAACAAGTCGCTTCCGGACACGCTGGGGGAGTACCCGGACATGTCCGCGTACAATACCTATCTGCCGGGGCAGTACAGACACAGCATCATTACCAACCGGAACAATTTCGAAGGACTGAAAGTGTTCATGATGCGTGACAGCTACTTCTCACCGGTGTCCGTTTTCCTGGCGCCGGTCTGCGGCATCATTGACTCGATCTGGTCGGATCTGGAGGAAACCATCTATCAGGTGGAAAACTACATCGAGAATCAGGAATTCGATTTTGTCATCATGGAAATTGACCCGTACAATATCAGCGATGATACCTTTGACTTCTATAGGGAAGAGGCCGAGATCCGTATGGACATGCTGGGTCTCATCAAGAAAGAGGAAAAGAATGACAGGTCCCTGGTTTTATAAAACGCCTGCCGGCAGGCAGCGGACAGCGGGCCGATGCCCGGTGAGACCCCGGAGAGGAGGATGAGTGATGGGCGGTCAAGTCAAGAAACGTTTCTGGTTCATGCTGAACATTATCTTCACCGTGAACTATCTGATCTGGCGTATCTTCTATACGCTTCCGATCCCGGGACATCCCATCTCCGTGGTTGCCTGTCTCCTGCTCCTGTTCTTTGAATGCACCGGTATGGTGGAGCAGTTTGTTCACTTTGACGGCATCTACAACATGCGGGAATACCCGAAGCCGGATGTGCCGCTTGAACTCTATCCGGACGTGGATATCTTTATTTCCACGTACAATGAGGAAGAGGAACTGCTGACCAAGACCATTAACGGGTGTCTCAGCATCGAGTATCCGGACCTTGAAAAAGTCCACATCTATGTCATTGACGACGGCAACCGTCCGGCCATTAAGGAATTTACCAAGAAGTTCGGGCCGAGAATTCACTATCTCCACCGGAACAACCATGACGGAAAGAAAGCCGGCAACCTGAACCATTCCGTGCGGCATACCACCTCACCGTACATTATCACGCTGGATGCTGACATGATCGTACAGAGCCGCTTCCTCATGGAAATCATTCCGTACGTGGTGGACGCGGAACTGAAAAACGTGAACCTGCCCAAAGGAAAGAAAATGCCGCTGGGCTTCATTCAGACCCCGCAGGCGTTCTACGACCTTGACCTGTTCCAGTACAACCTGTACCTGGAAAACGACATTCCCAACGAGCAGGACTATTTCTACCGCAGCATTCAGGCCAGCAAGACCAGCTCCAACACCGTTATCTACGGCGGATCCAATACGCTGCTGTCAAGGCGGGCCATCAACGCCATCGGCGGATTCTATACCGAGTCCATTACCGAGGACTTTGCCACCGGCTGCCTGATGCAGCAGAACGGCTATGTCTGCATGGGCACCAGCGATCCGCTGGCATCCGGCCTTTCCCCGAACACGCTGCACTCACTGATCCGGCAGCGTATCCGGTGGGGCCGCGGCGTTATTGATACCGGCAAGAAACTGAAGATCCTGTATACGCCGAACCTGTCACTCAAACAGAAACTGTGCTACTGGGAATCCATTTTCTACTGGTACGCCCCCCTGAAGCGTCTGATTTACATCCTCTCCCCGATGCTCTATGCCACCTTCGGGTTTGAGGTCATGCGATGTACCCTGCCGCAGGTGCTGATGTTCTGGCTGCCCATGTACCTGATCAGCACCATCTCCCTGAGCGCCCTGAGCGGCAACATGCGTTCCAACAAGTGGACGGCCATTTACGAGACAGCGCTGTTCCCGTTCCTGCTGATACCGATCATGCTGGAATCCTTCGGCTTCTCGCTGTCGGAATTCAAGGTTACGGTCAAGAGCCGTGTGACACATCAGCGGCAGGACAACCTGGTCTACATGATGCCCATGATCATCCTGCTGACCCTTTCGGTCATCGGCATCTGCCGGTCTGTCTGGATGATCCTCTCCACCAACTCCATTGGCCTGGCGGTTATCCTGTTCTGGATGATCTACAACATGTACGTCATGCTGATGAGCCTGTTCTTCCTGGCCGGCCGCGGCGTGTACCGGAGCTCGGAGCGTGTCACGGTTACGCTGCCTGCCAAACTGGTGGTTCGCGGCAAGACCTATGACTGCACCACCGTCAACATGTCAGAAAACGGCGCCTGCATTCAGATGGATGAGCCGCATCTGGTGAACACCGAGGACAACTACCTGATCGTCAATGACCGCAAATGGCATGTCCGGGTCAAACTGCATCCGATCCGTGTGTCGCCCAGACGCACCATGGTGAACGGAAAAGTGGTGACCCGCTGGGAATACGCGTTCTCCATTACGGATATTCCGGAGGAGCGCGGCTATGAAAACCTCTGCGGAATTCTCTATGACCGGGTTCCGACACATGCCAGCTCGATTATGAGCAACAACCTGTACAAGGAACTGAACCGGAACTTCCTTCAGAGACAGGATACGGCAGCCTTTATGGCCCGTTCACTGCCGCGTATCATCATGAACACGGAAGTGAAGACAGAGGAAATGCGGGAGCCGCTGGTGCTGCGCGACTTCAACTATCAGTACATGGCCTTTACCACCAAGGGCGTCATGCCCAGGCACATGACCCTGGATCTGGATGGATTTGCCATTCAGGTCGTGCGGGACAAGAAGCTCAGCTATGCGACCCTGTACCGCATTGAGGACATGGACCACCTGTATACCTCTCAGGAAATCGCGGATGCCGTGATGAACTGGATGATCACGCATTCCAAAGGTGAGGTACGCCGGGGCGGATTCGACCGTGTCTTCGGACAGGAATTCAACGAAACAGCCGCGGTTATGGCATAATCAAAGGTCTCTGCCACTGGCAGAGACCTTTTTCTGCTGGACAGGACGTTGTCCTCTAAAGCATACAAAGCCAATGGAATAAGTATGATTAAAAAGCTGTTGACAAATTACCCGATTGGAGGGTAAAATTCATTTACACATTAAATAACACTGTTATATAACGATGTTGTCCGATCGGTTTCCTCTCTGTCAGATCTTCGCCAGGGTTCTGAAAGGAAAGCCCGGAAGGGGAAGATCTGACAGAGAGGCAGACGCCGCCCCCGGCCTCATTTTCGAACTGCCTCTGGTGCAAAGAACCGCTTTGCAGCGCCCATGATGCGCATAGAACGCTGCTTTCTCTTCATGACTGACGACTTTAGGAGGGCATGAAATGATCGACTTTACACAAATAAAGAAAGAATATGGCGGATTGGTATGCAGAGCCTGTCTGAATGCTGAGCATGGTGCGAAATTAACCCCGAAGGATTGTATTTATTACAGCAAGCAAAAGAAGTGTGCCCGCTGCCGGGTCGTAAAGCATGTTGTGCAGAAGCTGCGTTTTTCAGGAACACTGAAGACGCTGTTCAAGTAACCACGCGCAAGCGTGGTTTTCTTGTTTCAAAAACTCGGGAAACCGTATGGAAGGACCGGAATCTCAGTCATCGTTTTCGCCTTTCCATCTTGCACTATTTGCACTGGTCAGGTATACTGTTGAAAAAGCAGAACATCGCCAAAGATTCAGTCTGCAAAGGAGGCACAAGAGATGAGAAAGAGAATCACACTGCTTTGCCTGACACTGGTGCTCCTTCTTTTTTCCGGAAATGCATTTGCTCTTGTCAGGCACAACTGCGGGAAGAAGGACTGCATCTGTTTTGTTCAGTACGGAGACAAGGGACAGGCGGTAAAAGAGGTCGTCCGGGAACTGTATAAACAGGGATATCTGAAAGATGATACAGGATCCGTTTACACCAAGGAAGTGGCGGCGGCCGTCAGGGCCTTTCAAAAAGACCACAAACTGAAACAGGACGGAAAACTCACCGACAGTACGCTGACATGGCTGCTGTGGGGGATGAACGTCACCTCGGTAGACCGGAAATATCCGCGGTCGGATGGACAGGAGGTCTGGATCCCGACGGACGGCGGAACCCGTTTTCACTCCAATCCGACCTGTTCCGGCATGGCGTACGCACGTAAAATGTCTGCACGAAATGCACAGGCACTGGGATTTGCCCCCTGCAGGAAGTGCTGGTCATTTGATCGCTGACGTTGACACGGCTGCAGAAATGCAGCCGTGTTCATGTGTATGGTGATCAGGTGCCTGATGAAACGGATGGAGTTGGATGAACAAAATCGGCTTTGAGAGGAAGGAAGAAATGAAGCGGATACTCTTTTTTGATCTGGACCGGACACTGTGGGACCGGGATGAACAGATTCCGGAGAGCGCATGTGAGGCGATCCGGCAGGCCCGGGCGAACGGACATGAGGTCTTTATCAACACGGGCAGGAGCCGTGCGTTTGTCTATCAGCCGCAGCTGTTTGAACTTGAACTGGATGGGGCGGTGACGGGTGCGGGGACCATGATCGAAATCTGCCGGAAGGGACAGGGGACACTGTCCCCGCAATGGGACAGAAATGAGGTCACGCACTACAAGGCTGTTCACGGACAGCTGGCGGCTGAAACTATCCGAATGATGAAAGAGCACCGCATTTATTTCATTCTGGAGGGACGGGACAACCTGTACTGTGATGTGGAGTCGTTCGGAGATGACCCGTTTGTCCGGCAATTGGCCGAGCGAATGGGGGACAGAATGCTTCCGGTCTCGGGGAATGAGGAACAATGGGAATTCCAGAAGATTTCCTGTGAACTGCGGGACGCGATACAGCGGGAAGAGGCGCTGAACTGGCTCGGGCAGTCATATGAACTGTTTTGGCATCATGAGAACGTGCTGGAACTGGTTCCGCACGGATTTACAAAGGGATCCGGGCTGGTGACCGTGTGCCGGATGAAGGGAATTCCGGTGGAACAGTCCATTGCGTTCGGGGATGGCCGAAACGATGTGGAAATGTTTGATGCGGCCGGTGTGGCCGTTGCCATGGGAGACGGGACGGAGATCGCCCTCGCGCATGCGGATATGGTCACGAAGCCGTTTGGTCAGGACGGGATCTATCTGGCCATGCGGCAATTGGGCCTGATCTGAGCCCGGATATAAAAAGAGACTATGCACGGCATAGTCTCTTTGCAGTTCAGGCATTGCTTTGCTCGGCAAAGCGCTTTTTGACGCGTTTCCAGAGGACGGCAAACAGAATGACCAGAACGATAAAGGTCAGTGCCCAGGAAACGGGATAGGACATCAGAAGGACAAACATGCTGCGATGGGCCTGGAAAACCGTGGCAATCCAGAGCAGACGGAAAACACAGGCACCCATCAGGCTGACGATCATGGGAAGGGTGGAATAGCCGATGCCTCTCAGAACGCCGGTCATGACATCCATGATGCCGCACAGGGCATAAGGCAGCACGACGATCATCATCCGCTCAGCGCCCACCTCGATGACGCCGGGATCCGATGAAAACAGGGAAAGAAGCGGATGACTGAAATAGGTGGCCAGCGGACCGAGAACAAGACCGAACACGGCTGCCCAGAACAGACAGGCCCGAAGGGAACCGATGACCCGTTCCGGCTTTCGGGCACCCAGGTTCTGACCGGCGAAGCTGGTCACCGACTGCTGAAAGGTGTTCATGGCCTGATAAACGAAATTCCCCACATTGGCCGCGGCGGCATTGCCGGCAATGACAATGGAGCCGAAACTGTTGACGGAGGACTGAATGACCACGTTTGAAATGGAGAACATCATGCTCTGAACGCCGGCCGGCAGGCCGATGGAGATGATCCGGACCAGCAGCCGCCGGTGGATGCGCAGTTTCTGCAGATAAAGACGGGTCGGTCCGTCCATGTGCAGGAGGGAACGGGTAACCAGGAACGCCGAGATGGCCTGGGAGAGGATGGTGGCCAGTGCGACGCCGGCGACACTCATGTGGAAGAGAATGACGAAAAGCAGATTGAGAATGATATTGACGATGCCCGCGATGGTGAGAAAATACAGCGGCCGTTTTGTATCGCCGATGGCCCGCAGGACGGCGGCGGCAAAATTATACAGCATGGTCACCGGCATGCCGATAAAGATGATGCGGGTATAAAGGACCGCCAGGCCGATGACATCATCCGGTGTTCCCATGAGGGACAGAAGCGGCCTGGCCAGGAGGAACCCGATCACGGCCAGGCCCGCACCGCCGACCACTGAGAGAAGGATGGCGGTATGAACCGTATCGGAAACCTCATTGTTGAGCTCTGCTCCGGAAAAGTTGGCGACAAGCACGTTGACGCCAATGGAAAGCCCGATGAACAGGCTGATGATCATGTTATAAAGCGAACCGACGGAGCCGACGGCAGCCAGCGCTTCATTTCCGGCAAACTGACCGACGACAATGGTATCTGCAGCATTGAAAACGAGCTGCAGAAGACTTGAAATCATCAGGGGAATGGAGTAATACAGGACCGTCGTCAGAAGGGGACCTTCGGTCATATGAATGACCCGGGTACTTCTGCTTCTTTTTCGTAGGGAAAAAGCTGACATGAAACCTCCTTTGCATGCCTCACTGTTGATCGTTTGCCGGAGCAACATTGCATGAGGCCTGGATTTGACTTAACTGTCGCTGCGCGACAGGGCCGCTCCTATGTTGTGCGGCGGCCTTTCGGCACCGCTGTTTTTCGGTGCTCCTATTTGACAAGCTGCTGCTCTATGGCAGGTTCACTCCTATGTTGAGCGGCGGTCTTTCAGCACCGCTGTTTTCCGGCGCTCCTGTTTGACAAGGCCCTTTTTGAACCACAGACTTTTGGCACTGTTCTTTTGCAGTGCGCAATCCGGCAAACCGGCGTTGAGGGCAGCACGTCAGATCATCGTTAATGGAGCCTTTTCGGCAGCGCCCCGGAAAAGGGAAAAGATGTGCCGAAAACGTCCGGGCAGGCGAACCCTTACTGAAAGGTTGGCATTCAGATACAGTCTGATTATATCATAAAACCATCGGCAAAAAAGCAGATTTTCGGGCTGTCCGGAATTTTCTCAATAAGGGAAAAAAAAGATTGCCAATCTTTTGGATACCCGATATACTTTTGCCTTGTTTCCGACCATTGGCCACGGTCATGGACATGGATGCAGGCAATGGCCGGCCCTGTCAGATCCCCGAACGGACAGAGGATGGCCTGACGGATGGTCCTGAAATGCTGAACATACAGAATCATGTTGACTTTTTCAGATTTAGTGATAGACTTAACAACGATTTTCCAAAAGAAATGGTTCTCTGCCCATTTTGCGGCAGTTTGTCAGATCTGGTTCAGAGCGAATGACCAGGATTGAAACGTATGAAGGAGATGCGGAATGAGCTATAAAATCTACACAGATGCCTCTGCCGATGTCAGTGAGGAGCTGATGCATGATGTTCCGGCTGTTGAAATGATCCCCATGAATGTGGAACTGGATGGGGTTCCCTATCTTTACGGTCCTGGCGGAAACCTGGATAATAAGATGTTTTATGCGGCACAGCGGTCAGGGAAATTTGCCAGCACCTCTCAGATTAACCCCGTGACATACAAGGAATATTTCAGCAGATCGCTGGAAAAAGGGGAAGATGTCATCTATCTCGGACTGACCCAGGGCATTTCGGGTTCATTTATGTCTGCCAATCTGGCCATGGAAGATCTGCGGGAGAAGTATCCGGAGCGGAAAATCGTGGCGGTTGAAACCTATTGCGCGGCCGTGGGCCTTGGAATGCTGGTGCATGAGGCAGCCAGAATGCAGGGCCAGGGTTACACATTTGAGGAACTGGTGGACTGGGTTGAAAAGCATCGGCTGAATATCTGCCACTGGTTTACGGTGGATGTTTTTGAACATCTGCGTCATGGCGGACGGGTTTCAGGCACCGCGGCGACGGTGGGCTCGCTTCTCAATATTAAGCCGCTGCTGCACATTGAAAATGACGGAACACTGAAGGTGATGGAGAAGCCCAGAGGCCGCAAGCAGGCGATCCGGCACCAGATCGCACACATGAAAGAGGACTGGATTCCCGAGGAGATGGGAAATCTGGTGGTGATCGGTCATGGGGATGATATGGATGCGCTGAACCAGTGCAAAGAGGCGGTTCTGGCAGAATTCCCGCAGGCGGATATCCGTCCGGCCTATATCGGCGCGCTGATTGGTGCACATACCGGACCAGGCATGCTGGCGCTGATCTACTGGGGCAGAAAAAGATAACGGTTGTCATCTGCCCGGCTTCATGTTACACTTGATGCGGTCATTGACCGCATTTTTTTGTGCCTGCGCGTGTACTGCGCTGCGCACGGGAGGACAGAATGAATCATCCGATTACATTTAAAATGGTTGCCAGGGACGCGAAGACGCATGCGCGGCGCGGCATCCTGACCACTCCGCACGGGGAGATCCAGACACCGATTTTCATGCCGGTGGGAACCCAGGCAACGGTGAAGGCGATGACGCCAAGGGAACTCAAGGAAATCGGCACGCAGATTATGCTTTCCAATACCTATCATCTGCATCTGCGTCCGGGCGAGGAACTGATCCGGGAGGCCGGCGGACTGCATCGATTCATGAGCTGGGACAAGCCGATCCTGACCGACTCGGGCGGATTTCAGGTATTTTCTCTGGCCAGTCTCCGGAAAATCCGGGAGGAGGGCGTCAGCTTCCGCAGTCATCTGGACGGATCCGCCATGTTTATGGGCCCGGAGGAGAGCATGGCGATTCAGGAGGCACTGGGGAGCGACATTGCGATGGCCTTTGATGTCTGTACCGCGTATCCCTGCGACCATCAGACGGCCAAAGACGCCATGGAACGGACACACCGATGGGCCCTGCGCTGCCAGAAAGCACATACCCGGGCGGATCAGGCGCTGTTCGGGATTGTCCAGGGCGCTTTTTTCACCGATCTCCGCATCGAAAGTGCCAAAGCTCTGGCGGACATGGATTTCCCCGGATACGGAATCGGCGGGCTCTCGGTGGGGGAACCCAAGCCGATGATGTATGAGATCCTGGATGAGATGATGCCGTATATGCCGGATGAGAAACCCCGGTACCTGATGGGCGTCGGCAGCCCGGACTGTCTGGTTGAAGGGGTCTACCGCGGCATTGACATGTTTGACTGCGTCCTGGCGACCCGCATTGCCCGAAACGGCACCTGCTTTACAGACGATGGCCGTCTGGTGGTGAGAAATGCAAAATATGCCCGCGACTTTGGCCCGATTGAGGAAGGGTGTGACTGCTATGCCTGCCAGAATTTCTCGAGAGCCTATATTCGGCATCTCCTGAAAGCAGGGGAAATCACGGGCGGCCGGCTGTGCACCATTCATAACCTTCGTTATCTTCTCCGCCTGATGGAACGCATCCGCAAAGCGATTGAGGAAAACCGGTATGAGGAGTTCCGGAATGCTTTCTTTGCCCGGTATGATATGAGCCGGAATTTCTGATCGGAATCCACACCTTCTGTTGGTCCTTTGGGAAAGAAGGATGAATAAAAAAGCGCTCTCCAAATTGTTGATTTGGGAGAGCACTTTTATTTTATCCAAACCGGGATAGAATGGAAATTAGTAAAATAACGCAAATTATGACAAGAGTATTAAGAAAAGTTAACAAAGTATAGACTGGAATACCGGGCAGTATATGAATATAATGTATAAGTGAAAAACCATTTTTTGTCAGTCCTGTTGGTGAGCGGATGAGGGGAGGCGTCGGGAAGATGAAACGATGGATTGGTTTGATTCTTTGTCTGATTCTGGTCAGCATCATGTGGTCTGCCGTTTCAGAAAGCTCGATCGAACAGCAAATTGTCTCTGCCGGAACCATTTTCGAGGATGGAACGCCGATTCCCGTTTTTCGGGTGACTCTGACATGCAGAAACCTGACCGGGAAGCAACTGACAATAGAAATGGATGAAAACACAGCAGAAACCATGCGCTTTGTCGGCAAGGAACTGGCAGGAACAAGCACAGATGAGGATATGGTACTGCGGGATAAGGAAGGCGGGGAGATAAAATGCTTCACTGCGAATTATGAGAACCAGATAATCATTAATTGTTTTGCGCTGCTGCCGGGGGAATGTACATTTTCCTTTTTTGAAGCACCAAAGTCGAAAGCCGCCTACCTGAAAATGCAGGAGGAAAGTCCGGCAGAATTCATTATGAATACGCTGCAGGTCAACGAAACTCCTGTAAATGGGCAGATGAATATCTCGGTTCCGAAACTGACACTGAATCTGCTGACGGAGGAAACGAAGCTCAAAGATGGTTCGCTTACGGAACTGTCGTATGAGCTTTTCTACAATGAAACAAGCGATCAGAGAAATCTGGGAAACAGCTTTATCCTGTTTTGCGTATTTGAGAACCAGATTCCGGATGTGGCATCTGTTTCAGTAGAGCCCGCTGAGGTCAGGTGGACACTTGAAAACAATTCCCTGCGTTTTGAAGTGCCGGACGGGGAAATGATTCATATCCGGTTCAGTGCCGTCCCGGACTTTACAGGAGAGGGCAGCATTCAGACAAAAGCCCGTGCAGGCGACTTACAGGACGGAATACGCAAAACGGTAACGTATTCGCATACAGATAACAGTGAGGCGACTGTGTATGTGGATCTTCTGGCCGTCAACGCCGCGGATTACGGCATCCGGGTATCCGGAGCAGAGTTTGAGATCCTTCAGGACGGGAAGCCGGCAGGACTTTCCGGGCATAGTCGAAATGTGCAGACAGATGAGAATGGTCTTGTCCGGCTCTGTGGTGAAAAAGATGACGAACCCAATACGTACATCTGGAGTCTGGAGAAGAATATAAAATACGAATTGAGGGAGACAAAGACACCGGCGGGCTATCTGCCTCTTCAGACAACGGTGCCTGTCAAAATCGGAAACACGGCAAATGCGCTGCAGGGACTCTACCGGTCCAATGAAAAGGTGGTGATTCCGTACCGGGAAGGAGTGAGCTGGCAGATAGAGGGGACCTATACGCTGACTGGACGGGAACTGCAGGCTGAGGAAACACGCCTGATCTCTCTGGTGCCTTTGGATTCAGCAGCAGATGAAAATTACGTGACTCTTCCTTCCAATCTGACAGCAGTGGTCGTTTCCGGGGACGGAAAGTTTTCATTCGGACCTCTGGAGTTTCTCCGGGAAGGACAGTATGAATTTGAAATCCGGCAGGATGATCTGCAGGAACAGGGAATTCGGCATCAGGCAGACCGTGTACGGATAAAGGCGAAGATACAACGAAATAAAGAGACAAATCTGCTTGAACTCGATCCGGTGACTGTTCTGGAGGAAAAAGACGGGGAAATCACGGAAAAACCGGAACTTACCCTCATAGATGAGTACGAGGCAAGAGGTGAATACATTGTACGCGGAAGGATCACGGTGGACCAGGGAAAACCGGGATCTGAAAGTCTTTATGCGGTGATATCGCAGAACGGGAAAGAGATTTCCCCCGGGGCTGGCTGCAATGCGGATGGAGAATTTGCTTTTCCGCCCATTATTTTCCTGAGCAGCATGCAGGACCGTTCCTTTTCGATTGAAATCACGCCGGGAGCGCTGACAGACCGGCAGGCGGCACAGGGATTGAAGCGGCCGGATTCGAAAGTGATCCTGAATCTTGCCGCGCAGGATGACGGAAAAGGTCATATGCTCGTGGAGGTGGACGGGGAGCAGGAAATTCACTTTGATTATGTGCATGCAGCAGACCTCTCTGTTCAGTTCAGGGAACATCATAAGCCGGCAGCACTCGGGGACTGTCAGTACCGCCTGAAGGTGACGCTGGACGGGGAACTGTCCAAAACGGCAGCCCTGAACGGGGAGCAGGAAATCATTTCCGGAAAGGTGGAAAACGGGAAAACCGTCTATCTCTTTGAGGTATCGGACGGGGATCGGATTAAACTGGCAGATCTGCCGCTAGGGACGGCCTACCGGATTTCCGCGGAGGACGTGGATGAGCGCATCATTGCCGGGTTCACCTGGAACGGGCAGAGCTATACCACCTCCGCCATGGAAGGGGAGATCGGGAAAATCCTCCCTGAATATGATGTGCTGATGATTTATCCGGAAGGGATCTTTCTGCCGCGGCTGCCGCTTAACTGTCTGAACCGGATTGAAGCGGATCAGTTTCCTGCGTTTTCCCTGATTCCGGCGGATGCTGATACTGAAAAGGCAGTCGCTGAGGGATGGATTCATTTGCCGGGGGAGGCCTGCGGAAAAGCGTTCCCGTCGGCAGATGGAACCGCGGAAGTCCGGTTTATGGATGAAGACGGGAAGGAATGCGGAATTGAGCTGCACTGCGTGGGAAACTATCTGTTCCGGATTGTTCCAGCAGAGGCTGACCCGGGCAGATTCGGCTTTCAGAAGGAAAGCGGAACTTTGCAGGTGCAGGCCGCCTGTGACGGGTCCGATATCCTTGAGCTCAGCAGTGAAGGAACGGCACTGTCCTGCTATGGGATGGAAACACTGGAACTGGTCATTGACGGAATTGAATCGGATGAAACATTTGATGTGGCTGCCTCTTTTTTCCATGAAACGGTTCAGCTGAAAGACAGGCCGATTCGGCTGGTTCGGAACGGAACAGAAAATGAGCTGGTCATTCAGGAGGATGGAAATCTGCTGTCATTGAAAAAAGGTGATCGTCTGTCCTTCTGTCTGCCGGTGGGAACCGCCTATTCTTTTGAGCCGGCTGATAACGCGAATAACCAGATGGAACTGACGGTGCAGGGGGCAGCCGAAGGGAATCTGGACGGACCGACCCTGTGCCAACTGACGGTTTGCCGGAAAGAGGCGGCACTTGAACTGCAGATGAAACAGAACGCAGAGAATGCGGGTGACAGTGAGATTCGGTTCCGGTTTTATGAAGGAGATCCGGAGGACGGGAAAACGGTGGAGCCGCTCCTGAAGGTCAGGCATAACGGGACACCGGCAAAGCTGAATAACGGGTCCATCGCGGTCCGGGATGGGGATACAGTTCTGCTGGAGGGACGCCTTGCCGGACTGTCCTGCCAGGTCACTGCCGCGGACAGGGACAATCTGATTACGCAGATGTCGGCGGATGGACGGATATTCAGTGAATGCATGGAGCTGCAGAGGGATCTGCGTGCCGGCGAGCCCGGACACGTTTCCGTCGTCCAGACGGAATCGGCGTATGAAATCTCCGGGAGCTTTGAGCTTTTGGGCGGTTCCCTGAAAAAGGACATGTTTGAGTTCGTGATTGAAGGGGCAGACCAGGAACAGGAAAAGATACGCTGTGCGGAGTCGCATGATGGACGGGCGGAATTCCGGGGACGGAAACGGTTTATGTCCTCTCTGGGAACAGTGGAGTGGACGGTCAGGTGCAGAATGCTGAACGACAGCCCGACGGTAACGGGCGACTCTTCCGAATATCTGGTGCAGTTTTCGGCGGAGCAGGGGGACGCGGGCACGGTGAAAATGACCCGTCAGGTTTTCCTGCAGCTTCCGGATGGCGGCAAAAAGGAGACGGAGGATGTTCATTTTACCGGGACATGTCTGTTCCCGGTGCAGCTGTCGGTCCGAACGATTGAAACCGAAAAGACGATTCCCTGCCGGATTATTGTGGATGAATCAGGAAACATGGACCGGTATGCCTATACGGTGGGAACCCGAAACGGGATTATCCGGTCCGGCGAAAGCCTGATGCTCTGCAACGAACGGGTGACGTTCTGGCTTCCGTATCAGGCACAGTATGAGATTTGTCCGCAGCTGCCCCCGGGCTTTGTCATGGAAAATGAAGAGAACACGATCCTCTCCGGAGTGGTGAAACCGGACCTCCCGGGAGCGGAACTTCTCTGTAGCTATGAACCGGCGGCTGTGCTCGAGGGACAGTCCGGTCTTTGTCCGGTCCGGGTGGAACTGACAGGGGCGGAATGGACGGATGAACAGTTCCGTTTTGCTCTGCGTCCGGCAGATGCTGAAACCCGTGAGGCATTCAACAGGGGATTTCGTTTCAGCAGCGGGGAGGAAGCGCTTTCCTTTGTGGTCGACCGGGAACAGCGGGAATTTATTGTATCCGTTCTCTCCGGGAGCGATTCGGCAAAAGGGATACAGGTCCTTCAGGGCGGGGAATACCGGTTTTCCCTGACACAGACAGAGAAAGAAGATCCCGGAATCCGCTATGATGAATCGTCTCACGAATTATGCCTTAAGGTCCGGGATGACGGGGAGGGACATCTTTATCCGGTGCTCCGTGCAGAGGGCTCTGAGCCCCTGCTGTTTTCAAATGCCGCACAGACCTCCCTGCATGTGACCTGCGAGGTGAGCAGTCAAACGAAACAGGCAGTTGGCCTTGAGGCAGCGCAGAAAAGAAAACTGCCGGTTTCCGTTTCCTTTCAGGGCATGGACAGTTCATCTGTGAGGGTGCAGACGCTGGGAAAAGCAGCGGAAAGTGAGCAGATCCCGATGAAAGCGGGGAGAATTGACCTGATGCTTGAACATGGGGAGACCGTGTGTCTGTCAGGGCTGCCTGTCGGGAAATCGTACCGGATTGAATCAGGCCATGAACCGGCCGGTATTTTGCCGCATAATCTGCCGGCAGCGGGAACGCTTCTGTATCGGGCCGACAACAGGGTGACCTGCTCCTTTTCCTATGAACCAGCCTGTGAGGTCACGGTAAAGGGAAAAGTATCCCTGCTGTACCGAAAAGCCCAGTCCGGTGAGAAAGCCCGGTTTGTGATGATGCCGGCGGACACGTTCACCCGGGACAGGTTTGGCGGGGACAGTGCCTTTGAGACCGAAGTTTCGCTTGTGAAAAAGCATGCAGCCATGGGGTTTCAAATGTCAAAGAATACGTTTGCCATTTCGAGCACCGTCCCTGCCGTCACGTTTGCATTTGAACCGCTTCGTTTTACAGAACCGGGAACATACCTGTTCGATCTTCATCAGATAAGCGGGAACATGGTCGACACGGTCTATGATGATTCCATCTACCGTGTGCAGATTACAGTGACGGATCCGGATCCCGGTTCCGGGATCCTCCATGCGGAACTGGTTATCCTGAAGGATGGAGTGCCGGCAGATCTTTCCTTTTCCAATGCCTATGCGGCCTCGGGTGAGGCGGTGATTAAAGGAACACTGCTCCTTGAGGGACGCAGCCCGGACGAGGGCGAGTTCACGTTTTTCCTTTCAGACGAGGAGGAACACCTGATTTCCAGCTGCACGAATCAGGCAGATGGAACATTTGAGTTTCCGCCCATTCCGTATGATGCCTCGGATATCGGACAGATCCATTACTACCGTATCCGGCAGAAGCCGGGCAGCTCTGGCGGCGTGACTCTGGATGACAGGGAATACCGGGCGATTGTTGCTGTCCGTGACGAGGGAGAGGGCACATTGTCCACGACGGCGGCCGCGCTGAGGAAGACCGGCGAGGGGCAGTGGTCCCCAGTAAATGAGCTAAGCTTTGTCAATCGGTATCAGGCAGAGGGATCGCTGGCGATTCAGGGCGAAATCCGGATGCTGGGCAGACCGTTTCTGCTGGGTGAGTCGATGGAAATACAGCTGTTTCAGGAGATGGAGGAAAATGAGTGGATACAGCTGGACACGGTCTCACTGAATCCGGAAAAAGGAAACACGATCGCCTTTTCCTTTGAGGAGATTGCGTATACCCTCAGCGATGTGGATGAGGCGCCGTTCCGGTACAAGGTCGCCACAACGACAAGCGGAGACAGGGTCCGTGCGGAGGGAAGCGATGAACAGGTGTTTCAGGTAAAGCTCGCGGACAACAGGGACGGAACGCTGAAGGTGACCAGCTCCCTGAAAGAGGATCTCTCTTTTGCCCTGATGGCACTGACTGAGAAAACCATCCGCTGCGAATTTGACGATGATCACAACGCAAGCGGTTTCAGACCGGAGGCCCTGACGGTTCGTCTGCTGGCAAACGATAAGGAAACGGCGAGGATCCGGCTTTCCTCTGACAATGACTGGCAGGCAACCACAGGTTTCCTGCCCTTGGCGGATGGAAAGGGATACATGATCCGGTACACCATGGAACCTGTCCGTGCAAGACCATATGGACTCACCCTGACCGAAGAGGAGCCGGACATGTCTGTTCTTGCTGCACGATACCGGCCCCACTATGGAGCAGATGAGAATGTGTTTTCCCGTCTCCTGGCACCGGCAACAGGGGATAGCAGTTCTCTTTGGGGATATCTCGTGCTGCTTGCCATAACGGGAATCCTTACGGCGGTTATTCTGAAAAGACGGAAATAAAAAACAGATTCAAACAGGAACCTGCAGTCCCTGCGCCTGGGAGAAAAGGAATTTCTGCCCGGAACCAGGGAAACTGCGGGATGGGAAGGAGAATGCCATATGAGAATGCCTTGTCGTATGACCTTTTTGTGCCTTTGCTGTCTGCTGCTCCTGTTTGTCTGTTACACATCGAATGCTGTGGCTGCGAAAACGTTCACGATTAGCTATGTTTTTGACTCAACTGTTCAGGATACACCTCTTAATTCCGATTCGATTAGAGAAATGGTAAAGCTTCAGGAAGGACTCCCTAAAAGTGCGGAAAAAGGAAGCGATGTTCAGTATCTGGGCATGCTTCAAAACCAGTCGTTTGAAAATGGAAACATTAAATGGACATTTGCGCGTGCGGAGCCGGAAAAAATAGAGGGTATTCTAAAGAATACAAAGGTTTACGTGTATTGGACTCCCGTAAAGAAGACAGAAAACCAGGAAACGAAGAAATGCAACGTATCCTTTCAGTATCAATTTGACAGCGGCTGGCGTGAATTCCCGGAAACGGTGCACGATAGAATTAAGGCTCAGTTTCCTATTCCAGAGAACAGGGAGATGCTTCAAAATGCTGAACTGGATCTTGCGGAAGTAAACAGAAACTGTTTTGGAAATACGTATCAATTTGTTGATCAGGAAAATGACGGTGTATGGACGACAGCAGGATTCAAAAATGATCTTGGGGCAGATCGTATTCTGGTTTCAGAAGACACGATCGTGACAGCAAAATGGACGTTTAAAGGGAAGGAATATAAAGTCCGGTATCTGGCGTTCAGCGAAGATGAAACGAAACCATTTCCGGAGACACTGGCAGAGAGGGCGTGCCCGGCCAAATCCAAATCTCAGACAGTTGAGAAAGGCGACTGGGTACGTGCATATGCGCCGGATGAGTTGCAGATAGAAGACGGTCCCGGGAAATGGTTTTTCACGGGATATACGCGAAACGTCATCCTCGGTCAAAGCGGCGACAACTGTTTTATTGGAAAATGGAAGTATCTGGAAAAGAGTCCGCAGGTCACGTATACCTTTGTATCAGGTACAAACGGAGCGGAGCTGCCGCAGGAGATTCTGCAATATCTGCCGCTGGATGCAAGGGAATACAGCGAGGGAGAAAGTGTAAAGGCGATACAGCCGGCGGAAAAGCGTTTCCAGTCCAAACATGATACGGATTTTTCATCTGTAAATAATTACTGGAAGTTTGTCGGATATGATCCCGATGAGAAGACGATGGCAGATGGCGGTGTAACCTTTACCGGGAAATGGGCCATGATAAATGAAGCCAGTACCAGGATGCTGATTTATACATCGACAGATGAAAATGAGCCGATTCCGGATGAACTGGCCGGACGCGCATCAGATGATCTGGAATACATTCCGGAATCCGGTACACCGGAGCTTCCGGATAACCGGAAGGTCTTTGAGGATGCGGTGGGCACATGGACATTTGACCGGTTTGTTCATCAAAAGTCAGGCAAGAATCTTGCGGCTGAGATGCTTGTCGGATACTGGAAGTTCAGGGAAAAAAGCCGGGAGGTTTCCTTTTCGGCAAAGTCCCGGACAGAGGGAAAAGAACTGCCGGGAATGATAGGAAATTATCTCCCTGAAAAGAAAACTGCGGGGGCAAGGGAAACAGATCTTGTTCCTTCGGAGCCGACAACGAAGGAGATACGTGTCACCGGCGCTGCCTGGGTGTACCGGGGGTATCAGGAAATGGATATCCGGCCGGGAAGTGCCCCGGTGGTGTTTATCTCGGAATGGGAATATGTACCGGATGAACCGGTGAGCGCTGAAATTCGTGGAAATGTATCGCTTTCGGGGAAGAAGATCGATGGAGAATCCTTTGAGTTCATTCTGGTGAAAGACGATGAAATTCTTGAACAGGTAAAAAGTCGGGGAGACGGGACATTTTCTTTCAGTCCGCTGAAGTTCAGCGCGGAGGATCTTGAGCGAATGCCCGAAAACGGATTCGAATACCAGGTGATGGAAGTTGACGGAGGGGAGACGAAGGATGGAACGGTGCTGGACGGGACAGTCCGGCGGATAACGGTTCTGCTGGGCGAGGAAGACAGCAGACTGACCGTTCAGGTCATTGGAAAGCCTGAATTTGAAAATACCTATTCAGCTGAGGCAATGGTTACGGTGAACGCAAAAGTGGAGTTCTCCGGCCTGGAATTTGCAGACGGCGTTTTGCGCTCCGTCGGTATGCGGCTGTTTTCCTTTGAACTCTATGAAAAGGACGGGGGTAACTGGACCCTTATCGGGTCGGCGGACTGTGATGAGCGGGGCAGGATTTCCCTGCAGATTTCCATGGATCATCTCAGCACAGGCCTGCACAGCTATCAGATTGTCCAGGTGGATCAGGAGGATAACCGCATCCTGATTGACAAACGACAGCTTTATTTCAATCTGAATGTCACTGACGGCGGAGACGGGACACTGAAGGTGGATCCGGTTTATGTCGGGCAGAATCTGGCATCCATTCAGAATGTGCCGGTCACGCTGCCGGAACTGGTGTTTGTCAACCGTGTGGAAAGCGAAATGCTTTCCGTTGAAATTGATGAAACTGTTTCGGACCGGAACGGGTGGCAGCTCTTTGCCAACGGAATGCCGGCTGAGGTGGAGGAGGGACTGCTTGCACAGATTTTGACAGAAACCGAGAATGAAATCCGGTTTCGCGGTCTTCCTTCCTATGATACGGATGGAAACAGAATCCTCTGGAGTGTGCAGCTGGCAACCAAATCAGATGTACAGATTCTTCAGCTGGACGGAAACGTGAAAGACTCCAATTACGCCGAGGACGGGGATATGATCCGTTCTTCCAAAATAGCCGTGGTTCAGACGGAAAACGACTTTTCGGCAGATCTGTTCCTTTCCGGCACCGATACGGCGCCGGAAATTCAGGCGCAGCTGCTGAAAAACGGAGAAGAATGTGATCATGCGCTCAGAGTAGAGAAGATCGATGACACAAATTACCGGCTGACCGCTGATAATCTGGGAAATGGTCAGTATTCGGCAAAGGTGGAGCCGATTATGGGGTATCAGATCCGGTATACCGATGCAGACGGGAAAGCCGGGAGCAGCGCGGGTGACGGAGGACAGATACAATTGATGAAGATCCCGAACACGGGTGACAGAGAATCGGTGCTCCTTTTTGCCGCTGCAGGGTTGGCTGCCCTGTGCCTGGCAGCATGCTGTGCAAAATGGAAAGAAAGGCCGCAGGGATGACGGTGAGTTCACTACGGACGATTGCCGGACCGGGTTCGGATGGAACAGTTTCTGTCCGGGAATTTGTGAAGAGGGGGTATCCGGGAATCTTGCGAACGGCCAGACCGGCGGGATGGAAATGGAAGAGGCCGATAACCGGCTTGTCCCTTCCGGGGTGCTGAATCCGGGAAAGTGGAAAGGCTGTTCGCGCCTGGACAACGGACGAAGCAGCACCTGCTGAAAACAGGCGGGAAATTGCCGGTCCGGAGGGGTTCCCCGCGCATGAATCCGTGGACAAGGACAGCAGTGACACAGAGCGGCGTTTCATGCCGTAAACGGGAACCACACTGAAACAATCCCCGTGCAAAGGCGTGAAACGGAGCTGCCGGCCCGCCCAATGGAACATCGGTGATTCTGTCGGAAGCTTTTGTAACGCATTGCAACCCCATTTTTGCCTGCTGTTGTCTTGACGGTATCCTGTTGATCGTGTAAAGTGGTTTCATGATCGGAAACTTTGCCGACAGGAAAACAAAAAAGGTATACAGACATGTATATTTCCTCACGCGATTCACTCGACTGTAATGAGAAAACGGAGTATAGCTGACAGGACAGGGGAGACTGTCCAAAAACGTTTTTTGACATGTGAGTATTTAACAGGTTTAAGGCGCCAGGGGGGTGACCTTTTTGTTAAAGCTGTCCAGAAACTTTCGCATCTTAAAAGTTTCTGGACAGTCTCAGGGGGGCCGCATGTTCGGCAAATGAAATTGCCCTGGCTTTGTGGGAAACAGAGGGAACAGAGAAGGCGGAGCACAACCGCCTGCGGGTGCTGCTCAGCGATCTGCGGAGCACACTGAAGAAAATCGGCATGGAAGAGGCGCTGATCCGGGAACACCGGAAACTGGCTGTCCGGACAGACATGATCGACTGCGACTATTACCGGATGCTGGAGGGGGACATGGACGCCCTGAACGCCTACCACGGGGAATACATGAAAGAATACAGCTGGGCGGAGATCACCAACGCAAGACTGGAGTTTCAAAGCAAAAACAACGAATAAAAGCCTTTCCAGCGGTTCAGTCCGACTCAACTGCTGCGAAATTTCCTGAAAAGACCGGAAAGTCATTCCGGTCTTTTTTCATTTTTCCCTGGCATCTGTAATGCTTTTGTAATGCTCAGTCGAGTATAATCCTGAACCGAAAGAGGATCTTCCGGTTAGAAATCTATCTGATGCTGCAGAGAATGTGTTTCGTAGACGAAATGCATATTGTCAATGATCTGCAGTACACGGGTTTTGCATCCCAACACAGATGTTACAGCCTGTCACGGAGAATGCATTAATCTTGTGCATGTGAAAGACTAGCGGATACTCCGCGCCCTGCCCTGTATCCGTTAAGTTTTCAATTAAGTTCAGCGGACACGGACAAAAGATGCGGAGATTTTGGATTGACTTGTAAAGGATGAACTGTTATGATATCAGCGTTTGTGCAGAGACACAGACATGCAGGCGTTTTTGAGCCGCTGCCCGCCGCGGAGCGGACTTGAAAACAGAACAGAGACCGAGCAATGTCGGGTATCAGATGAACTCGAACGGAGGCAAAAATAATGGAAAAGAAAGTCACTGCGTCAAAATTTGACATTCGCTGGATGACAGGAACGGCGATGATGATCGCTGTCGTCCTGGTGCTTGGCAACACGCCCCTGGGCCTGATTGCCATGCCGTTTCTAAGAGCAACAACGCTGCATATTCCTGTAATCATCGCAACTCTTTTTCTGGGATGGGAATCGGGAATGATCTGCGGACTGACATTTGGCATCCACAGCCTGATCAGCAACCTTCAGGGCGGAACGTTTTTTGCTCCGTTTTTTGTCAATCCGCTGGTATCCATCCTGCCCAGGGTCCTGTTTCCGCTGATTATTTACGGACTGTCCAAAGTGTTCGAACGGCTGTTCTCCTCCTTCAGGCAGGGAAGATTCCTCTCCTGTATTCTCTCCAGTGCCATTGGAACGGCAGCGCATACCACAATGGTGATGGGAATGATCTTCATTCTTTACGGCGGCCGGATTCAGACGATGCTGACAGATGGTCTGGGCGTGCCGGACAGCATTGCACAGCATGGCGTGGGAACCGGCATTGCTGTTCTGGGGGTTACCAACGGGGTGCCTGAAATGCTGGTTGCCATGGTCATTGCACCCATTATTGTTGCAGCACTGGACAAATCGATCGGAAGAAAGTGATCCGGGCAGGAACTGTCCGGGAACGGATCGGGATGGACCGCGGAATCCGCAGAAGGGATGAATTTCATGATTCTTGTGATGGATGTTGGAAATACGAATATAAAGGCGGCCGTCTTTGACGGAAAGGAACTGGTGAAACGTTGGAGATGTTCTACAAACCCCTCCATGACATCCGATCAGTATGGAATTATCATGATGGATCTGTTCCGGTATCATCAGCTGGATCCAAAGGACATTGAGGGCATCATGATTTCATCGGTTGTGCCTGCCATCAATTACACCATTGAGCATATGTGCCGGGATTATTTTCATCATGAACCCAGAATGCTCGGACCGGGAATGAAGACGGGCATCAATATCCGTTATGAGAATCCAAGGGAACTGGGCAGTGACCGTATCGCCAATGCGGTAGCAACGGTTGAACTTTATGGCGGTCCCTGCATCTTTATTGATTTTGGAACCGCATCAACATTCGGTGTGGTTTCGGAGGACCGGGATTTCCTGGGCGGTGCCATCGGTCCCGGACTTCGCATGATGAACAGGGCTCTGGCTACCGGAACAGCAAAACTCCCGGAAATTGAGCTTCAGATGCCCCAGTCCACGATTGGCAGGACAACGATCACCAATATTCAGTCGGGGATTCTGGTTGGCTTTATCGGAATGATTGAGAAAATTGTCAATCAGATGAAAAAGGAAATCGGCAGGGAGACGCGCGTAATTGCGACGGGCGGAATGGCTTACCTGATTCGTGATAATTCAGATGTAATTGATGAAATCAATCCGGACCTGACCCTTACAGGCCTCCGGATCATCTACGACAGAAATCAGAACAGATAAGAACCAGTGAACTTCAGCGAATCGATCGTCTTCGATGAAAAGCGGAATTTGTCAGAATGTGTCGAAAAAAAGACATAGTCAAACTGCACAAATTTTCGCTTTTTTCTATTTCATGAGGGCTCAAACATGTCAAAAATGGCGAAATTCTTAAGATTTGTGTGGGTGTAAGGAAAATATTATACAGAGTGTATGTCTTTGATTATGTTTTATATGTAAAATCGTTTGTTGAATTTTTACAAAATATTTGACGGCAACGTAATGAAACATTTCGGGTTTGTTTAAAGAATGACGTAATAACGCAAGAATTAAAAAAATGGATGAATCATAAATGGAATAAAATCCGGGAAATATTTGTGATTTTATTCAATTGCAAACTCCAGGGGGCCTCGGATATAATACGGCCATAAACGCTGAACGTCGTTGACGGGCGTAAGGAAGTAGCGAAAATGCTAGGAGGACTTTTTTATGGCAAGCTTGAAACTGAATCACATCTATAAGATCTACTCTGGCAACGTGACCGCCGTATCTGATTTCTGCCTGGATATCGAGGATAAGGAGTTCATTGTTCTGGTCGGACCTTCCGGATGTGGAAAGTCGACAACCCTCCGTATGGTTGCAGGACTTGAAGAGATTTCAGAAGGTGAATTGTACATCGGTGATCGTCTGGTAAACGACGTTGCCCCGAAGGACCGCGATATTGCGATGGTTTTCCAGAACTACGCTCT
>DGWH01000166.1 GCA_002395225.1 Christensenella sp. UBA4263
CCAGACTCTTGTTTCTTTACTTTTGCCCTTTTTTTCAAGTTTATCCCCCTTTCGATTGTAGATATAGCTGCTTTTTTGGTTGATATACACTGCTTATTTCCTTTCGAAAAGGTGGAAGAAAGCATGTTACACAAAACGTGAACGATATTTTACCAATAAACCGTATATTTCACGCTCCATGTACTGCTGCCCGGATAATGAGGTTAACAACAACCTTTCAGGACTTTGCTCATGCTCCTCTCAAAAAAGTGTTGCTTTCGATTCATTCCATACTTATAATTAGTTATGTCAGACATTGGGGGACAGTGTCTGACAGCGAGGGGAGACCGGCCGTAGAATATAATGCATAGCCAGATCAGGGCATGCATCTTGTAACTAGCGGAGTGTTAGACTAACCCTCGCTTTTATTGTGCCTTTTTCTCTACTCCCACTTTGCTCCCTGCATTACCTCGAGCAACTCCAAAATCTGACGCCGCACAGGCGCAGACAACCGCCTGTAATTCGAAACAAGCTTCTTGATTTCGATGGTGTCCTCAGGAACTCTACTTAATGCCTCACAAAGCTCGGTATCCTTCAGCTCATCATCTGTCATATACGTATCCATGGGAGTGAGATTCGTGATAGGGATGCGAATCAGTACACTCATCCGAAGCAGTTCAAAAGCTGCCAGTGCGCGCGGGTTAGACGGGTTTACAATCTTCGACGCGACCTGCTTGGATATTCCGAGACAATTAGCAACATCCTTCATTAAGAACTTCTTAGCCTCGACTCCTTTTTCAACAATTTCAAAGCACTTCTGATAAAACATTTCGTTCAACGAAACGATCTTTTGATATTGTCTGAATCCATTTTTTCCTCCAATAAAAAAGGCCGGTCTAATAGCAAAGCTGCAAATGAAGTAAAAATAGCGATCTCTGCGCAATTATCAACCGGTACCATCATGAACGTACGGGTCAGCGGTCAGATGCTGAAAGATATTCTGGAATTTGCCGTAAGAAAGTGCCCGAAAAAAGCAGGAATCTTTCCGCATGTGTCAGGAGTTACATTCACCGTCGACCTGTCGGTGGAAAGCCATGTCCGGGTGGAAGGCCCCTATCGCGTTTCTGAAATCAGGGTTGGCGGCCGGGAACTGGATCCCCTGGCAGAATATACGCTGACTACAAGCGATTATCTGATCAATGGCGGAGACGGCTTTGAACCCTTCAGGAAAGCCGCAGTTGTAAGCGACACCGGGAAAATGGACTGCGACATTGTCATAGGTTACATTGAGAATGACCTGGGCGGCGTGATCCCGGACCGTTACAGAACCCCCCTGGGCAGGATACGGATCATCGGTTCGTGAACCAGACGAAAAAACAGGATTGCCTTTGGGCAATCCTGTTTTGGATATCCGGGACAGCACCCATCCGTCCGGGTGCACGTTCAGCCATGCAATCTGCAGAAGAACAGGCATTATCTGTCAGGGACGATGCGTTTCACGTTCGGATCTGGGGAATAAGGCTGCGAAGCTCAGTGCAGGCGTAGTTCTCTTCCTGATTCGTGCTCAGGGGGTTTTCTGTCTCATTTTGCTTTTGTCAGCATGGAATCGGAGGTAGGATGAATCCGGGTAGGAATATTCACCCCGATAGTTTGAGGCGTTATAGGCAGGGAACTTCACGGGATGATAGTCCTGTGTTTTGGCCGCCTCTGCCTGGGTGTAGATCCACAGACGGTGATAATCCCACACGATCAGTTCATCCCGTTCATCGCCGGTCAGATCCATGGCATCGCAGCAAAAAACCGGATGTCCGTCATCGGGAAAGGCGACTGCCCGAACTCCTTCGCCGTTTATCAGGCCGCCCCGGACCGGATCGGGGTTGGTCAGGATCAGTTCCGTGCCATCTCCGTCCCAGTTGACGGGGGCGATGATGTTGCCGTTCATCTCATTCTGAATCTCCCAAAGGGGCTTTCCGTCGCTGTCATAGAGGAAGAGGCATCCCTGGTGTCCCCAGTAATTGGTAACGGCGATCTGCATGCCGGGCAGATCCGGGCAATAGTTGGCCACGGATACCCGCTGGGCATGGCCGATCATATCCCGGGCGAGAATGTTGCCGTAAAAATCGCCGATAAAAAATCCCTGGGTGCCGGAAACACAGGCAAAATATCCGTTGTCATCCCCGGCTTTCCATTTCCCGGCCACGATTTCATCCGTATGGTCCTCCGCAATGGGATAGTGCCAGAGCTCTGTCCCATCGCTGTCCAGCATTCGGTACCCCACCAGCAGCTCATCTTTTCCGTCTCCGTCGATATCCACCGGCAGAGGGCAGTGCCCGGTGTTGGTGGGACTCTTGTATTTCCACAGGAGGTTCAGCTGATCATCCAGGGCCCAGATGCGGCAGTAACGGTCTTTGATCAGGATATCAGAGGGGGCGCTCAGCCCGCGGAAATTGCAGATGCGGATGCCGTCGGGATTCAGACGGGTAAAGGCGTACTGGTTGTACGGGGCTCCGATGAGTCCCTCATCATCCTCATCAGCGACCGGGGTTTTCGCACTTCGCTTGATCTGTCCGGTGCGTCCGTCCAGAATTCGGATCTCAAAATCCCAGCCGACGATGACCTCATCCACCCCGTCATGGTCAATGTCATAAACCTGAAGCGCCATATCGGCGGAAACCTTTCCCAGATTGGCGGTATCCTCCGAGGGCTCGCCCAGCTGCCAGAGTACATTGCCCTCAAGATCAATGGCGGTCAGGCAGCTGATAAACCCATAGGCATCACGGCTGACGCGGCGCTGCATCTGGGCCAGAACAATCTGCCAGGAAGGATCACCCAGCAGATGACCGAAGCGGATCTGCCGGCTCGTGCCGAAATTCTGCAAATCGATTTTCTTCCACAGTTTCATCGGGGAATGAGCGGCCATCGTGCGGGCTTCCTGCGCCTGACGTGCCGCAATTCCGGCCCGGACTGCCTGCATGCCTTCCGCGGAAATGGACACCTCAAAATCGGAAAAGCGGGCCGGGCAGTCTGCCGTGATCCCTGCTTTGCCGCCCTGCCTCGCCCGGGGAACCCGGGCCTCCAGGATGACCTGACCGTCGATCAGGCAGCGTACCTGTTCACCGTTCACATCAGCGGTCAGGCGGTAGCTGTCATCTCCGTTATGGGGAAACGATGCTTCGGCCAGCACGATACACTCTTCCTTATGCCGCCAGGCCAGCACTGCCCGGTTCCGGCCTTCCAGGGAAAAGACCAGGGTATCAATGCTGTGATTGAGACAGAAAACGATGCCTGCCATGCCCCGCTGGGAGAGCCTGCGAAGGGTGACGGAGACGGTATAGTCCTGCCAGCTGGGATCGCCTGTTTCAAGCGTGGGAAACATGCGGTGCGGATGGTTCTTCTCCAGACGCATGCATTCCATGTAATGCTTTCCATCCAGAGCCGTGATCAGCCAGGTAGGACCGGTGCCGTTCCAGGTGTAATTGCATACCTGGTCCAGCCAGTGCCCGTGGTAGCCCGGCTCCTCTACATACTGATATTCTCCCATGGCAGTATGATCCCGGTCATAGGGAAACTCGCCGATGGAAAAGTCAGAAAAATCCTCATGACTTAAAATGATGTCTTTCATTGTGCGTCCCTTTCCTGGACTTCAATTTACATTCCTGGATCCGCTCACATTTGTCTGTTATTTTACCCTGTTGGATTGTGTTGTTCAAGACATCAAACGTTCCGTTATACTTTTGATAAGAGCGGTTCCTGGACAACAGAGGCTTATCTCGAGGAGATAAGAGAGACAGCAGTGAAACGAAAATCCTCCTCCTCAGGCGTCAGCTTTGGCTGCCTGACCGGGCTGCTTTGTCTGAGGCCTGGATGTGACATATTGCCGCTGCGCGGCAGGAATACTTTATGAGCCGCAGCTTGGCCGTTGAGCACTGCCACATTTCTGTCATATTTGTCAAACTGCCGCCATGCGTCAGGCTCCCTCCTTTTTTGCTCCGGTTTGTTCGGCACCGCAATTTTTTTTCGCTGAGGCGATAATTCTATTCTCTGTGTTGATTGTTTGGTGTATAATAGGCGTACAAGATAAGGAGGACTTCAAAAATGGCATCGATTGTATATATAACAAATAAAAAGACCGGTGTAAAGTATGCCTATCGCAGCGAATATTTTCGGGATCCGGAGACGAATAAACCCAAAACGAAGCGAGAATACCTTGGAAGAGTTGATCCGGAAACCCAAAAGATTATTCCAAAGGCAGAAGATGGAAAACGAAATCGCTCAAAACTGGGAGCAGTGGATCCGAAAGACAGCGTTATGCCGAAAGAAGTGTCCGAGGTTATCGCACAGCAAAGGGAAGAAATTGAGCGCCTGAACAAAGTCATTGAAGACCTCAGGAAAGAGGCACTCAAAACAAAAAAAGCGTTCACGAAAATCCGTGACGCCATGAATGAACAATTAGATGACTGAAACCGGGCAGGGAACGCTCAAGCTTACGCCCGGGGGAACGCCCCCCAAAAAAAAGATGTCTTCCAAAACCGACAATTTTGAAGAGCTCTGCGCCAAACGGCCGTAAAAAACCTGCCGATCTGTGAACAGGATTGGCTTATGAACTGATTCAAATCCTTTTTTCAGAGGGGTTGATAGGAAAATGAAATCATGCATGAATTGACGCAGATGATAAAAAAGATATGGTGCCTGCTCTCGGGGTTACGGAACCCGGTGCAATTGCATTTTGTGTTGCAAAGGCAAAGTCATATACAAAAGGCAGGCTGGTCCATATCAATGTTGCGATGAACAGCGGGATGTATAAGAACGCATTTACGTGCGGCATCCCCAATTCCAGTGAAGTTGGCAAGCTTTTTGCGGCTGCCCTGGGATATATTGCAGGAGATGCAGAAAGAGGACTTGAATCACTGGCGGCGGTTACACCGGAGGATAATGAAGCGGCACAGCGCCTGATCGATGAGGGCCGGGTGACAGTTGAACTGAGCGGCATCACCAGCAGGATTTCCATCGAGGCCTCGATAGAAACCACAGAGGGAAAGGCCGTTGTCACGATTCGCGATACACATACCAATGTGTCAAAGATCGTTGTCAATGGAGAGATCATCCTTGAAACAGACGCGGAGCGTGCGGCGGAATCCGCCGAGACGGAAACAGAGGTACACAGGGATGGCTTTGTTTTCTAAAATCTTTCATAATCAAATGGTTCAAAAAATGAAGCACCTTGAAACGGTCTTTGAGGAAGGTTTACGAATATAAAATCGTAAACATCTTCGATAAAAACCAAAAAGGGCATCCGCTTTTGTTTCGCAAGCTTTGAAAGAAGTCAGCAAAGCTAAAACAGAATGCTCACTACGCAGACAGATAATGTCATCGATAGAGCGAAAAATCCGATAAAAAAGTGTGTCCGCAATCCGGAGAATATTGGATTGCGGACACAGCTATTGGGGAGGTAAATTCTGGTTTGTTTCTGAATAAAGGACGGTTTAAGACGGACAAGGAAATCAGGCAGCTCTTTTGGGATGAATCTGCGAAAAAGCCATTCGTTCCTTGTCAAATCAGAGGATGATCGTTTTCAGATCGGTAGATTCCCAAGGCATATGTTCGGCATTGCTGCCGAAATGACCATAACAGGAAACCCGGGAGAAATTCGGACTTGTCAGGTCGAATTTGCGAATGATTGCGGCAGGCCGCGGGTCAATATTCCTGCAGATCTTCTCACAGATCAGCTCATCGCTCAGAAGACCTGTGCCAAAGGTGTCTACACGGATTGATATGGGATCGGTAAGACCAATGGCATAACTCAGTTGCACCTCACACTGGTCGGCAAGACCGGAGGCAACGATGTTTTTGGCCATATAGCGGGCCATATAGGCGCCGCTTCGATCTACTTTGGAGGCATCCTTTCCGGAAAAAGCCCCGCCGCCATGACGGGCATATCCGCCATAGGTATCCGAAATTATCTTTCGTCCGGTCAGACCTGAATCTGCAGCAGGCCCGCCTTCTACAAAGCGTCCGGTCGGGTTGATATAAAAGCGTGTATTGTTGTCCAGCATGTTTTTCGGAAGGACAGGAAGGATGATCCGTTCAATCACATCATTGCGCAATGTATTGATCCCGATTTGTGGCTCATGCTGTGTGGAGAGCACAACCGTGGTGATCCGCTTCGGAACCTGATCTTCATATTCCACAGTGACCTGGGATTTGCCGTCCGGCAGCAGATAAGAGAGCTCCCTGCTGCGCCGGACATTTTCAAGTTTTTTAGTCAGTGCATGCGCCAGCTCAATGGGTAACGGCATCAGACTGTCTGTTTGCTTGCATGCATAGCCGAACATAATTCCCTGGTCACCCGCACCTGAGTTGAGTGCCTCATCAGACACTCCGTTGCGCCGGATTCCTCGGGCGATATCCGGCGACTGAGCATGCAGATCCACGATTATGCGACAGCTTTCGGCATCGAAACCCACGCCTGGTCTGGTGTAACCGATATTTTCAATTACTTTGCGTGCAGTCTCCTCATAATCCACTTTTGCGTCGGTGGTGATTTCACCGAAAATATGGACCTTATCTGTACAGGCTGTAACCTCACAGGCTACGTGGGATTCCGGATCCTGGGCCAGAATTTCATCAAGGATACGGTCCGCAATCTGGTCGCAGACCTTATCCGGATGCCCGCAAGTGACGGATTCAGAGGTAAAAACACTTTTGTTCATATCATGTATACCTTCATTTTCCTGCTTTGGTCTCTGCAGCCTTCTTTGCATTTCTGGCTTCCCAGATCTCTTCGGCTTTTGGCTTCCAGCAGGCGGCATAACTGTCACACTTGGCACAGAGATGTTCTACTGTCTCCGGCGACTGCATATCAGTGGATTTGGCGCCGGTCTTAGCTACCATGGCACGAAGTTTCTCGGGGTTTTCAAGCATAGGACAGGGCTGCATCATGTTCTCATTAAAAGGCTGCCCATCGTGATAGGCCTGGAATAACGGGGAACGGAGGCTTTCCAGCAGCGTTTTTTCCCGAATATTTGAATCAGAATAATGGACGAATACACAGGGATCTACATCACCGTTGGCGTTGATATGCAGATAACGCCGTCCGCCGGCAATGCAGCCCTCCACGAATTCTGCGTCATTCTGAAAGTCCATGGCGAACAGAGGTTTGCGGGTACGATAGTCGCGTATACGCTTGTAGACGGTATACCGCTGTTCCGGCGTAGGCATCAGTTCGGGACTTGCATCGTTTCCTACGGGCATGTAGTGGAAGTACCAAACGAAATAAGCCCCTGAATTAATCATCATGTCATAATACGCCTCAGAGGTGATGGAGTCGTAGTTGGCACTGGTGTAACAGCTGGAAATACCGAAGAGGAGTTTTTTGGTTTTAAGAAGTTCCATGGCGTTGAGAACTTTTTTGAACACGCCTTCACCACGGCGCGAATCCGTGGCCTTTTCAAAGCCTTCCAGAGAGATGGCAGGAACAAAATTCTTTACGCGCAGCATTTCGTTCGCAAAAGCTTCATCGATGAGTGTGCCATTGGTGAAACAAAGAAAAATGCAATCGTTATGCTTTTCACAGAGTTTGATAATATCTGCCTTGCGTACCAGAGGTTCACCGCCGGTGTAAATGTACATGTATACGCCCATGTCCTTGCCCTGGCGAATGATGTCGTCGATCTCGTCAAAACTGAGATTCAGCTTGTTGCCATATTCTGCAGCCCAGCAGCCGGTACAATGAAGATTGCAGGCAGAGGTGGGGTCCAGCAATATCGCCCAGGGAATGTTGCAGTTGTATTTATTCCGCAGTTCCTCCTGTTTTTTCCAGCCGATGAGATTGGCGTTGATGAAGAAGTTGACCGTTATGGTGGTCAGTACTTCCGGATCTACATCCTGAATCATATGCCGTACATATGGATAATAGGCGGAGTCAGGATCCGAAATGGCCGCACGGATTGCATCGCGTTGGCTGCTAAACTCACCTTTGGAGAATTTATCTGCCCAGTCCATCAGCTTCGGCAGATTTTTCTCGGGATCCTTGTAGAGATATTTGAACACCGTTTCCAGTCCGAATTTTTTGATAGTTGTCGATACACTCATGTGTGCATCCTCCTGTTTTGTTTTTTGTGGCTAAATCTTACTGCTTTCTTTTAGATAATTCCACGAACAAAAAAACCGGATTGACCCAAATCTGGGTAATCCGGCCAACTTGTGGGATTATGTGACAATTTAAGTGTTTTATCCTATTTTTTAATTGAGTGTGTTCTCCACAATGTCATTGAACAGAACGCTCAGCGTATCCATGCTGCTGTCGATATCAGCCGACATGCCCTCCCACAGAAAACGCAGAAAAAAGCCAATGATTGCATACCGGCAGATATCGGCTATCCCTTCAATGCGCGTGGGAGAAACATCTTTTCCTGCAGCCTGTGCTTGTACATAGGAACGGATTGGATCATTGGCAGAGTTGAAAACATAGCGCTCCAGCCGTTCCCGGGGGATCGAGTAATACAGATGGTAGACTTTTTTCTTGTTATCCTTGCAGGCATGCAGGAGAGCTTTTATCCGGCTTCCCCAGTCTGTATCACCGGCGGGAATTTCATACTTTCCAAACTCGGATTGAAGCCAAGCATCCAGCAGGTCGTACATATCCTGAAAGTGATAATAAAAGGTGTTGCGGCTTACATTGCAGGTCTTGATGAGAGCTGAAACCGTGATTTTCTCAAAAGGCATGGATTCCAGCATGTCATCGAAGGTCTTTAGGATAGCAGACTGGGTGAAGTTGGACATAAGGGGAACTCCTTTCTTCTGATGTACAGCACATCGCTGTATGAAAAATGAAGTGTTTGAGGATCTTTATCAAATGCCCTGCCAGGGCGGAAAAAGGCTGATTCGGGTGAGAAGAGGACGGAGGATAACAGGCACCGAATTCGTTTACAGGAAGCTGATTGCCGGAGAAAAACAATGTCAGTGACTGATCCGGTCTGCATGAATTTCTGGTTTAAACAATCTGTGAAAACTATGCGGTTTTGGTACAGTCAGACTGTTTTGTTCCATATTTTTTCTTCTTAAAAAATTTATAATAACATAAAAGTCAAGGAGAGGAAAATATGAAAACAGCAATCATTGATGTGGGTGGCGGCCTGCGGGGGATTTATGCTGCAGGTGTGTTTGACTATTGCATGGATGAGAAGATAAGCTTTGATCTCTGCATAGGTATTTCAGCGGGCAGTGCCAACGTGGCGGCTTTTCTTGCCGGACAACGTGGGCGCAACTACCGCTTCTTTACAGCGTATCCCAAACGTAAGGAGTATATGAGCCTGCATAACTTTCTAAGGAAAAAGAGCTATCTGGACCTGGATTATATCTATGGTACGCTGAGCAATTCTTATGGGGAGGATCCGCTGGATTACGAAGCGTTTTCGTCAAATCCATCTGAATTTCTGGTTATTGCCTGCAATGCGGAAACCGGAGAAACCAGGTACTTCAGCAAGCAGGATTTTCACAAAAACAACTATAGTGTTTTAAAGGC
>DGWH01000110.1:0-34372 GCA_002395225.1 Christensenella sp. UBA4263
CACTCTCCACAGTCTTTTACACGTGCCTCAAAGATCCCCTGTTTGATACTTTCATCGTTTCCAAGTTTCGCAAACACATCATGATACATATCACCCGAAATTGCAGTATGTTCATATGGAAGCTGGCCGTTATATTTGACACTCCACGGAAAAACACTTGTCCAACTTTTTCCATCTGTAGCAAATGAATACCATGCTAGAGTTAGTATTTTTTGAACAAGGCCTTCATCATCGAGAATCACTGACTTTAATTCATCCTCAATGCCCGATTTTTTAGAGATGTACTTAACAATGTCGATCATCCCCGTATGTTGTCTGGTGGCTTTAACGGGGTTTTCTGATTCATTGACTCTAGAACTTTTGGCCTTAGGACGCAATGGTAACAAATCATTTTTGTCGTCAGATCCCGGTTTCATTTTCCCAAGACAAATTGATGATATAGAAACATAGTACCCTTTTTCCGGAGAGTATTTACTCTGCCGTTCATATACATAGCGATCTCCATTTTTTTGCTTTTGAATCACTTTGTCAGTTCGAATTGCTCCGGATGGTTTTCTTCCCACGACCATACCCTCCCCTTGAGAATAGTTAGTTACGATTATAAACGTAACTAACTATAATTGCAAGGGCTATGAGGGTAAGAACCCCTTATTTTACAGGGATTATGAATGATTTTTCTTAGTGATCACACTTTTCTTAGTGATGATAATCCGAGATTTAGGTTCTAAAGGAGGAAGACCGGGAGGAGAGCTATTTTCAAGAAGGAATCGTCCATGATGATGTGTATTTTGATTTAGGCGATATACATTTTGTTTGGGATAAGGCAAAAAGCGATAAGTGTTATGACGAACGAGGATTTGACTTTCAAACAGCTGCTATGATTTTTAATGATGAAGCAGGCTTTTTTGAAAGAGACCTAAAACATAGTATTAACGAACAGAGAATGTTTGGAATCGGGGTACCTGCAGCAGAGATAGAAGAAAGCGCATTCATCGGGGAAGTCAATAGTGTCTTATATGTTGTCTACACAGACAGGGCCGTTACTTTTGATGTCGACGATGAAGATGATTTGGACCCAGAGCTCATCTACCATCGTATTATTTCTGCGCGATTTGCTACGCGAAAGGAAAAGAAACTCTATGAGGACCGAAAGGCAATCCTATATGGGGTTTGACATTTTATAAAGGAGGTATTGGTATGAGCGAAGCAGCGAGAAGGTTAATTCCTAAACCATCAGAGTTTGTTGTTGAGGGCAGACGTTTCGTGCAATACGGTATGTCTCCTGTGAAAATGGCATCGTTGCGAGCGGAGGCAAGGAAATCTGCAAAGGGGACGAAAAAAAATCCCATTATAAAAGATGGAAAAGAGTATGTCTATGGACCGGACGGAAGACTATTCATCCTGGAACATCTAAATCGGCTGGATGTAGCACGGAAAAGGTTATCTGCTGATACGGCGTTGACGAAAGAGAAGATGGAGAGACTAAGAGAATATGAATCAAAACCAGTTGAACCTGACGATGAATGCCCAGAACTTTCGGATAATCTGATTTCTGATATACTGGAGAGAGCAAAGGCACAAAAGAAGGCTATAGGATAACGATATGTGAATCCAGATGCCCTCCAATCCACATGACTTTGACAGATTTTGGCGGTGAGGATGGTGTATCTGTGCTTACAGAAAGATACATTTTGTTCTCTGAAGGGTGTTCTCTTATACGCATATTTTAATTATGCGCACATTTTCTGAATCCCCCAGATACTGCGGGGAAACGTATCTGAAAATGTGCGCATAATATTATTAAGCTAACCCAAACTTACTCTTTATCTTATCCACATCAATGTCCAGGTCCAGGTGCTCTGAACTGATATGGAACAGTCGGGATTGACAGAAGGTATGGAGAATGATAAAATTCAAACTGAATTTCCGCTGGTAATAGTGGCGGGAAAAATTGTAAAAGGAAGGGATCACATTATGAAGAAGTTCGTTACCATCTTGCTTTCACTCGTTCTCGTCTGCAGTCTGGCGGTTGCTTTTGCCGATTATCCGGACAAGGGCATCACCGCAATCAACCCCTGGGGTGCCGGCGGCGGAACCGATAACTGCCTCCGTGCGTTCTGTGCGGCGCTTGAAAAACAGCTGGGCGTGACCATTACCGTTGATAACCGCACCGGTGCCAGCGGCGTTATCGGTCATGAAGCGATTGCGGATGCCGATCCGGACGGATACACCATTGGCATGATTACCTGGGAACTTGCATCCTATGCGCCGCAGGACATGTCCGAGTACACCTATGAGAAGTACATTCCGCTTTGCCGCGTCAATACCGATGCTGCTGCGATCACGGTCAATGCTGCATGGGCAAAGGAAAACAATGTGACCGATCTGAAGACCTTCATCGACTACTGCAAGGCTCATCCAGGCGAGGTCACCATGGGTGGTTCCTCCGCAGGTTCCGTATGGCATGTTGCCGGCGGCTATCTGATGAACGAGGCTGGTATCGACATCAAGATGATCACCTATTCCGATGGTGCTGCTCCTGCTGTTAAGGCAGCTGCCCAGAACGAGATTACCGGTGTAACCGTTTCTGCCGCAGAAGCCCGTTCCTTTGTTGAGTCCGGCGATCTGGTGATGCTGGGCGTTATGGACCCGGTCCGCAATCCGCTGTTCCCCGACGTTCCGACCTGTGCCGAGCAGGGATTTGAGTGCTACTATGCCACACAGCGCGGCATGGCTGTCCCGCTGGGCGTGGATGCTGCCATCGTAGAGAAGCTCGAAGCTGCCTGCGCTGCTGCCATTGAGGATCCGGAATTTGTTGAGGCCATGGCAAATCTTGGCCAGAAGATCGACTACCTGAATGGTGCAGACTATGGCAAGTATCTTGCACAGGCTGCAGTCGATGTTCCTGCCGCAATGGCGACCGTCGGTCTGATTGAGGAGTAATTCGCTGTGATAACGAAGGCAGGCTTATGCCTGCCTTTTTTCCTGACTTCACGGAAGAAAGGAAGTGCTTTTGATTGGAAACAAAAAAAACACAGACCAAGGCATTTGCCAATCTGATTATTTCGGTTCTGCTGCTCGTTTTTGAAGTCTGGGCATGGATTCAGTCAACCGCCATCAAGACAGCCAAGAATGCCACTGTCCAGCCGGCCACCTTTCCCCAGATCATGATCCTGGGCATGGGCGTTTTTACGGTGATCCTGCTGATTCAGTCAGTGATGAAGCTGCTGTCCATGAAAGCGGATGATCCGCTGGCGCAGAAAGCCGAAACGCTGAATGTGTTTAAAGACAGGGGCACGCTGGCCGCGCTGTTTGTGATTGCGCTGTGTGCACTGTATGTCTACCTGTTCAAGGATGTCGGCTATGTCGTAGTGAGCTTTTTCCTCTGCGCCATTATCATGTGGCTGATCGGCCTCAGGAACCCCGTGAAGCTGCTGCTGATCTCGGCTCTGGTGCCCCTTGGCATGTGGTTTATCTTCTACAAGTTCCTGACGGTGAATATCCCCATGGGCATTCTCCAGCCGCTTCGCGATCTTGTGGATATGATTTAGGGAAGGAGACAGAACGATGGATTGGAATTTATTGTTTTCCAGTTATGCAAACGTATTTCTGGATCCGACAACCTTGCTCATGACCCTGCTCGGTGCAGCAGGCGGCGTTCTGCTGGGCGCCATTCCCGGTATGACGGCAACCATGGGTGTTGCACTGCTTATTCCGTTTTCCTTCGGGATGGACCTGATTCCCTCAATCGGACTGCTGCTGGGCATCTACTGCGGCGGCATGTACGGCGGATCCATCAGCGCCATCCTGATACACGCCCCCGGAACCCCGTCCGCGGCTGCGACGCTCCTGGATGGTTATCCCATGGCGCAGAAAGGCGAGGCCGGCCGTGCTCTGTCCGTGGCCATGTTCTCCTCTTTCTGCGGCGGTGTGATCGGCGCCCTGATCATGACGTTCCTCTCGCCGCTGGTGGCGCGGGTGGCCATGAAATTTACCTCCGCTGAAATGCTGATGCTGGCCATCTTCGGCCTCTCGGTCATCATTTCCATTTCGGGAAAATCCATTGCCAAGGGTCTGATTTCCGCCTTCTTCGGCATGCTGCTGTGTACCATCGGCCTGGATCCGACCTACTCCAAGCAGCGCTTCACCTTTGGCGTCACCAGCCTCAAGGGAGGCCTCAGCTTCATCCCGGTGCTCATCGGCCTGTTTGCCGTTGCCGAGGTTATCGCGGGTGTTGAGCGGATCATTGCGGGCAGGGAGAGTGCTCAGGCAAAATCCAATGAGAAGATCACCCGTGTTCTGCCGGACTTCCAGACGATCAAGATGACTGCCGGGAACATCCTGACCGGCGGTATCATCGGCACGTTCATCGGCGCCATTCCCGGTGCCGGCGGCGACATCGCGGTATTTGTTTCCTACGCCTTCAACAAGGGCATCAGCAAACATCCGGAAAAGTGGGGCACCGGTATTCCCAACGGCGTTGCGTCCACGGAGTCTGCGAACAACGGCTGCTCCGGCGGTGCCATGATTCCGCTTCTGTCCCTGGGTGTTCCGGGCGACTCCGTTACGGCGATACTGCTGGGCGCCTTCATTATGAAGGGCATCCAGCCGGGACCCATGATGTACGTCTCCGAACTGCCCACCGTCTACCGGGTATTTGCGGCCCTGATGCTCGCAAACCTGGCGATGCTGCTGGTCGGCTGCGCCGGTGTGCGCATATTTGCAAAGATTGTGTCGCTTGAGAAGCGGATGCTGTACCCGATCATCCTGATCGTGTCCCTGCTTGGCGCCTTCTCGATCAACAAGAACGTGTTTGATATCGGTGTCTGCGTGTTCTTCGGCGTCATCGGCTGGCTGATGAACAAGTATGAATTCCCGCTTTCGCCCATCCTTCTTGCGTTGATTCTCGGACCCATGTGTGAACAGAACTTCGTTCGCTTCATGGACCTCAACCATGGGAATTTCGGTGAGATCATTCACTATCCGATCGCCATCGGCTTCTTCGTCGTGGCAGTCGGCGTCGTCATCTTCTCCCTGATCAATCAGAGGAAGATTAATGCTCGTGAGGCGGCCAATGCGGCCGGCTCCGTACAGGAGTAAATGACAGGAGGGGAGCAGTGCAGGGCACTGCTCCTTTTTGGGTCTCAATGCCGGTCTTTCTCCGGAGCGACTTTGTCCTGGTCCAAATTTGACAAGCTGTCGCTGTGCGACAGGGCCAGTCCTTTTCAGGTTTCAATGCCGGTCTTCTGCCGGAATGGATTTGTTCCGGCCTGGATTTGAAAATCTGACGCTGCGCGACAGGCAACTCTTACTGCTTTGCCAGAATAAATGAGGGATAATATGGATGCCAGACAGCGAATTCTGAACTTTATCGAGGAAATCCGTCCGCTGAATCTTCACGGCTTTGAAATCCGGCAGGACGGTGCGCGCATTCTTTCGGCCAGTGCGGCACCCTTTGACAACGCTGTGCCGCACCGCCTGTATTCCGTCAGCAAAAGCGTCGTCTCCCTGGCCGTGGGAATCCTGGTGTCAGAGGGGAAACTGTGCCTCACGGACCGGGTGGTCCCGTTTTTCCCTGACATGCTCCCGGAACGGGTGCCGGAGGAACTGGAGCGGCTTACGGTTCATGAACTGCTGACCATGACCGCCTGCTATAACCAGACAAGGTATCGTCCGCTTCTTGACCGGGACTGGACCAGACCGTTTTTTGAGGGCGTGCCGGACCATGCCGGGGGCACCATTTTCACGTATGATACCGGCGCCACACAGGTCATGGGCTCGCTTGTGGAGCGGCTTTCAGGCCAGCCGCTTCTGTCCTTTGTCCGTGAGCGTCTTTTTGAGCCGCTGGGCATTCAGAATGCACGGTGGCTCAGGGATCAGGCGGGGAATGCGCAGGCGGGAACCGGTCTGCTTCTGCCGCTTTCCGAACTGGCGCTGCTCTGTGATTTCTGCATGAGCGACGGCAGGGGACTGCTGGATCCCGGTTATCTGAGAGCGGCTACCTCGTTTCAGGTCAGAACCGACCATCGGTCTATGCCGGAGGAGCGCTTTGGCTATGGGTATTATTTCTGGATGATGCGCCGGGGCTTTTCCATGTACGGCATGGGCGGACAGATGGGACTGTGCCTGCCTGAGTGCCGGCTTTCCCTGACCACGACGGCAGACCGGATCCTGGAGGGCACGGGTGTGCAGCCGATCTATGATGCTTTCTTCCGGCATCTGTCCGGGATCGCGGCGGATCCGGCCCTGGCGCAGGATCCGGAGATTGTGCATGCATTGTCAGGTTATTCCGTACCGCCGGTCTGCGGCGAAGCTGTTCCGCAAAAGATGCGGCTCGTGCTGGAACCTGGCCTTGATCCGGTCCGGGCCGTCCGGATTGAGGCGGGGACGCTGACATTTGAAACGGATGAGGGCGAATGTGCGGTGCCTGCCGAACCGGGCAGATGGACCACTGGTCTGTTCCCGCCCATTGGTCCGTGCCTGAGCACGGGCGCCATGACAGGCCCGGGGCAGTACCAGGCCAGAATTGAACTGGTGGGGGATACCAGCTGCGCAATTCATGTGGACATTGCGCTGCGCCAGGACCGGGCCACCGTGCTTTTGCAGTCCTCGGTCTGGGAATGCGTTCCGGGATATGCCGGAATGACCATGGCCCGGGTGTCTTAAGAGAGGCCCTGTCGCGCAGCGACAGTTAAGTCAAATCCAGGCCTCCTGTAAGGTTGCTCTGCAAATGCTCAACAGTGAAGCCTGCAAAGAAGTGAAGCATATTGCGGGAATCCGCGTACAGGAACTGGGAATGCCGGACGGCAGATGACGGGTACAGGGATATTGCAGCAGCTGGCTGTGACAGAATGGAAATAATTCAGTTTTATAACAATCTTTTCGCAAAGGTTTGCGTGAATTCCTTGCCAGATTGCCGGCAGTCGGCTATAATGCAGTTATTGATATTTCATTTTGGAGGGTGATCCATTTGAAGCGTATTCTATCGGTTTTTCTTCTGTTAATTCTGGTCTCAGTGGCCGCGTTTGCGGAGAGCGGCGTGCATACATACAATCAGGCGGTGTCGGTTTTTCCCACCACCTGGAATCCGTTTCAGACAAAGACAGCCGTTGATTCCGGACTGATGGATTTTCTGAACACCTCGATGTATACGTTCGATTTTAATGAGGATCTGGACGGATACGTCCAGGAGCCGCTGGCGGCGGCAGATTTTCCCGTGGATGTGACCGACCAGTATGTCGGTGATACCTGGGGAATTGAAGCCGGTGAAACCGGCCGTGCCTGGAAAATCCCGCTGCGGAGTGATCTTCGCTGGGAGGACGGAACGGAGATTCATGCAGCGGACTTTGTCTATTCCGCGGAAAAGCTGCTGAGCCCCGAAGCACAGAACTACCGGGCAAACACCTATTATTCCAGCAACCTGGTGATTGTCAATGCAGAGGCTTACCTCAAGCAGGGACAGGTGGGTCAGGTCAGCTTCAACAATGTCATGGACGCGGAGAAAATCGAGGAGATGCAGGCGTTCCTTGACCGGTTTGCCGCTGAAAAGGGCTGGATCAACTGGGCCGCCTCCTATGGGGATACCTATGACTTTGCCAGCCAGAAATGGACCGGCGCCGCAGAGGACAAAGTGGTTGAAACGCCGCTGACGGTTCCGGAACTGTATGCCTTTTTCACGGAAGGCGCAGGAGCGGAGTTCTGCACCTGGGCGGATGCCGCACAGAAACTGGAATGGGCCGGGGAGGAGCTGTACATCAATTACATGCTGTTCCCGGATGCCATCACCTTTGACCAGGTCGGCTTCCTGGCCACGGGTGAGGATGAACTGACCCTGATTCTGGCCAAAAAGCTGACCGGCTTTGATCTCAAGTATCAGCTTGGCGGACTGTTTCTGGTGAACCGTGATCTGTATGAAAAGACCTCCTCGGTAAAGGACGGCGTGTTTACCAGCACCTACGGAACCTCTGCCGAGACCACCATTTCCTGGGGACCGTATTGTCTTTCCAGCTTCCAGTCGGACAAGGTGTATGAACTCACCCGCAACCCCAACTGGTTTGGCTTTTCGGACAAGGAATTTGAGGGACAGTACGAGACGGATGTGATCCGCGTCCGCTATGTGCAGGAACCGAGCACGCAGATGGAAATGTTCCTGAACGGTGAACTGGATACGGTCGGGCTGGACCGTGATACGATTGAGGACTATGCGACCTCGGACTATACCTATTACAGCGAGGGCGATTCGGTTTTCGCCATGGCGTTCAACCCGGATATGGACGGACTTAAGCATGCGCAGTCCGTGGCCGGTGCGAATATCAACAAGACCATTCTGACGCTCAAGGAATTCCGTATGGCCATGTCGCTGGCCATGAACCGGGCTGAGTTCTGTACAGCCGCCATCCCGATGAATCAGCCGGCCTTTGCGCTTTTCGGGAACCAGATTGTGGCCGATCCGGATGAGGGTGTTTTCTACCGCGATCTGGATGAGGCCAAGCAGGTTGTCGTGAAGTTCTGGGGCCTGGATGATGAAATCGGCGACGGGAAGCTGTATGCCACCACGGATGATGCCGTTGATGCCATCACCGGATACGATCCCGAACAGGCAAAGCAGTACTTTGACAAGGCATACGACCTCGCCATTGAAAAAGGCCTGATGAAAGAGGGGGATACCGTGCAGATCACGGTTGGCACCACCAATGCCACCTCGGCCTTCAACAACAACGGCTATGACTTTATCGTGAACAACTATACCGAAGCGGTGAAGGGAACCAAGCTGGAAGGAAAACTGACCTTTACCCGTGACTCAACCCTGGGAAATGGCTTTGCGGATGCCCTTCGCACCAGCCGGGTGGACATGCTCTTTGGTGTGGGCTGGACCGGTTCCACCTTTGATCCCTTCAGCCTGATCAAGGCCTATGTGACGCCGGAGTATCAGTATGATCCCGCCTGGGATACCACCAAGGCCATGCTGACCCTGGAACTGGACGGGGTAAAGTACACCGCGAATATCTCCACCTGGTACCTTGCTATGACCGGGAATGTGGTCAAAGTGAGCAAAGAGGACGGAACGGAAGCGGAATTGGATATCCGCGAGAATCAGCAGGACAGAATCCACGTTCTGTGTGCCTGCGAAAATGCGATTCTGCAGAACTATGATTTCATTCCGATGATGGGTGACTCCACGGCCGCCCTGAAGGGCATGAAAGTGGAATATTATCTGGAAGATGAGGTGTTCCCCATGGGACGCGGCGGCATCCGGTATATGACCTATAACTATGATGATGCGCAGTGGGAAGCGTTTGTGAGAGAGCAGGGAGGAACGCTCTTCTACAAATAAGCAAAAGGCATCTGTCCGGGCACGGTCTTTTCAGGACCGGAATGCCTCTGACCTCAAAAAACAAACGCGAATGCCGGAAATGAGGCGGAGTGTTCCTCTGCCTCATTTTTCCGTTGTGCAAAGACGGGAGAACAAATATGGGTAAGTATGTACTGAAACGGATCATCCTGATGTTATTTACGTTTCTGGTCATCATCTCCATCTGTTTTGTCCTGGTGAAACTGCTGCCCAATAAACCGGCGCAGCAGTTCGGCCGGGACATGCAGCTGATTGAAATGCGCCGCGAGGCACTGGGGTATAACAAACCGCTTCTTGAACAGTATCTGATCTTCGTGCGCAAATCGCTCATTGGCGGGGACTGGGGCGTCAGTGAAGTGCTGTATACGGGTCAGGATGTCTGGCAGAAATTCATTGAGAAAATGCCGGCAACCGTCATTGTCAATGCGTACACCATGCTGTTTTCCATTCCGCTGGGGCTGCTTTTCGGCATCTATGCGGCGCTTCGGAAAAACCGGTGGCAGGATCACCTGATTTCCACCCTGGTCATTGTATTCGTCTCTGTTCCCAGTTATGTGTATGCGTTTCTGGTGCAGTACTTTCTCTGCTTCCGTCTGAAATGGTTTCCGTTCCAGATGGCGGCGGGGTATGATTACCTGAGTTTCAAGACCTTCATCTCCATTGTCCCTGCCATCCTTTCCCTGGGCTTTGGCACGATTGCCGGGCTCACGCGCTATACCCGGGCGGAGCTGACGGAGGTGCTGACCTCGGATTTCCTCCTGCTGGCCAGAACAAAAGGCCTTACCCGGGCCCAGACCACGGTAAGGCATGCCATGCGCAACGCCATGGTTCCCATTTTCCCCATGATTCTGGGTGAATTCATTGGCATCATGGGCGGATCCCTCATCATAGAACAGATCTTCGGCATCCCGGGTGTGGGCCCGCTGTATGTGGCCAGCATTACGGCCGCCACGCCGGATTACAATTTCTTTATGCTCCTGTCGGCCTTTTACACGTTTATCGGCCTGGCCTCCGGTATCATCGTTGATATCAGCTATGGGTTTATCGATCCTAGAATCAGAATGGGGAGTAAGAAAGCATGAGCAGTATCCCGAAGTCAGCCTTTGAATTCGTCCCGCCGGAGGGACGGATGCATGACAAGAAGCTGGAAACGAAACCTGTCGGGTATTTCAGAGATGCCATGAACCGTTTCAGCAGGAACAAGAGTTCCGTGGTGGCCTCGTATATCATCCTTGTGCTGATCCTCTACGCCATTTTGGTGCCGATTTTCTGCGAGACCACGTACTCTAAGTCCCTGACGGACACCAACTACATCAATTACGCCAAACTGCCGCCCAAAATGCCGTTTCTCGGGATCGACGGGACCAGCCGTATGACGGTAAACAAAAACCGGTACATCATGTACCGGGCGCTGGAGGAGGAGACCGGGCTGCCGGTGATCCGGGACATTTTGCGTGAGGATTACACGGATGAATCCTCCGGAAACCGGAAAAACACCTTTTATGACCTGCGCATTGACAATTACGCGGCCATGGGCATGCTCAGCCTCTCCCTCAATGAACAGCAGTTTGAGGCGATTCAGCGCTGGCAGGATGAGACCGGCATCCAGGTCATTTACCCGGCCATCACGGACGCCAAACAGAGCAATCCCAACATCTGGTATGAAGCGGACAAAAAGGGACAGCCGAAGCTGAACAAAAAGGGCGAGCTGGTGCCCATTTACCGGAAGACGACGCCGGAGGATACCCTGTATCACTCTCTTCGGATTCCGGCCGACAACGATCCGGCACAGCCTCTGGCCTATGCCCGGGTGACGGGAACCAGCAGTGCCAGAACCCTGGTGGTCCGGGTCAGCAAGTACAGCTACTTCCAGTACCGGTACGGCTTTGAGCCATCCTTTGTCTTTGGCACCAATGCCAAGGGACAGGATATCTTTACGCGTCTGGCCACCGGTGCCCGCTTCTCGTTCCTGCTGGCCATCTGCATTTCGGCCATTAACCTGTTCATCGGGACGGTCTACGGCGCCATTCAGGGCTATTACGGCGGCACGGTGGACCTGATCATGGACCGCATCGCGGATATCCTGAACGATGTGCCCTTCATGGTGGTGACCACGCTGTTCCAGCTGCATCTGGCCAACAAGGTGGGCGTTGTCCCGGCACTGCTGTTTGCCTTCGTCCTCACCGGCTGGATCGGCATGGCAGCCCGGGTCCGGATGCAGTTTTACCGCTTTAAGAATCAGGAATACGTGATGGCCGCCCGGACGCTGGGCGCCCGGGATGCACGCCTCATGTTCCGCCATATCTTTCCCAATTCCCTGGGCACCATCATTACCGGCTCCGTGCTGGTCATCCCGGGCGTCATCTTCTCAGAGTCCTCCCTGACGTATCTGGGAATCATCAACCTGGAGTCCTCCACCATGACCAGCGTTGGAACCATGCTGGCCAACGGCAAGGACTTCCTGGCCACGGATCCTTATATCATCTTCTTCCCTGCGCTGTTTATCTCGCTTCTTGAGGTTTCCTTCAACCTCTTCGGAAACGGTTTGCGGGATGCATTTAATCCAAGCCTGAGAGGAGCCGAATAATGGAACAGTTAGAGAAGAAACTGCAGGTGCAGAACCTGCGCATCAGCTTTAAGACGGCGGCCGGCAAGGTGCAGGCGGTCCGGGGGATTACCTTTGACCTTTACAAGGGGGAGACGCTGGCCATTGTGGGGGAATCCGGTTCCGGGAAATCCGTCACCTCCAAGGCCATCCTGGGCATCCAGGCAGCCAACGCGCTGACAGAAGGCGGCGAGATTCTCTATGACGGCATGGACCTTCTGCAGATCGACGAGCAGGACTTCTGCCGCCTGAGAGGGGACCGCCTGGCGATGATTTTCCAGGATCCGCTCTCCAGCCTCAACCCCATCATGCGGGTCGGCAAGCAGCTGACCGAGGCCATGCTCCTGAAAAGCCGGATGCGCAAAAACAACAGCCGCACCGCATTCCGTGAGCGGACGCATCTGCTGGAACAAACCATGCAGACCCGGTTCCCGGAACGCCGGGATTTGGCCCGGCAGATGGAACAGTACCGGAAAATGGAAACAGCCCTGGGTGCGGCGGAAAAGGCCAGCACGGATGCCCGGCAGGCCCTTGCCCGTATCCTGCCGCTGCTGGAGCGGCTCTGTTTCCTGAAAGAGAAAAATGCGGACACGGCCGGGATGCCGGAGAAAATCCTTGACTATGCCGGGCATGCCCGGCATGAGGATGCCCTCAGCGAGGCGGACCTGCAGGACCTCCGGTCGGCCCTTGATGGGGCCGGCAAAACGCCGGACATTCGTCCGCTCCTTGAGCGGATGCAGGCCATCCTTGACCGGAAACCCACGCGCGAGGCGCTTCTTAAAAGAAGCTGCCCCTCCTTTACGGAAAGCGATGAGGCAGCGTTCCGGGCGGATGCCCAGGCGGGAATTGAGGCCGCCATGGAGCGCTTTGCGAAGGCCCGGAAAGAGGCGGTGTCAGTGCTTGAATCCGGCCTTGAGGCCCTCAAATCCGGCGGCATTGAGGCCGTGCGGCCCCATGTGGCCAGCATGTCAGGCGCGGTAGCCCGGTGCATTGACCCCATTGATCCCGTCCGGGATTCCAGGGCCTGCACCTTTGCCGGGTCACTGAAAAAGTTCCTGCGCACCTATGAGGACGGCGTCCGGCACAATGCCGGCCGGCAGGTCAGGTATGAACGGGAAATGAAAAAAGCGGAGCGGCGGCAGGCCCAGGGGAAAACCTGGACGGTTCCGGCACCCAGCATCATTGACCTTGAGCAGGTCCGGGCCAACATGACGGGCCTGATTGAGGCCATGATTCAGCACCTGAACACCCCGCAGAAAATGACCGGCGCGGAAAAGACGGAGGCAGTCCTTTCGGCCATCCATGAAAGCGCCCTGGGAATGGTGGCGAACATGACGCCCTGGGAGGCCCGTGAACGGGCCCTGCGCCTCATGGAAGAGGTTGGCATTTCAGAACCGGAAAAGCGGTATAAGCAGTATCCCTTTGAGTTTTCCGGCGGCATGCGGCAGCGTATTGTCATTGCCATCGCGCTGGCGGCAGATCCGGATGTGCTCATCTGCGATGAGCCGACCACGGCCCTGGATGTGACGATTCAGGCACAGATCCTGGAACTCATCAACCGGCTCAAGGAAGAGCGGCATCTGTCCATCATCTTCATTACCCATGATCTGGGGGTCGTCGCCAATATGGCAGACCGGATTGCGGTGATGTACGCGGGACAGATTGTGGAATACGGGACATCCGAGGAAATCTTCTACAGCCCGGCACATCCCTATACCTGGGCGCTGCTCTCGTCCATGCCTGACCTGGATACCAAGGAACGGCTGGAGGCGATTCCGGGAACGCCGCCCAACATGATCTACCCGCCGAAAGGGGATGCCTTTGCGGAGCGCAACCGCTATGCCATGCAGATCGACTTTGAACAGCAGCCCCCGCGGTTCCAGATTACGCCGACGCACTGGGCAGCGACCTGGCTCCTGCATGAGGATGCGCCGAAAGTGGAGATGCCTGAAAGCGTACGGCATCGGATTGAGAAAATGAAAGCCAGAATGGAGATGCCCAGTCGCGCAGCGACAGATTGTCAAATCCAGACCTCAGACAAAAGCAGCTTCGGCAAATGCTCAACAGTGAGGCCTGCAAAGGAGGGACAGGCATGACCGAACCACTGCTCAGGGTGGACCATCTCTGCCAGTATTTTGGCAGCAACAAGGCTGTGGACGATGTCAGCTTTGAAATCCGGAAAGGGGAGGTATTCGGCCTGGTCGGCGAATCCGGATGCGGGAAAACAACCACCGGCCGGGGCATTATCCGTCTGTATGACATCACCTCCGGCTCGGTCTACTTCAAGGGACACCGCATTGCGGCCGGCATCAAGTCCTATAAGGATGCGATTTCCGAGGCCAAAAAGGCGCTTCGCGGCGCCTCCGGCCCGGAGCGGGAACGGCTGCAGGCAATCATCCGGGAGAACCGGGAACAGATTCGTCTGGCCCGCCGGGACCACGAACAGTGCGATCATCTCCTGCGCCCGTTCCTGCGGCGGGAAGTGGAGGAGAAGTACGCGGAGCGGCTAGCCGCGGCGCCGCCGGAGCAGCGCGCGCAGCTGCTGCGCGAAAAGGAATACGATCTGCGGGTGGCGGAGCACCAGCGGTATGTGACCGGCATCCAGATGATTTTCCAGGACCCGATTGCCTCCCTGGATCCGCGCATGACCGTGTATGACACCATCGCCGAGGGACTGGTGATCCGCGGGGAAAAGGACAAGGCGGTCATTGATGAAAAGGTCTACCGGATTCTGGAGCGCGTGGGTCTGGTCCGGGAACACGCCACCCGCTATCCCCACGAGTTTTCCGGCGGTCAGCGGCAGCGCATCGGCGTGGCCCGGGCGGTGGTCATGAACCCGGACCTGATTATTGCGGATGAACCGGTATCCGCGCTGGATGTCTCGATTCAGGCACAGGTGATCAACCTGCTCAACGATCTCCGGCGTGATCTGGGACTGACCGTACTCTTTATCGCCCACGATCTTTCCGTCGTCAAGTACTTCTCGGACCGCATCGGCGTCATGTATTTCGGAAAACTGGTGGAAATGGCTTCCTCAGATGAACTGTTTGCCCATCCGCTGCATCCCTACACCCGTTCCCTTCTGAGCGCGATTCCGGTGCCGGATCCTTACTTTGAGCGCCACCGGAAACGGATCCGCTATGACCCGCTGGCAGAGCATGATTACACCGTGGACAAACCGGTGATGCGGGAAATCGTGCCCGGCCATCTGGTGCAGTGCAATCAGGCGGAATATGAACGGTACTGCCGGATGATGCAGGAGGGACAACCTTGAAACCCGGAAAGCTCCGCGTCCCTCTGACGATTCTGGCAGGACTTGCCATCGCCCTGTGGGCGGCCACAGCCCGCGGCCTAAGGCCGGGGCTTCCATTGCCGCTCCTGTGTCGCTATGGCAGCGACGGCTGTTTCGTCACGGCGATCATCCTGTGCGGCATCGGGGCGCTGACCCTGATCAGCTCCACCGGCTTTTTTGACATCTTCTCCTACGGCATAGGGACCCTCTGGCACCATATTTCCTCTCTCTGGAAAGGCTATGAGCACGTCCGCTATTACGATTACAAGGCGATGCGGGCGGAGCACCGGGGAAAGAGCCTGCCCTTTATGCTCATTATCGGGCTCACGTTCCTTGCGGTCTCCGTTTTGCTCCTCTTCCTTTACTATGCGCTGACATGAAAACAGCAGGAATCGATCCATGTCGATTCCTGCTGTTTGTACTATACCCGTCCGGTCAGATGAATATAGACAACTTCGGTCGGATTGAACAGGCGCGGCACCGGGCCTGTATTGGCGAGCCCCCGGGAGATGATAAGCTTTCCGTAACGTCCCTCATGCATCCCTTCCGAAAATTCAGGGAAGATTCCCTGAAAAGGGGCAAAGACCCCGGCCCATTTCCGCCGGTGCAGCCTGTAATAACGGATCTGTCCGCCGTGGGCATGCCCGGATAAAATGAGCTCAATAGGCCTGTCCATCAGGCGAACCGGCGGATACTGTCCGTATTCGGGATGGTGAGAGAGGAGCACATGAAAGCCGGGGGTCTTTTCAAACTTCCCGAGCCAGGTGAGATCCGGCAGGTAATCCTTTCTGATTTCCCGCTTTTCCGGGAAAAACTGACGGAACAGGGAAGTCTTTGAATAGGGATGCGGAAAGGCATACCGACCGCCTTTCGGATCGCGTTCACGCCTGGACCGGATAACCGTTCCGGATGTCAGGCCGCCCAGGACCAGACCATCCAGCGTGACAAAGGCATTGTCAAGCACATGGACGCCGGTTCCTGCGATACAGTCAAAATCCTCCGGACACAGCATCCATTCATGATTTCCCAGGGACACATACGTCGGCGCAATGCGGGCGAGTTCACGGAACAGATGGAGGGACGGGGACTCTTCCATCTTGAGTCCATTCCCTTCAGGAATTTCTCCGTGCAGGAAATCTCCGGCAATGAGAATCAGGTCCGGCCGATGCGATCGGAGAGAGGGGAGAAGAAGGCGGGGCGAACGGTCATGCAGATCGGTCAGAAGCGCGAGCCATCTTTCGCCGCGCAGCGGTGCCGAAACCTGGTAAACTGTTTCCTGCAATGCAATCGTTCCTTTCCTCATTTTCCGAAATCATGCCACAGACCCGGATTGTTGTCAAGGCTGTCTTCTTGCCAGTTCCGAAAATGAGCCGGGAAGACTGTCCGACTGTCCGATGTCATTTAGTTAGAGAGTATAAAGCGAGACAGTTTTGTTTCTTCACGATATCTCTGCAACAAAACCTGCCTGTTTAAATAATCAAATTCTTTAATCAATACAGCTTGATTGGACAAGAAATACGTGTATGATTCCGTTATCATCTATAAGGGGGCATCACTTTGCCGATTATCAAATCAAGCGCAGATCTAAGAAACAGATACAACGAGATATCCTCTTTCTGCCACAATTATAATGAGCCTGTGTTCATCACAAAGAATGGAAAGGGGGATCTCGCGGTCTTAAGCATCGAGCACTATGAGTTCCTTGCGGGCAGGAATGAGCTATACGGCCTTATTAAGGAAGGGCTTGATGACATTGCCAAAGACAACACCCGCCCTTTTTCTGATGCCATGGCGGATATAAGGGCGAGGTACAAAAGATGAACGATGAGATACACATCACCGGCAAGGCTGAGCAAGACCTGACTGAGGCTGCTGACTACATTGAGTTCACGCTGCTGAATCCTAAGGCCGCCGCTGACCCTCTTGACAAAGTCGATGAGGAAATCAGCAAGCTTACCAACATGCCCGAAAAATTCAAAACAGTCGATGACCCTGTACTTGCCACATGGGGTATCAGACTTAAAGTCATCAATAACTACCTTGTTTTTTATATCATTGACGAGAAATCGAAGACGGTGCATATCGTCCGTTTCCTTTACGAAAAGCGTAACTGGATCTCAATACTCAGAAGTGAGCCGATATTGCTTAACTAATCTCTGCCGCCTTTCATGTGGGGCTTTTTCAAAATACAAGCAGACCATGGTTCAGGTCATCGTACACACTGCCGGCATTCTTCCCTTCGTGCCGGATACAGCGGTCCAGCACCATGATGGAGCCACGATTCAGTCGATCTTCTCCGGGCTCTTTGCTTTAGTGCATTTAATCATAGAATAATAATGACACCCGAATCATACATGAATCCCCAAATTGTGCCGCCAATATTGCCGACTCAATAACTCACGAAACAATAGTCGCCTGCTTTTACAAGTCCAGAGTGATTCTTTTCCGCATGTTCTTCATACCGTTCGATTTCTTGCGATCACGGATAAAATCAGTATCGGCGTTTCGTGCACTTTAAAGAGAAGGAGAATAGTTAGTTACGATAATCCGAGATTTAGGATAAAAGAACGGAAGGAATGCCACTGGTAAAACGCCAGTGCCCAGCCGGACCGGTATTCGGGAGATTTGTCCAGATACATGGCGTCTTCTGTATCTGTGAAAGATGTATTGGTTTCGGTAAGGATGATGCGGGCAAGCTCACACCCGTTCATTCCGGCGACATATTTGGGATTCCCGTTGGCAAACTGCCGGGAAGCACTGGAAACCGCCAACGCGTTTCCGAATGTGTCAGGATCGAGTCCCAGGGAGATGACGGCAAAGTCAGCAGCGTCCCCCAGAATGCGCTGAGCCCCGGAAAGGTAGATTTCATCGTAAGCGCGGATCGCCATTTATCATTTCCTCCCTTATAATGTCCACCATGAACAATCCATGGATAGTGTCATCTGATTTCTTTGTTTTACGATATTCCCGACGGACATTCCGGTCTCTGGCGGTTTTCTTTCCATAGTAGATGGCAGCACTGGCCGGCTCGGCGCCGGCAAAAGGGAGCCGGGAGAAAGAAATCTTACTCTTGAAAACGATTTGTTCGCCCAGTTTACCAAGGCAATGGCTTCAGAGAGCTTGGAGAGGGAAATCGTATTGGACACAAAATCCTGCGCGAATGTGAAGGTGGAATTATATGCGCGGTATCCAACGATTCATCGTCAAATTCATAAAAATCCAGGCTTTTGAGATTCAAAAAAAATAAATGTTGACAAAGAGAAGCTGAATGACTATAATAACACCTGTTCGAGCCGATAACGGGGTGTAGCGCAGTTTGGTAGCGTACTTGAATGGGGTTCAAGGGGTCGCGAGTTCGAATCTCGCCACTCCGACTCGACAAAGGCAGGTAGGAAGCCCTACCTGCCTTGCTTTTTGCCCTTTTGGTCTCACGCATAAAACGCAAGAAATGTCTGCAAACGCATGGAAAGAGTGGTCGCCAGGTGGTCATTTTTTTGGGGGAAGGTGGTCAGGAAGGTGGTCAGGGCGAGGATGAATTTCTCTAATTTTTGGAAAAAAGCCGAAAAAGCGCAGACAATCAACATAGAAATTTCAGCAAGAATTTTGTGCATTTTTACATTATTCTGAATTTTAGCATACAGAGTCAAAAAGGAGATGATCTAGACTTTTCCCTTTTGCCATCGTTAACAAACAGTGCACGTCAATTTAAGCTTTATTGAAAGCAGATGTTTTATCAGAGATTGCACTGTCAAATTGTCTGGTAAGAAAGTAGCACTATGGTGAGCGTTACGGTCGAGATCGGCTGGAAGTTTGTCGTTGCCTTAGGCACTGCGGTCAGCATCACCATCCTTGCGTCAAAGGTGGATGGAGCGGCTGCTGAGCGGGTGTTGACTCATACGGTTAACGCCAGCAAAGGGAATGTTGTCGCTTTGATTAGCGCTGACTGACCTATGCCGACGCCAGGCACATGATCTACGGGTCATGTGCTTCTTTTTGAAATATAGATCTTTACAGGTAAGAACAGGTAAGAACCTGGTAGGAGTTTCGATCTGATAATAGAAAAACAGGCTAAGAACCATTATAATACTGGAGTTCTTGGCTTGTAACATTTGTGGCTTGACTTGATCTGGAATGATTCGTTATGTGTGATTCTTCAGAACGGGATATCAGCAGTGGCTCCCCAGACGGAGACTCGCAGAACAAATCATGCGAATCAAAAGGAGCATCCTCAAAGAAGAAGGCAAAAGTTGCTGAAGAGCCTATACGGAGGAAAGCAAAGAAGCAGCGCGGGCGTCCTAGAAAGGAGGTTACAGAACCAGAGCAAAAAGCTGATGCTTCGGGATCTTCAAGGTAAATGTGGCCTGGTTGGCTTCCTCCTCCTTCCTTGTCAATGAATTCCGGCGACAAGGAAAGAGAAGAAAGTAAACAAAGAACCTACTATTGAAGATAAATGAAAACACCTTGAATAAGCACATCCCTGCGGCACTTTTCGCCGGAGGGCTAGGCGTCGTGCCTTGATGAAGTGAAAAATCCGTGAACAGTAACGGTAAAAAAGGGCAGAAGCTTTGAAAGTGTTTGACATTCGGTCGGGAATCGACTACACTTTAGGTAAACTAGGTGGAGTGTATCCACTTAGTTTGAAATGGCTTTTGAAAGGAGGCAGTTGTGTGTGGCTGAGAAGCAAACATTGATTGCGGAGTTGATCGATTCAGCTGATCTTGATGCAAAGTATGATGCACAAGCGAAAAGACTCGTGTCAATGACAGTTATTCTCGCGTGGATACTAAAGTCGTGTGTTGACGAGTTTAAGGAGTATGATATCGATTACATTATGACTAACTGTTTTGTGGGTGCTCCAGAGATTTCACAGAAAGCGGTTCATATGGATATGCCTGATGCACCAACGAAAAATCAATATGTTCCAACCATGAACTCTGAGTCGAGCAGTATTAAAGAAAACACTGTGCGTTTCGATATACGGTTTAAGGCTAGAGTACCCAAGAGCGGAGAAATCATTGAGCTAATAGTAAATGTGGAAATTCAAGTCGATGCTTCTTCTATTCGGCGGGTAATCAGACGAGGGCTTTACTATTGTGATAGAATGGTTTCTGAGCAATTTGGGAGAGATTTCTTTGATGAAGAATACGAAAATATAAAAAAAGTCGTCTCAATTTGGATATGTCCTTCCGTTGCAAAATATAAACAAGATTCTATTATTGAGATTAAGCATCAGGTCAACACAGTCTACGGAAATTACTACGTTGACGAAAACGATGCAGATATCGAGAGAGTAATCATCTTAAATCTTGACAGTGAAGATGAGCAAAGCGAACTTAAGATTATTCGTCTGTTGAGCGTGCTTCTGTCAGGTGATAACAGTCCAGAGGACAAGAAATCCGTGTTAGAGAGCGAATTTGGCATTGCAATGACTGAAGAGAAAGAAAAGGAGTTGGATGTTATGTGTAACCTTAGTCAAGCAGTTAAGGCCAAAAAGGAAAATGAGGTTAATATCCGCGTTGCAACGGACATGCTGAAGGATGGAGAGCCTTTGCCCAAGATTAAGAAGTATAGTAAACTCACCGAAGAAGTAATCAATGCGATAGCGATGAAAATGGGTGTAGCTGTTGTTCACTAACATTTTCGATCAATGAGCTGAATATGATGCCCTCCTATCCATATCCCAAGGCTCCAACCGGGGTAGTGGGTCGGAGGGGTTTCTGTGTTTATGGGGGAGGAATTATGTTCGAATGGGCGAAGAAACTTTCTCCAAACCTGCACCTGCGGTAGATAAGAAGCCAGAGTTTCAAACAAAGCCCTGCAAATCCTGTGGCAAGGCCATCTCTTTCAAGCCGTCCTGGCAGCACATTCCAAACTACTGTCCGGAGTGCAAGGCGAAATACAGAGCGGAGCATGGGGAGCGGAAGATGGTCAGGAAAACTTGCTACTCGTGTGGCCGGACATTCACATTCCCTTCGACCATCAAGCATTATCCGAATTATTTCTGGGAGTGTCGTGCAAAGTACAAGGAGAAGAAGGGATGACTACTTAGGGCTGTCTCCAAAATAACTTGGACAAGTTAGAACCCGCAAATTCATAGACAACTCCGGAGATAGTATTTATAATATCATTCAATGGAAACACAGATTTTACATACTAAGAATAATGCAATTCCAATTTCTCAAGTCTAGATCATCAGGTAACTCTTATAGTCTTTCAATTCTTTCGGATTGCAATTTAGTATTATCTTCTTAGGAAATATGCGGTGTCAAACTGCCTCAAGTACGTTCTAAATTGCATCAGAATTTTCAATCAACTTGTCCAAGTTATTTTGGAGACAGCCCTTACATCCATTACGACTCAGATCATTTTTCCCCACAACTCTTCATTCCCATCCGTAACGGCGACAGGCGTCCGAAACCGGCAGTTGGAACGGGCTTGTGGGCATCAAGGGTTGATGATGATTTTTGCTGGGAAGCCTGGTGCCGGGAGAATCATTTCAACCTGGAGCGCCTCCAGACCTCTTTCCGTTTTACTCTCCCTGACGCTTCGATCCTTACGCTGGAAGATCCGGATCAGCTCATTCGCCTTCCGAAACACCACTCCTGGGAACCGAAGAAGCCGATGGAGGTGAAGCACCCGACATTGGAGCAACTGCGGGAATGGTATGTACCGAACTGGTGCTAAAGGAACAGCCCTGAGAGATGGTATCTTTCAGGGCTGTTCCTTTATGTGATTAAAGTGGAAGATGCTGACATTGTATTTCAGAGTCAATAACGTACAGCGAATCCATCCCATCATAATGACACAGTTGGAGATTCCAAATCAATGTTCCTATCCTAACGGAGAAAACCAGTGTCTGCCTCATGCAAATCAATGGATCAGGAAATATCTTGCTACCCCGCAAACCGTGTGCTGACGGACGAAAATGGAAAACCCTACGATGTGGTCTGCGGAAGTTTCTTCATCTGTGGATTGAGCCGGGACGATTTTGCCAGCATCACCGATGAGCACGCTGTCCTGTTTACAGACCTCTTCAGATGGCCAGAAATGTTCATGCGCACCATGGACGGGCATGTGGTCTGGATTCGGATGAAACCCGGGGAACAACCCCGAATCATCGCCTGAACTGCCCGATAAGGAGTTCGTCCTTTTGTCACATATTTCTTCGAAATGGCCGTGTATAAGCTCTGGAATGTACGGTAATATGCGCTCACAACGAAGGGGAAAACACCCCAAACCAAGGAGGAGCAAGACCATGAAGAGAGCAGAGCGCAGCGAATACACCTACATCAAGAACTACGAGAAACAGTTCGACCTGGGATACGGCATGACCCTGACGATCCGGACCAACGGCAGTACGGAGTACAAGAAAGCCCTGCACGAGCTTTACACCGGCTGGGGATTCCACCCCGCCAGCATTGGGATTGATGTCTGGATGTACGATGAGAAAGAGAGGATTCGCTACATCTACAGGCTGACCTTTGAGACGAATGGCGAGCAGCATCCCTGGACAGAGCTTTTCACGGCAGAAGAAAAAGCGGCTTTCGCAGCCGCCCTGAACTGACAAAGGAGGACATCACCATGACGAACATCGACCTTTCGAGCATGACCCCGGAACAGAGGCACATCGAAAGTCTCCGCATACACGGCGCAAAAATCCGCCGCGCGGATGGGAGCCTCACGGAGCTGAACAGCTTTTTTGTAGGCAATGCGGTCAACGATTGCATCCGGATGGGCGCACAGGCCATTACCTACGAGATGATCCTGCCGGACATCAACGAACCCATGGCGATCTGCATCTGGGCAAGTGGACACATCGACAGTGGCAGCCAGGAAACCATCCGGCGGGTACTGGATCGCTGAGAGGCGGACACAAAGTGCGCACGGTGGCCACGGAGGGGCTTCACGGCTCCTCTTTGGCAGTTCATGGGGGAGGGAAAGAGATGATCACAGGGGCAGTGTGGGGCTTTGACAGACATCCGCAAAACGAGCAGAATTGCGGATGCTTATCAAAATCCTAGGCTGGTGATCTGCCCGACAAAGGGTTCGTTCTTTTGTTACATATAATTCGCAACAGGCCGTGGATATCCTCCGGAATGTACGGTAATATGCCCACAGAACGAAGGGGGAAGCACCCCAAAAGGAGGAACCACGAAGAAGAGCCTGAACGAGAAAATGAAAACCTACCGCCTGCCGGAAACCACCACGAGCGAAAACCTCGGATGCAGCTGGAACACGGTGGTCGACTTCGGAAACAAGGTGCTGTTTGCCGGGTACTTTTACAGCGGCCCGAAGGCCAACGACTACTTCGCGGCGGTTTACGAACACACCACAGCGGATAAGAGCTGCGAAGGCGAGATCAAGCTGACGGCGATCAGCGATCAGCATTTCGAAGACGCCGGACACGCTCTGCAGTGGGCGATGATGCACTGAACGGAAAGGAGCGGGAGTGCATGACAGAATACGCAAAACTGGTACTGGCAGAGCAGTCCTGCCATACCATCGAGATCAGGGAAAAGGAGACCGGGAAGGAAGGCGTGGCGAACAGCTGCGCGGACGGGGTTGAGCTTTTCTACGGAGCGGACGACGGAAACGACGATAAGACTGTGGATATTGAGACCTTCAACCGCGAGTTTGAGATCACAGCGATGCTCATAGCGTAAAGATGGAATAAAGATATTCGCTTTACAAAATAGGTAAACTGTGGTATAGTGGTCACGATGAAGGAGGTGCTGAAAATGTCGCAGGTATTAGTAAATTTCCGAATGGATGCAGAAGATAAGAAAGGCATGGAGGAAGTGTGCAGGGAACTCGGAATGAGCATGTCCACGGCTTTTACAATTTTTGCGAAGAAAGTGCGCAGGGAGCGCAGAATTCCATTTGAAGTATCAGTCGACCCGTTTTATTCCGATGCAAACATGGCTTATCTTGCACGGATCACCTCAGAGATTGATTCCGGCAAAGCGCATCTTGTAACCAATGAACTGGTGGAGGATTGAAAAATGCGGCTTGCGTGGTATGAAGATGCCTGGGATGATTACGTCTGGTGGCAGACGCAGGAGAAAAAAACACTGAAGAGGATCAATGCGCTGATCAGGGATGCACAGAGATCACCGTACGAGGGGATTGGCAAGCCGGAACCGCTGAAGAATAATCTGAGTGGATGGTGGAGCCGAAGAATTGATGAATCCAATCGGCTTGTGTATAAAGTGCAGGACGGACTCCTGATCATTGCTGAGTGCAGAACCCATTATGATGGATGACAGGATGGCAAAGAAGATCTGTAAGAGATTGCAGGTCTTTTTTTATTAGCGGAGCCGAAACCGCCTGAACAAAACACGCACTGGGGATACAATTGGCGGCATCGGAAACACCCTGAACCCCTCGCCAGAGTGGCATCGTATAAAACGACCACCGGCGCGACCATCATTGTCGGCGGCAGTTTCAACACAAGCAGGAATATCGACTGGATAGCGATTGGGACCTGAACCATGAGACAATTACACAATACGCTCGCCAGGATGCGTCATCTGCTGGTACTGTTTGGCGACGTACTTTCTCTTTCCCTTCGCCGCCGGGAGCATGTCGAGACGGTGCAACACCCGGTATAGCGAGTAAACGTGACGGGTATAGCCTCGCTTTCGCAGCCGGTGCCACAGTTCTACCACACCCAGTTTGGGGTTCCTGCGCCGCATATTCCGGATCAGCTTGAGCTCCGTTTCCGTGTGCTCGTTGGGGTGATGGTGAGGCCGCCGTGACTTCTCTCGCAGCGATTCGATGCTGCCGTCCCAGCGCTTGCGCCAGAAGTAGATGTATGACGGCGCTTTGTCGTACCTCCGGCTGGCCCGGGCAACGCCGTATCGCTCCGCGTAACGCATTATGGATTGACGAAACCGCATGTCCTGTGTTATTCTTTCCATGAAGGATGCCCTCTCTTTCGTATGTTGTTTCTCGCAATCTCAACTATAACAGATGAGGGCTCATTCTTCACTTCTGTTTTGGTTATCTCTTCTCCAATATGTATTGTAGTCCTTCAGTACCAGCTTCAGTACCAACTGGTAAAATATTCGTTTCGGACATTGATTTTCTTGCTTATTTATGGTACGATTAATGTAAAGCATTCAGGAGAATGGAGACTTTTCTTTCCGGATGGAACTTGGGTCAAATCGGATGAAAGGGGGCGCTGATACGATGGTCCGAACGGAACTTCTAGACTGGCGGGAGTTCGGCGTATCGACTGCTGCGTCAATAAGAACCGCATTTGAAAAACATTCTTATCCGGGCATCGATCAGATAATCAACTATCTGGAAAAAAGGTCGTGTCTGCCTTGCTGCGCCGGGAATTGGCGTAGACGAGATAACAGGTAAACAAGTCATGAATAACCGTGAGATTCGAACCGATGGCGAATACGGATGGAGCAGCATGCTTCCATAATATGTCAAAAAGTACAATATGTGATTGCCAAGAGACTTTGAAGTCAAGGCATTGGGAAAATAAGAGACGCGGGGACAGGTTCGCAGGCTCATTGCATTGTTTGTCAGAAGAACCGTCCCCGTGACACGTCACCGTGACACCAAGGGCATGGGCCCCTCTCAAAACCCAAATACATTATACAAGGAGTATTTTATATGAGGACAGGCATCATCAGGATCGAACAAAACGGAAATGGATTTGAGACGGCATTGGAGGAGACCCGAAAGGCCGCCGAAGTCTGGAGTGGATTGGGGCCCAATGACGCGCTTCGCTTGCAGCTGATTACGGAGGAAATGCTCTGTCTCGTCAGGAGTGTCACAGGTGAAATCGAGGCTGGCTTCTGGATCGAAGCTGAAGACAGGAAGTACACGATGCACCTACTCACGAAGACGTCTATGGACAAGGAAAAGCGCTATCAGCTGATATCTTCCTCGACTTCCCGAAGGAACGAGGCGGCAAAGGGCTTCCTCGGCAAGCTCCGGGACATCATCGAGCAGGCGCTGGCGGCAGAGGTGGTTCACGACTATACGGAGATTCCCTATGAGCTGGCGAACGACGTTCCTGGTTTCCATCCCGATGACGAAGAGTGGGATGGCTATGAGCGCTCGATTCTGCGCAGAATCGTGGATGATATCAAGATTTCCATTCGCGGTGGCGAGGTCGAAATGACCGTTCTCAAAAGCTTTGCATAGCCATGCTCGATAACAATACAGGAAGAATCAAAAGGAGCAATTGAAAATGAAGATCATCAAAAACCTGAACGGGACCAATTTGGAAATCGCCTTGGAAGGCCGGCTGGACACTACCACCGCACCAGAGCTGGAAAAGGAATTGGAGGACAGCGTGAATGCGGCCAATGAACTGACCTTGGATTTGGAGAAGCTGGATTACATCTCCTCCGCGGGCCTGCGCGTGCTGCTCTCGGCGCACAAGATCATGAGCCGCAAAGGCGGCATGAAGGTTGTGAAACCAAATGAGATCGTAAACGAAGTATTCGACGTCACGGGATTCTCTGATATCCTGAACATCGAATAAAGAAGGAAAATGATTGTATCAAAGATGACAAATTCAGAATTTCGCTTGATCAGTTCCTCGGGAAGAGCGCCTGAGCCAGAAAAATCGCCTGTGGGGAAGGTCAACCCCGCAGGCTTTTTTGTTTGCCAGCGAACCGTTCACACCTACAACAGGCATTTCGTTCACATCTAACCCACCGAGCTGTTCACATCGACCGTCCGAGCCGTTCACATCGACGCGATGTTGACGGAAAGAGTTCTCATGCTAGAGTCCTGCTGGCGGATTATTGCGGGAACTGCTGTACAGGCATAAAAACAGCAACCCGGGTAGCAAACGCAATTGAAGAGGTGCAGGGGAAAACAAGAAGGGAGAAATTGATACCAAATGCGAACAAAGCCCAGAATATAAGGGCTTTTGACAGAGCTGTCCACATGGCACTGACCGGGGGAAATGAGATGTCGATGAATATGGATGGAAACGAGTAAGCTCTGGGTGCGTACTAGCAAACGGTTTATCGTTTGATGGTATGCAAGGGTGCAAATGATTGGACAAACAGACGATTGAACGATAAAAAAGAGGGAAGCGTTTGATAGTTATTCTGTCAAATGGCAGATGTTTTGGAGTTATACTATCAGACGACCAATGTCTTGAAGGTATACTATCAAACGGTAGAGGTCTTGTAGCTATACTAACAAACGGTAAATGTTTTGAGGGATGGCGGTAAAGGGGATGGTAATGGATACCGGATCCCTATCTTGTCAATATAACTCCGACAACAAGGAAGGAAAAGAGAGCGAACAGGGTTTCTGCCGTTGAAGACAAATGAAAGCACCTGAATAGTCACATCCCTGCAGTGTTTTCCGCTGGAGGGTCTTGCATCGTGTCCTGATGGGTAAAAATCCGTGAACAGTAACCTCTTTTCCAATAAGGAACGTAAATAAATGGTGAAAAATGCTTTCCCGGATCTGAAAAAGGCTGTATAACGGGTCCACAGGGACCGATAATACAGAGGTATAAACAGGTCACGGGAGGTACTTCACATGCGTGACAACAAAATCTATCAGGTAGCGACGCTGCAGGCGTTGGCGCTGGGATACAGCCGTCCGGTGATTTCTGTCGGTGATCTGCTCCAAAAGGGCGATATCGGTCTTGGAACATTTGAACATGTCAATGGGGAAATGATCGTGATGGAAGGATGCTGCTACCGGGCGGACCGGAACGGGCAGATCAGTCAGGTCCCGATGGAGACAGGGGTTCCGTTTGCCGCGGTCGGCCGTCTTTTACGGGGACCAGCAGTGTGTCCTTGAAGGAATGACGGATCTGGAAGCGATTAAGACAGAACTGACGAGGAAGATTGAGGAGGACTACGGACTCAATAGCATGCATGTGGTGCAGATCGACGGGGAGTTTGAAAAAGTGGATGCCCGTTCCGAGGCACCGTACGTATCACAGCATATCACGCTGAAGACCATTCTCGGTGAAACGCAGAAGGCGTTCGTGTTTGAAAATATCCGGGGATCGCTGGTAGGCGTATATTTTCCGGACTATATGGATGGCATCCAGATGCCGGGCTGGCATCTCCATTTCCATTCCGAGGACCGGACAAAATGGGGACATGTGTTTGATGCCTGCCTGAGGAAGGGAACGGCACGGATCGATAAGAGCACCCGCATCGAGATTGAACTGCCAAAAGATGCAGCGTTTGATACCTATTCGCTTAAGCAGGACTGATGGCTGAAATCAAATCCGTGGAGTAAGAATCAGCGGAAATGCGCAAGACTGGAGAAGAATTCCGGAAACAACGAAAAAACCTGCTCTTGAGCAGGTTTTCTTCGTTTCATGGAACCGGGGTTCATCGGAAGAGGCGATGATCAGTGATCAGACGGGGGAATGTCATCGGTTCCGGCGCGGCTGATCCGGATATTGGTCAGGGCAACCTGATCCCCCGTCAGTGCGGCATAAATGCAGTCCGGGTCATCCTTTATGACGGTAACGCTGGAAAGGGCGATTCCCTGATTCTGGGTGCTGACCATCACGGTATTCTCGACCCGCCGGATCGACACGGTACAGTCCATTCCGGCTTGATTGGCGGATTTCCAGGCATTCCAATCCTGGAATTCCTGCGTATGATGGATTTCAACACTGTTCTCGACGTGGGAATCGGAATCCCAGTTTTCCCCGTCCAGACGGAGCAGCAGATATTCCCGGTATCCCTCGCCGCCGATCTCTCCGTTCGCGGAGCTGTAGAGGACGACAAACGGGCAGTGCCAGATCAGGCGCGCGGTGGGCAGACTCTTTGTATGGAAGGTGAGGGTTATCTGATCCTCAACCGGAATGCCGCTGGTTGCCCTGGTGCGCCAGCCGTCGATCTGCACGTTGGGAATGTCTCCCTCAGGGCTGTCCGCGATATAGCTGATTTCCTCAGCAATGCGGGGAATATAGTCGGCCGTGATAATTTCGCCGTGCGGATCCACGCGAATGTTGCTGATGGTGCAGTGTTCGCCGGTCAGGGACAGGTAGGAGAAGCGGGTGCTGTCCGGGAAGGCGATGATGCTTTGCACGGAGCGGCGCCCGTCCGAAATGCGGATCATGCCGTGATCCTTGAAACGAACGGCTTCAATTTCATAGGGAGTAAGAACGCTTTCGGCATTAGCGGCTTCCCATTCGCTTCCGGCTGTGCTGAGAACACGGGTCTGAATCTTTCGGGCCTGCCCTCGCTGGGTGTGTCCGTCGAAACGAAGCTGTCCGTATTCCAGATAGAAAAGGTCCTGCTGTCTGGCCGGCTCCTCATGTACCCGGGCATCCAGCGCATCGAACAGAATCAGAGAGGGCAGGCTTTCCTCACCGGAAAATTCCGGATCGGCTTTGCTGAACAGACGGATACGGGTAATCTGTTCGGTGATCTGAAAGCCGACGGTGCAGTTGTGATAAATGCTTTTGCACTGCAGACGGTTAATGAAGGTTTCATCGGGTTCCTGCGTTTCCTCCCGCAGATGGTATTCCGTGTCCTTATCCAGCAGCTGAAGCATGATTTTGGCATAGAACGGGTCAAACTGCGCTCCCTGACCTTTCACCAGCTCCTCACGAACGATCTGCTGAGGCAGGGGATCCCGGTAACTGCGTTTGGAGGTCATGGCATCATAGGAATCGGCGACGGCGATGATTCGGGCGTATTCGGGTATATCCTCGCCTTTCAGCCCGTCCGGGTAGCCTTTCCCGTCGTACCGTTCATGATGATAGTGGGCACCGATGCTCAGGTAGGGAGACTGCTGAATACTGGAGAGAATCTGATTGCCGTAAACCGGATGCATTTTGATCTCGGCAAATTCCTCGGGGGTCAGTTTGCCTTCCTTGTTGATGATATAGTCCTTGACGCCGATCTTGCCTATGTCATGGAGCAGGGCGGCAAAATAGATTTTTTCGCATTCCTCGTCGTTCTTGCCGGCAGCACGCGCAATCTGCAGGGAATACTGTGCCACACGGGAGGAGTGACCGCGGGTATATTTATCCTTGGCGTCGATGGCATTGGCAAGTGCCTCCGCCGTCTGTTCAAACATCGCGTGTTCCTTTTCCTGCGATTCCCGGTAGAAGTTGATTTCCTGCATGCGGGCGTGTTCGATCTGTTTTGTCATGTCCTGCAGGGTGAAGACAAAAAGCAGGGCGGACATGGCAACAATGGTGAGATTATTCAGCGAGATGCCGTAGAGAAAGACCTGCAGGACGGAGGCAATGATACAGGCGATTGAAAAGAACAGAAGGGAGCGGCGCATGCTCGGGGTCAGCTTTTCTGAATACTTGAGGATCGCGGAAAGCTGAAGGATCAGGACGGAAAACGGAATCAGGTAAGAGATAATGAAACCGGGAGCCCTTTGGTAACGGTTCATGGAATCAAAGGTATAGTAAAACCCTGTAAACTGGGAAATGATGACAAGAACCATTCCCGCCAGGGTCAGGACCCCGGCAACCTTAAGCCGTCGGGGGACCTGTGACATTTTTCCCTCAGTGGTGAGCAGGTCCTCCAGGTATCGGTTAAAGCTGTAGATGATGACCAGTATCAGGAAAAACACAAGAAAATTACTGATGCGCACCATCCACCAGCCCAGCGGACTGGGATCGCCCCGGAAAATATAGGCTCTGCGGTCGGCGATCATAAGAAACATGGCGCTGCATTCCAGCAGAATAAGGATTCTCTTCTGTTTGGCAGACATGGTATCGGTCAGGAAGATGAACAAGGCGATGACACCACAGATGCCAACGAGCACAAGCATGATATCGGCCTGAGTCTGTCTCAGAAAATCCAAGCACTCACATCCTCTCAGCAGGGAGTCGTATCCCTGACGGGGTCGTTTAAGTTATATTCGTATGCAATTCATTATAGTGGCTTTTCCTAAAAATGTAAACGGATTAAAAAAATGAACGGAATTCCTGAAGAAAAGGAGTTTTACTGTTCACGAATATTTCGAGCGACATAGATAAGTTCAGGTTTTCTACTCGCAATCTATGGAACATGAAAAAATGGTATTCATTTTACGCTTCCACTGAAACCCAACAGTTACTTCCAAAATTGAATCAGTCACTTGAGGGGATCCAGGAAAAACTGCAACAGGTTGCTGCAGAATTACCTTCTGAAAAACTGCAACAAGTTGTTGCAGAATTTCCGTTCCCTTCATCGTTTGGATATGTACCGTGGGGTCATCATATTCTCATTATCACAAAATCCAAATCCATAGAAGAAGCTCTGTTCTATGTATGTCAGACAATCGAAAAAGGCTGGAGCCGTAGCGCGCTTGATGACAACATCAGAGCTGATTTGTACCATGTTTCCGGAGGAGCGTTGACAAACTTTAGCGATCGTCTGCCAGCTCCACAGGGGAAGCTTGCACAGGAATTGCTTAAGGAGCATTACGACCTGGGCTTTATCTCACTCCCGGAAGGGTATGATGAAAAAGATCTGGAAGATGCCATAGAACAACGGATTACAAGATTCTTGCTTGAACTTGGTGAAGGCTGGGCATTTGTTGGAAGACAAAAAGAAATTGTGATAGCTGGAAAGACTCGAAAGATTGATCTTCTTTTCTACCATATCTATCTGCGGTGTTATGTAGTGATCGAGTTAAAGGTGAAGCCGTTTGACCCTGAATTTGCTGGAAAACTGAACTTCTACGTAAATGCAGTGAACGAGTTTATTTGCAGAGAAAGCGACAATCCAACAATTGGATTGCTGATCTGCAAAGATATGGATCATAGAGAAGTTCAATTGGCGTTTCAGGGAATCACAACACCTATGGGTGTGGCTACATACGATAATGTTCGCGTAAAGGAGATTCAGGAACAGTTGCCTACACCAGAGCAAATTAAAGAGATTGTTGATCTGGCAGAGCAGGATTACCTTCAGGGAAAGCATGAAAAGCCGTAACTTTAGTCCTCCTATTCTTATCTCAGAACTCCGGTCGGGGTAACGGGTTGGAGGGCATTTCTGTGTTTGAGTGGGAGGACAACATAGCATTTGATTTCAAAAGGGAATTGCTTTCCAGCGAATAGTGGAGTGCTGAAATCTTCTCCTGTGCCGCGTTTTCAGATCAGTCACCCCAACAATCCCCCAAGTGAGCTTCTCACGTCGCGGAATTTTGAAGAGGAGTTTCTTATTATTATGCCAATAGTTTGGGCTTTGAAATCGTCTCCGCCCTTTCCCTTGGCCTACACCGTACGTGCCACTTTCACGGCATACGGCGCTCCATCTAGTCGTCAGAGATTGTTATCTTTTGCTGGTACTTAGAACGCAGGAAATAATTATTTGAACGAATTCTTATCTTGACATAGAGGCATGAAAGAAACCTAGAACACAGCGATTGTATCGTAGAAATAATCGATACATTTATTCATTTTCGAGACGGTTTACGCCATAGTTCTTGTAAGAGCATATCGTTCAACTAATTATTTCCCGTGCTCTAAAGAATCTGGCTAAGGGAAATGGAAGATGATTTTGACCGGGAAGGTCTTATTTTTTTGCCGAATTTCGTATTGTCTTTTACACAAATTAATTATATTATGATAAGCACATTAGTTTTGCACGGAGGAACCAGCATGGGACGACCGAAGAAGGATGCACAGGCAATCACGGTAAAAATGGATCAGGCCACCTATGACCGCCTTGATGATTTTCACAGGCGATCGGGGCAGCCGAAGACCGTGACGATTGAAAGGGCCGTGAATATGTATATAGATCAGTACGATGATATGATCAGAGCCTATCAGGAAAAGGCAGGTGAACAGGGATGAAATCAGATGATATTATTCGTATGGCCCATGATATCGTTGATCGCTGTGCCGTGGAAGATGACCATATCGAATATAAGAAGTCAGCATCTGATGTCGTGAAGGATGGCATCTTAAAGACAGCTTGCGCTTTTGCCAATAATTACACGAACCGTGAGATCGGGCTTTTTATTTATAGGGATTGAGGAAGAGGATGACAAGAAGTCGGGGAGGAAGGCTGTCCCGGTTCGACCTATTTCTGGCATTGAAGAAGCATTGATTGAGACCACGGAGAATGAACTGAAATCGCTTCTTTCGAATATCCATCCAAAGCCAGTATACCACTTGTTGCAGGATAAGATAGATGGGCTCTTTTACATCATACTTGCAGTAGAACCAGGCAGTGATGGTCCGTATGAGACAAGCCAAAAAGCAGAGCAGGATAAAAAGATAAATTTGAAGGCTGGCAGATATATTCGTGTCAGAAGAGATTCAAGACTGCCAAATCGGACAGAGGAATATGAACTGCTCCGTAAATTTGCCGGACTGCATTTTTCATCAGAATTAAACCAAACAGCGACGATTGATGATCTTAATTTTGAGTATATGAAGGAATATCTTGTTCGTACTCATGCGGCAGTTGATGTCAGAAATTTATCAAAGCTGGATATGGCAAAGGCGTTGAATCTGATTAAGGGAAGCGAGTATGGTGGGTACCGTGCAAGAAATTTTGCGGTATTGATGTTTACAGAGAAACCAGCGGTTTTTATTCCTCATGCATATGTTCGTATCATCCGAGAGGTCAAAGGTACAGACAAGATGGAATCAAAGATATTTGATGGTCCGGTCTGGATTCAAGCTACGCAGGTCCGAGACTATTTTCGAGATGCCATAATGTCAACGTACACGGTACGTGAACCGGGTGTGTCCGGGGCACATAGAGTATCAAACTGGCCGTTGGAGATGTTTGAGGAACTGTCGACAAACTGTATTCTGCACAAGGATTATTCCAGAAAGCAGCATATCGAGATTGAAGTATATAAAGATCATATCGCATTCATTAATCACAATCGCCCACTGCCGCCTGTGACCATTGAAGATCTGAATAATCAGACTGTGTTTACTGACCGCCAGTATATGAATGATGAACTGAAGGATATGTTCTTTAAACTCGATCTGATTCAGTCCTATGGTTCTGGTATTCGTCGAGCTAAAAGGGCAATGGAGGAAAATGGGTCCCCGAAGCTTGTGTTCAGCCCGAACAACGATATAGATGATTACACGCTTGCGGTTGCTTATATTAATGAGGAATATGCCCGAATACAGGAGGAAGAAGATTTTCTTGGTGGAAACCACCAAGAAAACCGCCAAGAAAACCGC
>DGWH01000110.1:34427-45023 GCA_002395225.1 Christensenella sp. UBA4263
AAAACCGCCAAGAAAACCGCCAAGACACGAAAAGAGGGAGGCCTCTTGAGGAGAAGATATTAGAATTGCTTATCGAAAAGCCAGAATCGACGAAGAAAGAAATTGCCCGGATGTTTGGAATATCTGAACAATCGGCAAGGTATCAACTGGATAAACTAAAAAAAGTGGGAAGAATTGAACATCAGGGCTCGACAAAAGCCGGAAAGTGGGTTGTGCTGAAATGACCATACAAAATCTCTCATGGCTTATCGACAGGTTCAATTAGACGGCGATTACCGAAAAATGATGTGATAATAGGAATTAGCAACATCAGCAGTGTTAGGGACGGATGAAAAGGATCGCTATTGAGTCGGACAATATGGGAAACAATGAAGGATGAGAATCGTCTATGCCCATGCCATTGCCGACGATGCCTGGATAACGGCAGCTGCATGCCGGATGCCATGAGGCTCGGCCGGTTTGCCGAATCTCTCAGGAAGCGGGAGGATTCCGCGTCTTTATGAACGCGAGGCTTCCTGCCGGCTGCGCGGTATGACGGATAAAGACCGGACCCCGTGTCCGGCCTCAGCGATTCTGTGTGCAAAAACAGCTGACGGGAAAAGTCATCGAATTGTTTAAATGCGGGCCAGAACAAAGCCGCTCAGGCAACAGACCAAGATTAAAAACCGCAAGGAGGATGACACATGAAGAAACGTATTTTCGCAGGACTGCTCCTGCTGCTCATTCTGAGCAGCATCGGGCTGTCTTTGCCAGGGGGGATCCTGTCCGCGCGGGCAGAGACCGGTATTCCCGTCCTGGATAAGGAGAACCCGAGCATCGGCGTTTCGACCGGCACGATCAGCGGAAAGCTGGCCGAGGAAAACTATCCGGATGCCGAGGTGAAGTATTTTGAGAACCATACGGATGGCCTGGCCGCACTGAAGGCGGGAAAGGTGGACTACTTTATCTCGGATGAGGCAGTCCTTCGCTTCGTGCAGCTTGAATCTCCCGAACTGCAGATCCTGGATGGCCATCTGAGGGAGAGCAATCTGGCTGCCATATTTGCCAAAACGGAGGCAGGACAAGCCCTGTGCGATGAGTACAGCGCATTTGTGGATAGTCTCTGGGCAGATGGCACCATGAAGAAAATCGACGCCGTCTGGTTCGGAAAGGATGATTCCGCACGCACGATGATGGATTATGAGCACCTGCCTGCACCCAACGGTACGCTGCAAATGGGGGTGGACCTCATGAATCCGCCCTTCGCCTATGTGAAGGATGGCCGGTCGATGGGGTATGATCTGGATGTGGCTGCGCGGTTCTGTGAGGCCAGGGGGTACGGGCTTGAACTTGTGCCCATGAGCTTTGGCGGCCTGCTGCCTGCCGTACAGAGCGGCAAGGTGGATTTCGCTGCCAGCAGCATCACCATCACCAAGGAACGGGCGGAGAGCGTGCTTTTTAGCACGCCGGACTATTATGGCGGCATCGTGCTGGCAGTCTGGAAGGACACGGAAAGTGCCGCGGCCGCGGAGGATGCCCAACCGGAGCTTACGGAGTTTTCCGATCTCTCCGGCAAGACGGTTGCCATGCTCACCGGCGCGCCTTTTGAGGAGCTGGTCAGGAGCAAGGCCAAGGACGTCGGCAAGTTCTCCTTCTTCAACAGCACCCCGGACCTGATTCAGGCGCTCAAGACCCGGAAGATAGACGCTTTCCTGATGAACAACGCAATCAGTGAGCTGTTGCTCAACCGAAATCCGGATTTAGCGCTGTTCCCTCAGAACCTCCAGGACGGTATCTTTGGGTTCGCGTTTGCCAAGGGCGATTCCCGCAGGGATGCGTGGCAGGCCGCCCGCGATGCGATTCCCCAGTCTGAGATTCAGAAGGCCTGGGAAAAGTGGACCGGTGCGGATGAAAGCGTCAAGGTCCTTCCTGTACAGGACTGGCCCGGCAACAATGGCACTATCCGGGCGGCCGTCTGCGATACACTGGAACCCATGAGCTATGTCGGGAATGAGAACGAACTGAAAGGCTTTGATCTTGAGGTCATCCTGATGATCGCGCGGGCACTGGATATGAAGGTGGAGTTCACTGGCATGGAATTCTCCGCCATACTTGCTGCGGTCCAGTCGGGAAAAGCTGACATCGGCGCGGGCAGCATCATTATCTCGGAAGAGCGTGCCCAGGCGGTCGATTTCGTAGAGTACTATCCGGCAGCATTTGTGCTCGTCGTACGGGATTTGGGATCCGCACCCGAGAAGTCTTTCCTGACAGACCTTCAGGCCAGTTTTGAAAAGACCTTTATCCGTGAGGACCGCTGGCAGTTGTTTACAGAGGGCGTCGGCACCACGATGCTCATTACGCTTTTGACCGTCCTGTTCGGCACGGCCCTGGGTTTTGCGGTATTTATGCTGTGCAGAAACGGCAATCCGGTGGCAAATGTGGTCACCCGCTTCTTCCTGTGGCTGGTGCAGGGCATGCCGATGGTGGTGCTGCTGATGATTCTCTATTACGTCATCTTCGGCTCCGTGGCTATTAGCGGCGTCGTCGTGGCGGTGATCGGCTTTACGCTCACCTTCGGCGCATCCGTTCTCGGGCTGCTCCGGATGGGTGTCGGCGCGGTGGATAAGGGTCAGTATGAAGGCGCTTATGCACTGGGCTTTTCCAACCGCCGCACGTTCTTTGAGGTCATCCTGCCTCAGGCGCTGCCTCATGTGCTGCCCGCTTACAAGGGTGAGATTGTGAGCCTGATTAAAGCGACAGCTATTGTGGGTTATATTGCTGTGCAGGACCTGACGAAAATGGGGGATATCGTGCGCAGCCGTACCTATGAGGCGTTCTTTCCGCTGATCGCGGTGACGGTGATCTACTTTGTGCTGGAGGGCCTGATTGGGCTGCTCCTCAGCCGGATCAACCTGAACTTCAATCCGAAACGGCGCAGTCGTGAAAACATCCTGAAGGGGGTCAAGACAGATGATTAAGATCGAACATCTCCGGAAAGAATACGCTAACACCACGCCGCTGAAGGACGTGAGTACGGTCATCAATGACGGCGACGTGATCTCCGTGATCGGTCCCTCCGGCACCGGCAAGAGCACGCTGCTTCGGTGCATCAACCAGCTGGAAAAGCCCACCTCAGGCAGGATCTGGGTGGATGACACAGAGATCACCGATCCCAAATGTGACATCACCAAGGTGCGCCAGAAGATGGGGATGGTGTTCCAGTCCTTCAATCTTTTTGGCCACATGACGGTGATTGAGAACATCATGATGGCTCCAATTCGCCTGCTGGGCAAATCCAAGCAGGAGGCCTATGACACCGGGATGGAGCTTTTGCGGACCGTTGGCCTCGCGGAAAAGGCGCTGAGTTATCCGGATGAGCTGTCCGGCGGGCAGAAGCAGCGGATCGCCATCGCGCGGACCCTGGCCATGGATCCGAATGTGATCCTGCTGGATGAGCCCACCAGCGCTCTGGACCCCACGATGGTGGAGGAGGTGCAGGCGGTTATCCGCGACCTCGCCCGGACCGGCAAGACCATGATGATCGTGACCCACGAGATGAACTTTGCCAGGGCCATTTCCAACCGCATCTTCTTCATGGACGAGGGCGGAATCTATGAGGATGGGACGCCGGAGCAGATCTATGAACATCCCCGGAGGGAGAAGACCCGCCGCTTTGTGCGCCGCCTGATGGTGCTGGAGCTGAACATTGAAAGCCGTGACTACGACTACCTGAACATGGCCGGGCAGATCGGGACCTGGTGTGTAAAGAATCAGATTACGCCGAAGCTGTCGAATCGCGTGAAGCTGGTCTTTGAGGAAATCATGGGACTGCTGCTTCCGGCACTTCAGAAGCCGCGTGTCCAGGCGGTGTGTGAGTATTCCGCGCAGACGGAGCAGGCGGAGTGGTCGATCCACTACAGCGGACCGCGCTATGATGTGTCCACCTCAGGCAACGATATTTCCCTTGCTGTGCTCAAAGGCATGACCGAAAAAGAGGAATACATCTGGGATGATGGCACGGAGCTTAAAAACCGGCTTCGCCTCATCGTCAGGCATGAGTGAGAGAAAATGAGCTGAACGCCTGGTGCGAATCTGTTCAGCTCATGCCTCATCCGGCACAGAAATCAATCACGGATGATGCATCCCGGGCCTTTGTCCGGAAAATGAACCGTCAAAAGCCCTGGTGCCCGTGTTCGGAAATCTGGCCTCGGCCGGCGCCGGGCGCGGTTTCCCGCAGGCAGCCGGTCCTATGTCCGGCCGGACATAGGACCGGACGATCCTCTTTGTTTCGCGCAGGTGAGGCAAAAGTCATCTGGTTTCCCATGTGCAGGCGAGGATGGACAGGGATGCCGTTATGACTGGTCCGGATTTTGCTGCCGGCACTGCCTTTGCAGGCACGGCATGAGGAGAGGCCAATGCCCAGCGACAGCGGATCAAATTCATGCCTCAGGCAAATGACAGCTGTGAGGCTCGGGAAGGGAGAATTAGAGTGAAAAGGATAAAACGAATTGAGCATGTTCTGCTGACGGTGGTTCTGCTCTGCCTGTGTATCTGGCAGGTGCCTGTGCGGGCAGAGAAATCCGGCGTACTTATTGCATATTCAGATCTTAACCGGATAACGCGTCACGGCAATGTTCGGCTGGTGACAGATCATGTGATCCTGCAAAAAGATCTCGAGGATGCCGGAATTGAACCCGGTGATACCGTAAAAGTGACCTTCCTCGACCAGAAAATGGAGATGCAGGTCGGGTTTAATTTCAGCGAGGCTGTGTCGGGAGAGAAGCTGCTGAGGATCAGGGATGATTCTGTGTCACTCACCATCAACATGGGTGATTTTGCTTCGGAATATATCTGTGATCGGGCGGCGGTGAACAACGACCATGTTACATGGAAATACAAGGACGGGATAAAGGGACCGGTTGCTTTCCGGATAGAAACCATCCGGAAGGGAGATCTCTCTGAGAAAAGCGATTTGCGCCGGCTGACGTATTCGAATGAGCGGGCGGATTATCCGGAACTGAGCGACGCCGAATTTGCGAATTTCAGAATGGTCACAACGACCGGCATGGGAGAGGGAACGCTGTATCGGACCGCCACGCCGATCAACCCGAAGAATAATCGAAACAAGTATGCAGACGCGGCTTTGAAAAGTGCCGGAATCCGGACGGTGATCAACCTGGCAGACAGCCGGGAGACGGCTGAAGGGTATGACGGATATTCGGAAAGCTACTATTCCACGACGGACTACATCGCGCTCAACATGGAATTATCCATTTTTACAGAAGATTTCAGGAAAAAACTTGCCAGAGGACTGCGCTTCCTCGGGTCACACCAGGGTCCCTATGCGGTGCACTGCACGGAGGGGAAGGATCGAACGGGAATTGTGGTGGCCCTGCTGGAATGCTTTATGGGCGCGGACTGGGAAGAAGTGGAGAAGGATTATATGATCACTTTCCAAAACTATTATGGCATTAAGCCGGATGAACCCGCTTACAGGGAAATCGCGGAAAAAAATATCACCAACTCGCTTCGATGGTTTTTCATGACGGAGGATCTTAAGAATACAGATCTTGCCCGGGAGGCGGAGGCGTTCTTCCACTATATCGGTCTGAGCGGGGAGGAGATCGAAAACCTCCGGACAAATCTGGGCAGGTCCTGGACGCATGAAACGGTTCCGGAAACGGAGAACGAGGTTCCCGCCGCCTGATTCAGGCTGCTGATCTCCGGATCCTTGTCCCATCTGCCTGAAACAAAGGACCCATCGGCGCACAGCGCCGATGGGTCAGACAGGAGCACCGGAGGGACTGTTTTGAACGGCCGGGCTGCGGTTTATAAAAGAAAGGCCGTCCCCGGGGAAACCCGGCCGGGGGCGGCTAAAGGAAGAAAAGGTGAACCGGGGAAATCTCCCGGTTCTTTCTTTTTCGGATGCGAAAAGATCAATCCAGTCGCTGAAAAGCCGACAGAAGGCCGGGCATAGAGCGGAACAGCTGAAGATAAAACTGCTGAAACGTGAAAAAATCCGAATTGTGCTTGACGATCGCTGCCGGTGCGGGTATATTGCGGTCAAAAGTGCTGAAACGTGGAAAGATGAGGTGCTGGGATGCCCATTTCTGAAAAGGACAGGGAGATGATGCGGCAGGTGGCCGCACACTTTGAGGGAACGAGAAAAGCGGAGAATCCCGGGGCGAAGTACAGGCTCAAGCGGGAAGACACCCGTTCCATCAACGATACGGCTATTCACTTTGGCATCACCCGCAGCAAGGTCCAAAAGATGCTGATTACCTTGGGCGTGCTCTCAACCCCCATGAGCACAGCGGTCAGGGAATTAAGGGACAGGGGAATGAGCATCCGGGAAATGGCGGAGACACTGGGCGTGTCAGTGGGAACGGTGTCCAGCAACCTGCCTTATGAGGATGAAATCCACGGCTCAGAGACGCCTTCGGAGCATGCCCGAGCCATGCGTGAATACCGGGCTTATGAGCGGATGCAGAAGGAAAGACAGGAACAAAAGAAACAGGACGCAAGGAGCAGCACCGGCACCGGCCTGGCCATATTTGGACCGGAACAAAGCGACTCCGGGATAGGGTCAACACTAAAACCAATCGAGGAGGAACGGAAAATGTCAGATGACTGGAAGGAGGACCTGGACAGCAGGCTGTCTTTTACGGAAACCGATTCACGCAGGCAGCGGGTCACCCATGAGATGATGGAGGGACAGTTTGCCCGATACGGAGCAACGATGGAAGAACATGGAATTGATCTTCAGAAGGATGACCGTGATGAAAAGAGGAAGATGTTGAGGGCAAAGGAAAACCTGACCCCGGATGAAATCCTGGAGCTGGGCGAATTCCCCGGCGCGCTTATGGACAGGAATACGCTGGATCTGGAAGAACTGTACGGCGAGCGGCTTCCGTATGAGCCTCAGGAGCTGCTGCGGCTGCATGTGGAGCTGATCGCTGATTTCTCGGAGGAAGAGAAGGAGATCATGCACAAGTACGGGGAAATGAAGGGGGAGACGATCAGCCGCGACATCATCGTGCCAGATGACCTTCCGCTTTATGCGCTTCATTTTGTGATTCAGCGTGCGTTTGGTTTCAACAACGCCCATCTTCATCGCTTCACGATGTCCCAAGAGAACGTGGAGAAGTTTACGAAGTCGATTGAGCAGTGGAAAGACCAGGTCGGTGTCATTTACCGGTCGCCGTTCATGGCGGAGGATGCAGAATTCTGGGCGGATGACTACGAGGGCGGCAGCTTTAAGAACTGGCTGAGAAAAAAATACACCGGTCCCTGTGTGTCCCAGTGCTGGGGTGAGGGCGTGATTACAAGCCGCAAGAGCGTGAAACAGGTGAATCTGAATGCGAAATACTATGTGGAATACGGTGTTTTTCCGGATGCAGAGGATCCTTCCGGCGAGACAGCCAGGCCTTTCAGATGTCAGCCTGTGTATGAATGGGACGGCCGAAAAAACAGAAAAAACCCTCCGCCGGAACCGCTTAAGCATGTGAAAAATTATCGGGTGGAATTCAAGAACCTGCGGGAACTGCCGTTATCTATTCTGAATCAGTTATTTCCAGGCAGTGCGTTTAACATCCTTGAGCGGCTGTCGATAGGTGAAGTCCTGGCGGCGCGGAACATGCACCTCACAGATGCTTTCCGGCATGGGGAGGAACCCAGTACGTATCAGCAGATGCTTGATGATGATTTAGAGTATGAGGTGAAGGAGATTCTGGCGGATGGGGTGGACTCGCCGATGGACCAGCCCTGTGTATCCAGCTTTACGGATGAGCTTCTTTACCAGTATGATTTCTATGATTGCGGCGATGAATGGAAGTTCCGGATCACGGCCAGCCTGAACTGTGCTGACCTGGTGGAAAGCGGGACAATTACCCAGGACCAGCTGGACAAGAGCAACATCAAGGCCAGGGTGACCTACAGGCCGGTGCTGATTGCCAGGGATGGAGAGATGCTGATTGAAGAGATTGGCGGTTACCACGGAATGGTTGATTTCATCCGGAAGATCAACACCATGCAGCGCGGCGAAAGGGATGAGTTCGGAAGGTCCGTGACACAGCTGCAGAACCGGGCAACGAGCCAGGGCTGGCACAAGGATGACAGCGCGGATTATAACCTGCTCTAACCAATCGATTTACCCTTTTGTGGGCCTCAATCCCGGTCTTTTGCCGGAGCGGATTTGTTCTGGCCCAAAGTAGACAAACTGTCGCTGCGCGACAGGGCCACTCCTCAGGTCTCAATCCCGGTTACTTGCCGGAGCGGCTATGTTCTGGCCAAAAGTAGACAAACTGTCGCTGCGCGACAGGGCCACTCCTCAGGCCTCAAGTTCGGTCTTATGCCGGAGCGGCTTTGTTCTGGCCAAAAGCTGACATACTGTCGCTGCGCGACAGGGCTGCTGTTTCCGGCTTTATCCGTGAAATTGAGCTGCAGTTTGGCGTAGAAATCTTCCAGGTCAAGCCGCACGTCCATGGTGTGATAGACCCGGATTCGGCGGTTTTTGTCCCCGGGGAGATAGCGCATGTCCGCACCGATCCGGGGCGCGCTGATTTTGGTATAGCCGCCGCGCCGCTCGCGATCCTCCAGCAGTGCACAGATCACGCCCTCGTCACCCAGGCACCAGGTCTCTCCGTGCGGCCACTGGGGAACGGCGGCAAGGCGGTCATTGAGCGCAACCATCTGATCAAAGAGGTAGCGCCCGATTTTGCCGTATGGACGCACCCGCACCTGCAGCTCTGCCAGAGAAACGGCAAACTGCTTGTAGACGCTCATGGGCACCTGCCAGAGCGGCATGGAGGAGGCAAAGACGACATTGGCGGCATGTACATCGTTCATGAGGTTGAATTCCTGGCCGCCCTCGGGGTAATCTCCGCCGCCGATCCAGATACAGGTCATCCGCTCACAGATCCGGGGCTCCATCAGAATTGCGCAGGCAAGTTCCGTAATGGCGCCCTGCATGCCGATGAAGAGCGGACGGGGATCCTCCCGCATGGCTTCCTCCACAATGAAGCGGGCTGCATCCGTGACAATGGGCGTGTCCTGGTCCGGGATGCCGGTCTCGGCGCCCTTAAATTCCGGATAATGATCAATGCCCATGAGGTCCAGAATCAGATGGACCTCGTCAAGACTTGCCTGGGCTGTCTGATGCTCCGGATACCGTCCCTGATTGGCCCGGTCAAAATGGCCGGCAATGATGCCGCGTACATCCAGTTTATCGATCATCAGGATATGCGTCAGAGTATACTGATCATCCGCCTCGTTTTTGCAGTCGGTATGTACAAAGTAACGAATCTTTTTCTGCTCGGGTACCTGAAAAGCATAATTCCACATGTTGTAGGCTTCCTTTCAATTGTCATTCGTTTTTTCGGCACCGTTGCATTACCGGTGCTGATACATGATACATTGCCGCTTTGCGGCAGGCCCAATCCTTTTTGGCCGCAGCCTGTTCTTTCGGCACCGGTACATTACCGGTGCTGATACATGATACACTGCCGCTTTGCGGCAGACCCAATCCTTTCAATTGTCACCTGTTTTTTCGGCACCGCGGATTTGTCGGTGTGCATATTTAGTTCTCCTGGCGTGCGAGTCGGCAGGCCTCTCCAGTTTTTGTAAACGTTCCTGACACAAAAGAGCATGAAACTGAGGGACTGTGATGTCCTTGTGATGTCCTCGATGTTTTAAAAAAAATTCCATTCTTTTATCTGTACATGATGTGGTATACTATTTGAGAGAATCGACAGGAGAGAAGAATTCTAAACCCAGACATGATAGAAAAACAGGTTGACAAAGTCGAAGACCCTGTCGGTGGATGGAAGAATGACGGAAGTTGAAATTGGCCGGATAAATCCCAAAAGGGGAATTTAAAGCAGAAGGAGATTATCATGAACCAAATTTACTCAATGTCTGCTTTTCCGCAGGAGTTTGCAGAGACAACCACTGCGTCTGAGGATTTCAAAAAGAATATATTGACACAAAAGCAATATGTCGATAAAACACAAATTCTAATACCATTATTACGTTTGAAACATGAAACAACATTTTTTCTTCGTCCAAGAAGGTTTGGAAAGACGCTGACTCTTTCCATGCTTCGTTATTATCTGGAAGATACGCGGGATGAAGCTCTGAATGCCGAAAACAGAAAGCTGTTTGAAGGCATGAAGATTATGAAGACAGATTCGTTTTACACAAAGCAGATGACTTCTTTTCCTGTGATACACGTGACATTTCAGGGAGTGAAGAGCACACAGTCTTTTCAAGAAGCATACGATCATCTGGTGAAAGTCATTCAGGAAGCATATCGTATCCACAAGTATGTTTTGGATTCGGATGAATTGGATCAGACAGACAGAGCGTATTTTGAAAGGATTCGAACGGGATGGGATTTGAGAAAAGGCGAACAAACATCCGTAAGTGATTATGTTTTCTCACTTCAATACCTTACCCGATTTCTCCGTTGTGTACATGGCGTAAAGACAGTGGTTCTGATAGATGAGTATGATGTGCCCTTGGAAAAAGCCTATCAGGGTGGCTATTATCCCGAAATGATCAATGTGATCAGCGGCATGCTTCAGAATGTTCTTAAAACGAATTCGGAAAATCTCCAGT
>DGWH01000098.1 GCA_002395225.1 Christensenella sp. UBA4263
CGGTTTTCAGGGTACGAACCCTATATGATTTCCGGTGGCGACAGCGAAAGGGATCCACCTGTTCCCATACCGAACACAGAAGTTAAGCCTTTCAGCGCCGATGGTACTTGGCTGGAGACGGCCCGGGAGAGTAGGACGCTGCCGGATTCCACAAGGAACCTTGCTAATGCAGGGTTCTTTTTTTGTGCCCGTCCGCAGGTGAAAGTCTTTACCTGAAATTCTGACTTGTGGTAATATCCGTTCAGATGAACGGGGCAACAGAGGGGATGTCCGACGACGAAGGCAAAAGGACATAGGATTAGCCGGTTCGTATTCTGAATGGTCGTACAAAATAGAGGAACTGCCGACAGGACACGGAATCGCAGATGTCGTTTTTCTGCCGAAGAAATATTCCCGGCTTCCGGCGTTGATCGTCGAGCTGAAAGGAAATAAGACAGAGAAAAGCGCCATCCAGCAGATCAGGGAAAAGCACTATCCGAAAGTACTTGAAAAGTACGAAGGGGAGATTCTGCTGGCGGGAATCAGCGTCGATGAGACTACCGGGCAGCATACCTGCGTGATTGAGAAAGGCTGCAAAGCCTCAGGTACTTCCGGACAGGACCCATAAAAATGCCTGAACCGATCGCATAGACTGTGACAGGTTTGCAGATAAAGCTTGTCAGGGTGGCTTTTGTCATCATATAAAACAATGAGGAGGACGGTATCGTGAAACCAATCAACTGGAATGAGAACTGGAAGTTTTGGGCGGATAAGGATGCCTTTGCGCTGGTGTGGAATATTCCTGAACAAGCGCGGGACATTAAGGTGCCTCATGATGCCATGATCGAAAATCCGGCAAGACCGGACAGCCCCAACGGCGGCAATACCGGCTACCGGGACGGGGGCAATTATACCTATGTCAAGCAGCTCACACTGACTGCGGAGGATCTGGGGAAAAAGTACATTCTTCGCTTTGACGGCGTTTACTGTCATGCCCTGGTCTATGTCAACGAGCAGCTGGCCGGCAGTGAGGCCAACGGGTACACCAGTTTCTATGTGGATCTCACGCCGCTTCTGCATGCCGGCTGCAATGAGATCCGGGTACAGGTACGCAATGCGGGAATGACCAATTCGCGCTGGTATTCCGGCAGCGGCATTTACCGGGATGTCGTCCTGTTTACCTCCGGGGCAACCTATATCGAGCCGGACAATGTCCAGGTGACGACGGAAAGCGTGGATGAGGAGTTCGCGCTGCTTTCAGTAAAGACGACGGTGATCAATGAAAGCCTGAATGCCCGCACCCTGATGCTGAGAACACGGATCCTGGCGGCAGAGGATGCGGAGACGGGACGGGAGCGGACGGCGTTCTTCCTGAAAGCCGGGGAGAGTCGGACGCTGACCCAGCACGTTCTTGTCAGGAAACCGATGTGCTGGTCTGAGGAGAGTCCGGTGCTCTATCGGGCAGAGGTGAGACTGTGTGACGGGGAGACGCAGATGGATCAGGCCGAAACGCGTTTTGGCATCCGGACGCTGTCCCTGGATGCGGCGCGGGGCCTGCGGGTCAACGGAAAGACGGTAAAGCTCCGCGGTGCGTGCATCCACCATGACAGCGGGCTCCTCGGCGCGGCGACCTATTACGATGCCCAGTACAGGCAGGTAAAGCGGCTGAAGGAAGCCGGATTCAATGCGCTTCGGATTTCGCATCATCCGGCGGCGCCGGCACTCCTGGATGCCTGCGATGCGCTCGGCATGTATGTCATGGACGAGTTTTCGGATATGTGGCAGCGGGCCAAGAACGACCTGGATTATGCGCTGGACTTTGATGCCTCCTGGGAAAAGGATGTCCGGCTCATGGTCAGGAAAGACTACAATCATCCGTCGGTGATTCTGTATTCCGTGGGCAATGAGATTCCGGAGATCGGCACGGACTACGGCAGCCTGACCTGTGCCGGAATTGCGGGACTCATGAAGCAGCTGGATCCGACCCGCTATACCACGGCGGGCATCAACGGGGTCTTTGCCGCGGGGGACCAGATGGGACGGATTATGGCGGACCTCTCCAGGGACATGCAGGCCTCCGGTGAGATTGAGGGGAACGTCAATGATTTCATGACCGTCATGGATACCAAGATGGATGAGATTGTGGTTCATGAGGCCATTTCCGAGCGGCTGGAAAAGGCCTGTGCCAGTCTGGATGTGGCGGGATACAATTATATGACCGCCCGCTACCTGCCGGATTCCGTCAACTATCCGAACCGGGTCATGGTGGGATCGGAGACGTACCCGCCGGAGATTGCCCGCAACTGGGAACTGGTCAGAAAGCTTCCGTCGGTCATTGGGGACTTTACCTGGACGGGCTGGGATTATATCGGCGAGGCCGGTGTTGGAATTCCTGCCTATCGCTTCGGAGAGGGCGGATTTGGTGCCCATTATCCCTGCCAGCTTGCCTACTGCGGTGACCTGGATCTGACCGGCTTCCGCCGTCCGCTGAGCTATTACCGGGAGATTGTCTTTGGTCTTCGTGAACAGCCGTATATTGCGGTACAGAATCCTAATCATTATGGGGAGACGCTGATTAAAACGCCCTGGGTCATGTCGGATGCAGAGGAGAGCTGGGACTGGTCCGGCTGTGAGGGGAAACCGGTGGTCGTAGAGGTCTATGCCCCCGGGGAGGAGGCGGAGCTCTTCCTGAACGGCAAAAGCCTCGGGGTGAAGAAACTGGAAAACTGCCGTGCCCTGTTTGAGACCGTCTATGAACGGGGAACACTGCAGGCAACGGCTTACCAGGATGGAAACAAACTCGGAACATTCGATCTTTCCAGCCCGGAGGGGGAAGACTGTCTGACCCTGAAGACGGATTTCACCGGAAGGGAACTGATCTATCTCACGGTGCAGGTCTGCGGGGGAAATGGCGTCCCGCGGCGCGGTCAGGAACAGCTGATCAAAGCGGAAGTGGACGGAGCGGAACTGCTGGGCATTGGCAGCGGAGATCCGAAGCCAACCCTTAACTATCCGTCGGGCAAGACCTGGACATACGGGGGCCGGGCGCAGATGATTCTGAAAAAGACCGGAACGAAACCGATCAGAGTGCGGGTCATGAGTGAATCTGCAAGCGCAGAAATAGAGATCTGAGCTGAAGAAAACATAATCATAATATATGTCGGGTAAGGCGAAGGAATTCAGCGAGGATATGCGCGCACTCGGCGGCACGCAGGCCTCCGCGGATGCGATCATCCGGTTCCCTGAGAAATAAAGCCGGTCGTTTCCCGGAAATGACGGTCATGATGGAGGATGTTTCCGGAAAAGCCGCCGGGATCGGGCCGCTTCCATCGTGAATCTGATCAGCTGTCAACCGATACAGCGGCTTCACAGCACTCACGCGGCGCGTGAGTGCTGCTTTTATACAGATGTGACGAACCTTCTGTGAGTGTTTATTGACAATTGACGAGTGTACTCTTAAAATATACCGACAATGGGGAATGCTTAGGTCTGTCTGCCTCTTCCAAACAGAGGCATCTGCGAATGGCCATTTAATGGCCGTAGTTGACAGGACTGAGATCACCATCATCGCTGAATACACAATCGCTGATCTGAGAAAGGAGAAAAACAGGTATGGATCTTAATGAAAAAAAAGAGCTGTTAAAGCAGGCGTGGAAAGAGGTCTTTGATGTTAAGGAGGTGGCAGATGATGCTGACTTCTTTGATGAGGGCGGAGATTCCATCAAGGCAGTTGAGCTCTCCTCGTGGCTGATTCAAAAGGGCATCAAGCTTGATCTGGGCAAAATCTTTTATACGTCCGTTTTGTCTGACATGGCCGAGTCACTCGAGGAGACGCAGCCCATGTATGTTCCCGAAAAGCTGATGACAAAAGAGCTGTTCAAGGAAAAGTATGACGCGGTGATGAGCGGAAAACCCGTCCCCGAAGATCATCCGGAGGAGGAAGATCAGCAGATCTGTGATCCGAATCTGACGGGTTCTGGCGTGGATGCACAGAATCCGCCGATCCCTGTCCCGAATATGGCACCTGCCGGCGGTCTGGATGGCGAAGATCAGCAGATCTGTGATCCGAATCTTACAGGTACCGGCGTGGATGCACAGAATCCGCCGTTCCGTATTCCGAATATGCCGGCTGTCGGCGGCCCGGATGGCGAGGATCAGCAGATCTGCGACCCGAATCTGACAGGCACCGCTCCTGTGGCCGGGCAGAACCTCATGGTTAAGATGCTTAAGCTGATGATCACGCAGCAGCAGACGGTGCTTCAGATGATGGAGCTGATGGCGGATATCGTCGCCGGTCCTGCCCCAATGAGGGCTCCTGCTCTGCCTGTCGGAAATTTTAACCCGAATGCCCTCATGCAGACGGTCCCGGCGGATAAGCAGGCGGCTTTGAAGAAGGTCATGTCTCAGTTCTATGTGAAAAAGGCAGATGCGCCCATCGAAAAGCCGAATGTGATTAAAATCGAGAAAGCAAAGGTGGCCAAGCCCACAAAGAGTGCAGAAGAAGTGCTTGAGTACGTTCTGAAGGGGCTTCTGAAAAACGGTCTTGATAAATCCGTGGATCTGTTTGAGCAGGGACTGACCTCTCTGGACGCGGTTAAACTCGTGACCCGGTGCGGTGAACACGGTTACGCCGTCAAAATGCAGGACATTTTTATGCATTCCAAGTTTGAGGAGCTTGTCAAGTGCATGGTTCCTGGTAAATAAATAAGGAATTTTCTAAAGGAAGGGACAATCAATGAAACGGAACGACTATGAGTGGCTTGTTTCTCAGATCAGGAACAATTATGCAACATTAGGCAGAATCGAAAAGATGATTTCAAATTCTCCGGCTCTTCCCGTTCAGCCTGTTCAGTTTGTTCAGCCTGTTCAGCCCGTTCAGCTTGTTCAGCCTGTTGCTGACCTGGGAGGGAGAGTGCAAAAGGGATTCGAAGGAAACGAAAAGAAGAAATCTGAAGGAGAAAAAAAGAAGAGCTCCGGGGTTGTCCCTTCCGATGAAAATAAAGGGAATCAGCAGAAAAACGAGCTGAATCAAAACGAACAGAAAGTCAGGGAATCTGTCAGAAAAAGCGCTCTGATACCGGAAAACTATACAGCGAAGACCCTTGATGCCGATGATCTGAATACGATCATCGGCATGTATGGCATTTCAGTGGAGGATATTTACGAACTGAATGCGGGCCAGGAGTGGATGCTGGAAAAAGGACACCGGGTGAAGTCCGCTTTTTTCCTGCAGATTATGACAAAAGCCGTCATCCAGATGGATCCTGCGGCCTTCCGGCAGCGGGCAGATAAAGTGTGCGAAAAACTGGAAAGCCTGCGCTCTGCCTTTGTCTACAGGAACGTGAAGAAGCCTTACCGCGTGGTGATCCGGGACCGGCATCCGGAGATTAATTATATTGATCTTTCGGACCTTGACCCGGAGGAGTTTGACAGACGGGTGAGAAGCTGCATGGAGGCGGACCGTCTGCGCGGCTTTGACCTTGAACGGGATTCGCTGCTTCGGATCAGTGTCTACAAGAGCGTGGAAAAGGATACCTATGCGCTGATCGTTTCCCAGCCCCATATCAATTCAGACGGCACCAGTGTGAGCGTGCTGTTCTCAGAACTGTTCATCGGCTATGCGCTTGACCTGAACGGAATCGATAAGAAGATCGAGGCACAGTCCTACAAGGCGTATGCCGAACATCTGCAGCAGGTGGATGTGGATAAAGAGCTTGACTGGTGGAAACAGAACCTTTCGGACGCGCCCGAAGATCCTCTTCTGCCGGGGCAGATAACCAGTGAGCTCGATTATCATATGGCCACGCATTTTGTCCCGTTCGAGGATGAGGTGATTGAAAATCTTGCAGCATTGCAGAAAAAGCTGAAGGTGACGGTCTTTACCATTTTGCAGTGTCTGTGGGGAATCATGACGGCAAGGATGAAAGACCAGACAAGCATGGTGTTCGGAGCGGTATCCTCCGGAAGAGATTCTGAGGTTTCGGACAGCATGATGCAGGCCGGAGGTTTTGTGAATATTCTGCCGGTAAAGATCTCGTTTCAGGAAGAGGAGCGTTTTTCTGAACTGGCAGAAAGAGTTCAGAAGGATTTCGTCAATGCCATGGCCCATTCCCATTGTTCGCCTCTCCAGATTCAGGAGGCGCTTGGCAGGAAAAAGCCTGTTTTTGCACATATTCTGAATTATCACAATTATGCAAAGCCCAAGACCGAAAAGAAGGCAGAGGAGCACGTCACATCTGGTGGAATAAAGGTCATCGGCGGGCAGGCGTATGATAACTTATCGGAAGATCTGTGCGTGTATTTTACGGAGGTAGACGGGAAAACCGGATGCTATTATGCCTATGATGATAAGGCTTTTACAGGGATCTTCATTGGACTCCTGGGTGATTTCTTCAGGGAGATGCTGGATTCGCTTGCGATGATCACTCCGGATACGAAAATCTCCGAACTTCCTGTTCCGGATTACGGACTGGTCGAAGTGGCCGACATTGGCGGCCGGATGACGCGTATGAAGACGGCCGGTATCTTAAAAAAGCATCCGGTCTTTTCATCGGCATCGGATGATGAGCTGCTGGCACTGGCGGATGTATGTGAATGGGAACAGTGCCCCAGAGATTATATAATCAAGGGCTCGATGGAAGAACTGGATCGGATTCCTATGCTTGTGCAGGGAAGAGCGATTCTTTATGGGGAGGCCTCGGATGGATGGAATAATCCGTTCCGTGTATTCAAGGAGGGAGATATTCTTTCTCTGGAGCCATTTTTCGGAGATGGAAAGCAGCGTGATCTTTTGATTGCGGGTGAACATGGGGCGGCGGTCATTTTCATTCGTGCAGCGGTTTTAGAGGGATTCTTCAAGGAACATCCGGAATCACTGTTTGAGCTGGCCCGCGTCATTGAGAAGGAAAAGAGAAATTATCAGAAACTCTGGCTGAATGCGCTATAAGGAGCGGGCCTGTCGCGCAGCGACAGTCAGCAAATCCAGACCTCCTGTCATGCTGCTCCGGCAAATGAACAAAATTGAGGCCTGCAAAAGAAACATTGGGGGCATACGATGAAGGACAAGTGGAAAGTAAGCGTTCTTACACCGGTACACAATACGCCGATCGAGCAGCTGACCAGAGCGTATCGCTCCCTTTTGGATCAGAGCTTTGGTTTTTCCGGCATTCAGTGGGTGGTTGTGCTGCACAACTGTGAGAGAGACTACATCACGCGTGTCAGAGAGCTTCTGGGGGGCCAGGTGAATATCTGCCTTTCGGAGGTCAGTCAGGAGGAAACGGGTGTCTCCTTCGCGAGAAATGCGACGCTTGAACGGGCGGAGGGGACATACCTGTTCTTCCTGGATTCGGACGATGAGATGCTCCCAGACTGTATCGGGACGGTCGTGGATGAAATGGAGACGGCCGGGGCGGATACGGCGATCTTTGTGGCAAAGGTCGAGGGCGGCAACGGGATGGCCGTCTACTATACCGACGCGGATCCGAAGCTTGGAACGCAAGTGTTTGACCGGGGAGATCCCCGGATCTCAAAGAGCATGTGCATCGGCGGCATGCCGTTATGGTGCAGATGCTACCGAAGGGATCTGGTTTCAGCGTCAGGGATTTTGTTTGACGAGGACCTGGATTTTGGCGAGGATTTTATCTTCAATGTCCGGATGACTGGACGCGCCGGGCGGGTATGTGTCATGCCGCAGCTGACGGGTTACCGGTATTACGCGTACATCGGAATGACGGGTTCAATCCTCGAGTCGGCGGCAGAAAAATGCGTCAACGGGGAAAACGGCATCGTGTCCCTGTGGCAGAATGAGCATACGGGATTGTTTCTCCGATCTGTCTATCGCTGCGGACGCAGGGAAGGGCTGGATCTCAACAATACCATGTGGCTGCTGCTGACGCAGTTCAGCCATCTGTTCCTGTTCTCGGATATGCCTCAGCTGCATAAGAACAATTATCTGGAAACCGCCCGTCCATTAATCGAAAACCTGAAGCCGCCTGTCATGGAATGGAAAGAAAAGCAGGCAGAGCTCAACAGCTGCCGTGATTTTGTGCGGGCGGCGGCGAAGGTTCATTCCCCTGATCCTGATTTTTCATCCGATAACCGGCAGGTCATTTTTGTCTTTGTCAATCCGGCGTGGGGACATGTGACGCCGCTCCTTGGCGTGATCCGGGCGCTGCGTGACAGGGGCTTTCATGTCCGGGCCTATTCCGGAGAGGGGCATGCGGCAAGGCTTCGAAAAGCCGGTGCCGTTTATGTCTGCACGGATGATATTTATGAGGGAATTGATCTTTCGGACAGGGAGGCGCTGGGTCTTTTTAGATGGATGGAATATGCCCGGCGGCTGGATCCGTTTATTGACCGTGAGATTAAACGGTGGTCGCCGGTGCTGGCCATTGTAGATGCCTCAACCATCTGGGGACGGCTGATTGCGGAAAAACACGGACTGCCCATGGTCTACTCCTCCGCAACGATGATCATGAACTACCGGACGTATACCTACTGGAAGCCCCTGATCGAGAAGCTGGGCCCCCATATGGAGGAGATTAACCAGCGGCTGCTGGAACTCAGCAGAGAAGGCTTTCCGGCGAAAGAGATGGTGGGCCTGTATCAGATCCGGGAGAGTGACCCCTGCATTGTCTATACCTCGCGGATGATTCAGCCGAAATCGAACCTGTATACGGATAAAAATACCTGTTTTGCGGGTTACAGCCGTTTTCTGCCGCCAGTACAATGTGCTGCGGCACCGGACAGGAAGCGGCCCTTTGTGTACGTGACGTTAGGGACGGTCGCCAGCATAAATGTTTTTTTCTTCCGAAGCTGTATGAGTGCATTTCGTGAAATGGATGTGGATGTGCTGATGGTGATCTGGGAAAATGTCAGCATTGCACAGCTTGGGGAGATCCCGTCTAATGTCAAAGTGGCGGTCCGCGTGAACCAGGATGAGGTCTTGCGGCAGGCGGATGTGGCCCTTTTCCATGCTGGAATGAACACGATGTCGGACTGCCTTCTGCTGGGCGTGCCGATGGTGGCATTCCCCAGCTTTGGTGAGCAGTACGGGAATGCAAGGCGGATCCAGGAACTGAATGTCGGAATCGTGATCGACAATTACCGGCCGGATACGATCCGACAGGCCGTGCAAAATGTATTGTCGGATGAGCAGTACCGAAAGAACGCCCGCGCAGTGGGTGAGGATATGCGCCGATACAAGGGAGGCGAGGGAGCGGCCGACTGGATCTGTGACCGGTTCGCGCTCAGGCCGGAGAGAACTGCCGGACCTTGCTGACGCATCCGGTGAACGCAATACGGATCCTGAACAGGACGCAGGCCCTGTTCAGGATCCGTTTCGGCGACTATTTGCCGGTTTACCTAATCCGTGGAATGGCCCTGTCGCGCAGCGACAGTTTATCCAATTTGGACCAGCACAAAGCTGCTCCGGTGAGAGACCAACACTGAGCCGTTGAAGAGGAGTGCCCGTAGATGGACGAAGCATTGAGGAATGGAAGAATCAGGATTCTGGACAGATGCCCGGCCGGATGGGCCTATCTTTCGGGCGTCGGGTGTATCCGGCAGGTGATCTATACGATCATTGAACAGGATTCGGACATTGACCGGGAGGCCTTTTTACAGACGCTTCATGAGACAAGGGAGCGTTTTCCTGTCATCGGCCGGTTTCTTCTGCAGATCGACAACGAGTTTTATCTGGCCAGCGCGGAGAATGTGCAGGAGAACGTTCAGTATTCGAAGGGGCGCGTGATCGGGGGAGAGGAAAACGGCTTTCACTCGTTTGATATCTCCATGGACAAAAACCGGATTGTCCTGTCGACAGACCGTGCTCTGATGGATCCCATCGGCCTGATGGAAGTAACCGATTTTTTCTGCAGCCGGTATGCCTGCTGCACCGGGAAGAGGACGGACATTGCCTCAGAGGTTCCCGGACCGGCACTGGACCTGGACCTTTTTTCTCTGCCGCAGGAAGAGGGAATCGGACCGGTCAGCGCCCCGGACGAAAGCGCGTATGTGCCGGCTTTTCAGACAGAGGATCTTTCGCGGCTTTCCGAGCTGATCCTTCCGACCCCGGACGTGCTTTCGCTGTGTAAAAGCCTTTCGGCCAGTCCCTCCGTTCTGTTTGCCCTTCTTATAGCCGAGGCGATGGAACAGACCCGGGAAACGGAGGAGGGACACCTGATTCTCTCCGTTCCGGCAGACTGCCGGGAGGTGCTCAATGGCGGGAACCGAATGAGGATCGGTGCGTTTCCCGTCCTCATTGATCTGAGCGAAAAAGAGTGGGCCGGTTTAAGCTTACAGGCAAAAGCGGCAAAGCTTTGCGCCATGATCAGGGAGCACAGGGATCCGGCTTTTGCCAGGGGATGGATTCAGTTTTATAAGGATTATACGATCCCCATAAACCTGTTCCGCTCTACCCGCCAAAAAGAGACCGGGGGATCGGAAGCCGTCAGCTTCATGCTCTCTTATCTGAGGCCTTCGGAGCAGCGGGGCTATGCGGGAAAACGGCTGATCTGTTCCGGCATTTCCGTGCCGAACGATTTCACCATGCTTGAGGTGAACGGCCATTTTCATCTGTGGCTCAGGCCTTTTTGTCATCCGGTTTTGCTTGCCTTTAAGGACCTTTGTATCCGGAACGGCCTGCCGGTGACGGAAAGGGAGACGGAGGGAGCTTCTTTTGTTTCAAAGCCGCCACAAATCGAAAGCGGTGAACTGAGGCATTCCGTCTTTGTTTTTGTGATTCCGGCCTATGGGCATCTCAGCCCGCTTCTGCCGCTTGTCAGGGAACTGGTGAACAGAGGCTTTAACGTACGGGTTTATACCGGGAGCGAAATGCGGGAAAGGGTCGAAAAGACCGGAGCGGTCTGCATCAGCTTCGATGTGTATTATGAGATGGCCGAAAGTCCGGCCAGGCAGGCCTATGGGTTCCCCCGGATGCTGGAACTGGCAGAGAATATGGATGAGACGATTGAGGCGGATGTCAGGATCTTTAAGCCCAAATTTGCGGTGGTGGATATCCTGTCGGTCTGGGGAAGGCTTCTGGCCGAAAAGCACGGGCTTAAGATCGTGCTTTCCAGCGCAGCACGGCTCATGACCCGTGACAATCACCCAAACGACTTCGGGGATTATTTTGCGCAGCTCCGGCAAAGTGAGAAAGAGATTGGGGAGAGGCTTTTGCGCCTTTCCGCCAAGGGCTTTAAGCGGCATTCGGCTCTGTCCCTGGTTACACCGGGGAGAGATACGGACTGCATCGTGTATATCCCTGAGGAGCTGCAGGGAGGGAATCAGCCGATCAATAAGGATCGGGTTTTTTATGCAGGTTACAGTGAGGATCCCATGCCGACACGGGCAGGGGAGAAAGGGAAACGGCCGCTCATCTATGTGACACTGGGAACGGTGTCGAGCCGCTCGCCCTGGTTTTTCAGAAGCGCCATCGCGGCATTTCGCACCATGGAGGTGGATGTTGTCATGGCGGTCTGGAAGTATATTGAGTTCGGCACACTGGGGAAGATCCCGGATAATGTCCGTGTGGTTCGGGAGGTCAATCAGGCGGAAATTCTGCCAAAAGCAGACCTGGCCGTGTTCCATGCGGGGCTGAATACCATCCGGGACTGCCTGCTCTGCGGCGTTCCGATGGCGGTCTTTCCCATGGTGGCTGATCAGTTTGGCGATGCGAGAATGGTGAAGGAGACCGGTGTGGGGATCGCGCTTGAGGATTATCAGCCGGACACGATCCGAAAGGCCGCTCAGACGATCCTGAGGGAACCGGCCTATCGGGAAAAGGCGAAAGCCCTGGGGGAGCGGATGCGCGCCATGGGCGGTGCCGCCGGCGCAGCAGCGTGGATCTGTGAACGGATGAAAGCCGGAACGGTCTGAAACCGGCACGGATGATGGGGAGGAAATCAATGAATCAGGATGTATTCTTAACGGCCCGGACGATTCCGGAGGCGATTCTTTCCTATGCCGAAAGTGACAAAGCGGCGGTGATCTGCGGTTCTGTCCTTCGGACCTATCGGGAGCTGATCCGGGATGCCCGCCGTCTTGCCGGGGTGCTTGCTGCAAAAGGCGTTGTGTCAGGGGACCGGGTGGTGCTGGCCATGAAAAGAAGCACCGATTTTATCACGGCCCTGCTTGGAATCCTGACGGCGGGGGCAGCCTATGTGGCCATGGATTTAAGCTGGCCCGAAAAGCGCAGGGAACATATCATCAGGGACAGCGGTGCAAAGCTGGTGCTGGATGAGAAATTGTTTGCGGAGCTGATGGAAATTGCCCCGTCAGAGGCGGTGCGGCTTCCTGTGCTTGAGGGCAGCGACGCCTTTGCCGTCTACTACACCTCCGGCAGTACGGGTGAACCGAAGGGGACGGTCACGCATCATCAGGTCTTTTTCAATGAGGCCATTCCCGTGAAAGAGAACATCTGTTCCAGCCTGACGATGGAGCAGTGTGAAACCTTTGTTTCGTTTGGAAACTTTGCCTATGGCGCCACGGCCTGTGATATTGCCGCCTGCCTGCTGTACGGTAAAACACTGGTATTTGCTACGGAGCAGGAGAGAGCCAATCCCGCCCTTTTGGGTGAACTGATGCAGCGCTGGCATGTGGATGCCATGCTGGGCACGCCCTCCATGCTCCTGATGTACCTGGAGGATCCGGCGTTCGCAGATGCCTTCCGGTCTCTTAGGCGGGTTATCATTACAGGCGAGGCCTTGTCCGCAAGGGACGCAGCGAAGTTTCTGAAGCTGACCGATGCCGCCGTCTTTGATGCCTTTGGCGCCTCCGAGGTTCGAAACTATGCCTTCGCGCGAATTCGTCCCGGAGAAGAAATCCGGATTCAGGCCCCGGTCCATGGTGCCGCCCTTCTGCTTCTGGATGAGGACGGAAAACCAGTTCCGGATGGAACCAAGGGGGAACTGTGCATTGGGGGAACACCCGGGCGGTACGGCTATTATCTCGGGAATGAGGCGCTTACGGCGCGAAAATTCATTGAAACCGTCGACTTTGGCCGGGTCTACCGCACCGGGGATATGGCCAGGCGTGAAGAGGACGGAAGCCTGACGATGATCGGCCGGGAGGATGACCTCATCAAGTTCCACGGGCAGCGGATGGAGCTGGAGGAAGTGGAGCGGTGTCTGCAGGATCATCCGGCGATTAAGCGCGCCGCGGCTGCCGTACGGGGAACCGGCAAAGATGCCATGCTTTTTGCCTGGTACACGGCCGATTCTGAACTGGATCCCTATGTGCTACGGTCTTATATGGAGGAAAGGCTTCCCGCCTATATGATCCCCTCCCGCCTGCAGCGCCTTGAGTCGCTGCCGCTGAACGCCAACGGAAAGCTGGACCGGAAGGCTCTGCCGGACATCGGGGAAATGAAGGGCGAGTATGTTCCGCCCCGGTCAGAGGAAGAAAAGAATCTGTGCGCGGCTTTTCGCCGGATTCTGGGGACAGAGGCAGAAATCGGCGTGAAGGATCATTTCTTTATGCTGGGCGGTGACTCCTTTAAGGCCATGCGTCTGATCGGGCATCTGAGGGATACCTGGGGGTATGCCGTGACGTTTCCGGAGCTGTTTAAGTTTTCTACGCCGGAAAAGCTTGCCGGGATCCTTCGCAAAACCGGGGAAGAGGAACAGGCCAGTGTGCCTGCGGTTCGGGAGTTTCCCGAAAGCAAAATACCGAAAATGTTGCGGGACAGGCAAAGCCCGGAGGTGGAGGCGATCCTGCCGGTCAGTCAGAGCATGGCGCTCTATCTGATCATGAAGCGGTACGGGATCACCGTGCAGCGGAATGTGAACCGGCTCAGCGCAAGGATCGGCGCCACATGGAGCCGGGAAGAGTTTACCCACCGGGTGGAGGTGCTCATAGGGAACCATCCCGCGCTGAGGTCGGAATTTGTCGAGGCGGAGAAGGGCGGTTACTGGCAGATCCTCTGCAGGCACAAGAAGGTGCCAGTCTACTATAAAGACCTGCGGGGCCTGTCCGAGGGAGCCGTCCGGCGCTTTACCGGCGGCTTCTGGCAGGTAATGGAAGAGGAGGCGGCGCTTTTTGAAGCGGCCTGCTTTGCCCTGGATGACAGCAGTCTCCTGTTGATCCGGGCCGACCATACGGTGGCGGACGGGGTGTCGCTGAACGTGATCTTAAATGAGCTGGCGGCAGAGGATGTGGAGTCCCTGAAACCGGATGAGTATATTCTGCACCGGAAAAGGGCGTTAACCGAGGCAGATGTGGTGCCGCAGTGGCTGAGAGAGTATTACAGGGGAGGGCATTTTCCCCTGGCCGGGGGAAAGCCGGGAAAGACAGCGGAAACAGCGCTGACTTTTTCGCCGGAGGAGACCGGGCGGCTTTCTGCTTTTTGCGCCCGCAGGGGCTTTACGCTGCACACCCTGATGCAGCTGGTCTATGGAAAGACGCTGCTGGAACTTTTCGGCGGCGATGAGCTGTGGCTGATCCATGTGGATCATGGACGTCACAGCGAATGGGGGGACGAGCTTCGCATTGTCGGAAATCTGATGACGGGTTTTCCGGTTCGGATTGACCGGAACATGACCGGAACCGACCTGCAGGAGGATATTCTGCGGATCCGGCAGTTCCCCGCGATCACCGACTGCCCCATTTTTATGGAGATGAATATCCGGAAGTGCCCGGATGGAATCATTTCTCAGAATTTTGCGCCCCTGAATCCCGTAATTCTGGAAAACCGGATGCTGGATGCGGCAGATGTCCAGGGAAATGCCATGAAGATCGTGAATGGCGCCCTGGTGATCACCTTTCGGAATTCGCATCTGGCCGGTTTGGGCGACCAGATGTCGCGGTTCAGGGAGATCTTTTATCAAAAACTGAAGGAGGAGCAGGAAAGATGATGGATTGGGAAAAAATCTGGGAGAAGGCGGATGTCCATACCACCGTTCATGAGCTTTTGGAGAGAACCCGGGTGTGCCGGGGGATTGCGCTGGATGTGTGCAATGAAACCATGACCTTTCCGGAATTTCATGAGCGGTCTGACCGGTTTGCGGCATGGCTGCAGGCTCAGGGCTATGGAAGGAAGGACATCATCATCGTCTCCATGAAGGCCAGCGCGAACCTGTTCTGCATGATCGCGGCCGCCCTGAAGGCGGGGGTCATCCTGACGGTGACGGAGGATGATGTGACGGAGGTCCGGCTTCAGAAGCTGATTGATCAGACAAAGGCCGTTGCCAGGATTACGGATGCGCAGATTCCCGAAATCCTGAGGGAGAGTGAGGGACTTCCGCTTGAAAAGATCACGGACCGTATCCGTCCGGAGGATGTCTATGCCATCTGGTATACCTCCGGTTCTACCGGGGAGCCCTGCGGCATCCAGACGGTGTCCTATAATATCGTCTGCACCATCGCACCCGTCCCCGGAAATGAGATCATGAGCGGATGCCTGAAGGAGAGCTGCGCGTTCCTGAATCTCAGTCATCCGTCCTTTGGCATGGGCTTTACCAATTTCTTTTACGCCATCCTGTATGGAAAGAAATTTGTCCATATCCAGCCGGGACGGGAGGATACCATCCGGCAGATCGCCAGGAAGATGCGGGAGAACAAGGGCTGTTTCCTTCTGTTTACCCCGTCCGGCATGTCGGCCTGTCTGCGGGATGAGGAGGCAAGAGAAAGCCTTAAAAATGTCGCCTCCGTGATGATGGGCGCCGATATCGTCAAGTCCTCCCTGATCGATGAGGTGCAGGAGGTTCTAGGGCCCCAGGGCAAGGTCATCAACCTCTACGGGAGCTCGGATGTGGGACTGTGCACGGCGAAGATCGCCCGGAAAGATGACAAGCCTCACGCGGTGGGCAAGCCCGTCTTTGGGACGGAGGTATGCGCCGTGGACGAGGACCGGAATCCCCTGAAGCCCGGCGAACCCGGCGAGCTGCGCATTTCAGGTCTCAGGGTCGGCCCCGGTTATCTCTGCGGAGCACCGGAAAGGATGAATAAGTTTGTCCATGGCAAGGACGGCACGAACTACTTTTTCATCGGGGACTATGGACGTGTGGATGAGGACGGCGAGGTCTATCTGCTGGGGCGGATGGACAGACGGATCAAGCACCTTGGATACCCGGTGGACGGGGTTGAGGTAGAGGAGACCATCCGCAGAGAAGTCGGCGTGAAGGCGGTGGCCGTCAAGCAGTTTGATACGGAACGGGGACAGGTGCTCTGCGCGTTTTATGAAAGCGAACAGGAGCTGGATCCGAATATGATCCGGGACAAAATTGCCTCCGCGCTTCCGAGGTACTGCATTCCGGAGCGCTATGTCTGCCTGAGCAAGCTTCCGCTCACCGAGCGGGGGAAGCTGGATTATAAAGCGCTGACGCTTTCGGAGGAGGAGATCGGTCCCCGGAACTATGTGGCCCCCCGGAATGAAAAGGAAAGGACGATCTGCGAGGCGTTTGAAAAATGCCTGAAGACAAAAGCACCGGTGGGCATTGAGGACAGCTTCTTCGAATTGGGCGGCGATTCCCTCAGCGGCACGGTGCTGCTGCGGGTTCTGGGAGAGAATGGCCTGCATTATACGCTGGAGGAGCTCTTCTCAAGCCCCAGACCCTGTGACCTTGCCCTTTGCTCAGGCGAGACAAAGGGAGAGGAAGAGGCTGGCGAGGACGCTTCCATTCCGCTGCCGGATGAACTGGCCGGCCTCAGAGCCTCTCAAAACACGGAGGAGATTTACCCGGCGGAGGTGGCCAGCAGCTTCTACCTGTTTGTGCAGGAATCCGGAAGCGCATATGAGAGAGGGCTTCGTGTCCGTCTGCGCTTCAGGCTGAATCATTCCTTTTCGGAGGAAGCGTTTCAAAACCGGATTCGCCGCATCGTGGAGCGCCATCCGGCCCTGCGTTCCCGCTTTATCAAGGACAGCACCGGGAAAAGGTGGCAGCTCTTTGAAAAGGAACCCGAGACGCCTGTCTTTTACCGGGATATCGCCGGACTGTCAGAGGAGGCCAGGGAACGTTTCCTCTCAGGTTTTTTTGCCGTGATGCAGGAAAATGATGCGGCTTTTCAGGCAGGCTGTTTCCCGGTGGGAGAGGGCTGCGAGATTTTGCTCTGCATGACGCACGCCATTGCGGACGGGGTCTCCACCGTGATCCTGATCAATGAAGTGGCTGCGGAGCAGGACCCCTCCGGAACGGACCGGCTTTATGACTACAGAAAGAAAAGACTCGCCCGGAGAGAACATTTTCCGGAGGAGCTTGAAACGTATTACGCGTCCTTTGACGGCGGGATGCTGCTGCCGGCGAAGCACCGGGGGCGCATGGATGAGGTGGAGCGGCGCGAACTCACGCTTTCCGCAGTGGAGACGGAGGAACTGAAGGAACGGTGCGGTAGACTGGGAATTTCCCTGCCCGCCTATGTGGAATACAGTTACGGAAAAGGTCTTCTGGCGGCAATGGGGAGAGACGCGGTCTGGTTTTCACACCTGTATTCCGGCCGGGACATGTCCTTTGACGGGGCGGATGACATCGTGGGCAATCTGATCTATACCATGCCGGTATATCTGGATAAGGACATGTCGCCGGAGACGTTTAAGCAGGGAGTGATGAAGCCCTGGAAATACCCCTTCGTGACCGACACCAGGGAATATGGCAGGCTCAACCGGCACAATATCGAAGAGGGAATCATCTCCCGGATTTTCGAGGCGTACCACGGGAATGTCCTTTCCGTGAACAACGGGCCGGAGGGCATGGACACCGGTCATTATATGGAGATGGCGGATGGGGCCTTACGGATCGTGCTGCGTTATCCGCAGGACGAGGGACGGAGCCTTGCCTATGAGACCGTGATGAAAACCATGGAACAGTACCTGAAAGGCAGGCAGAATGGATGAGGGACCCCCTGGAGATTGTCTATGCCACGGATCATTCTTACCTGCTTTTGTGCGGTGTCTCCATCTACTCCCTGATGGAGCATCTTCCCGACAATCAGCAGGTCAACCTTCATCTGCTTCTGGATGAGAGCTTTTGCGAGGAAGACCGAAGGCTTTTGGCGATGCTGGAGGACCGCTTCAAAAACCTGAATCTTTTGCAGCACCGGATCTCTGAGGCGACGTTTGACAGCATTGACTTTAAGGACTCCCTGTGGTCAAAAGCTGCCTGTTACCGGTTGATCCTGCCCATGCTCCTGCCCGAGGTGGATCGCTGCCTGTATATCGATTCGGATACGCTGGTGGTGGGCTCTGTCCTTCCTCTCTGGGAAATGGATATGACGGACTATTATCTGGCAGGGGTATTTTATGATATCTCCTCTCTTCGGGAGCAGACCGTGGGGAACCATATTCCCGGCGTTGAGACGTACATCAATTCCGGTGTACTGTTCATGAATCTTTCCCGGATGAGGCGGGACGGCATTCAGAAAAAACTGCTGGAACAGGTGCGAAATTATCTGGTCGTGGATCAGGATCTGTTAAACATCATCTGCTACGGCGGGATACGGCTTCTGCCCCCGGAGTACAACTGTATGCCCGGCGTTTCCTGCGGGAATCCGAGAATTTTGCATTTTCTGATGCGTGACTATCTCCGGCCGTGGAAAAACCGGCGCGCACAGGGAGGCGATCTGTGGTGGCACTATGCCGGGCAATTCGAGGGACTTGTCGATCTGGACGGACTCAGGGAAAAGGCCGACTGGTATGAGCGGGGCAGTCTCACTGGCATGCTTCGGAGAAGCAGCGATTTTGAGCGGATTTATGTGGTCGGTTCAGGGCTGGATGCGCAGCGGATTCACCGGGCGCTGCGCCTGGGCAGGCTGCGAGGCCTTCAGGCACTGTTAACGGAGGACGATGCGGCCCCCGACGCATCCGGGACATTTTTGATCATCGCGACAAAAAAGAAGGAGATCCCCCTCCTTCAGTCGTTTTTGAACCGGGGCGGAACCAGGAGGCAGGTATTTGAGTTTGCCCGGTGGCCCGTTTCTTTTTACCGGCTGCAGCCCCGAAACTGTGCCCGAGAGGTGAATGGGGAACTGCTGATGTGGGAGTATGGGGCAGACTGCACGGGTACGGCTTCTCTCACGCTGCAGCTTGAAATCAATGCGGCCCGGTTCCCGGACCGGGAGGCCCTGACCGAGTGGCGGGACGGAGAGATCTGTTCCGTTTCCTTCCGGGACCTGAATCGGATGGCGAACCGGATGGCAGCCAGGATCCGGGCGCAAAAGATCCGGCGGGGATCGGTGATCCGTCCTGTTTCGGATGACCCCAAAGGAATCCGTTTTCTTGCCGGGATGCTTGGAATCATGAAAAGCGGATGCATTGCCACGATGGAGGAGGGCACCACCCTTGAAGTCCCGATTCCGGAGGAAGGGGAATTTGACCCTTATAATCCACCTCTGGAGGTTCTGCCGGATGAACCGGTGCTGACGGGGCAGGATGCGGTGTCCTCGGATCATCCCGGATGGACGGGACGCCGGATATGCGAAATGGCGGAACAATTTCGAAGGAGAACGGGCTGGCACGGGAAGGACCGGCTGATGATCTGTCAGGGAAACAGTCCTTTCCTCTGGGTCCTTCTTGCCGCGGCGTTTTATGAAGGAAACCCGGTCACGCTCCTGCGCGAGGAGGCAACAGGGGATGTCCTGAGGGCGGCAGAGAAAAAACAGGCGACCGTTATCTATGCGGAGAAGACGGCTTTACAAAAAGTCCTGTCAGGAACAAGGAAGCCGTCATTGACATCCGGATGCCTTCGGATGCTGATCACGGAGGCATTCTGGGAAGGCCCCGGGAGAGCGGTCCGGCCCGAGGATGAAGCGATTGCGGCTGTATGGCACAAAATGGCGCCGTTCGTCCCGGTGAATGGACAGGGATATGACGGAAGCTTTTACAATGATTGTGAATGGTATTAGCGAAGCAGGAGCGAAGGGCCCTTCTGCGGATGAAAAGAATGTTTCTGCTGCGCTGCGGCAGTGAATGTAATCAAGACCTCAGGCAATGCCCCGGAAGAGGACAACGGTGAGGCCTGCGAAGCGACAGTCAGATAAATCCAGGCTTCATGCCATGCTGCTCCGGCAACGGTGAGGCCTGCGAAGGAGGAGCGTAAGGATGCAAAAGGGAAAAACGCAAAAAGAAAAAACGCTGATGGCGGGGGTTTTCACCAGATTATTTACCGTCATGCTGATTGGAATGATGTGCAGTATCCTGTGCAATGTAATCGACTCGGCCATTACCGGGCAGTTTCTTGGAAGGGATGCGGTCGCGGCCGTAGGCCTGACCGGTCCGATTATTTCACTGATCGGGCTGGTAAACGCCCTGTTTGTGGCCGGAACCGGGCAACTTTGCACGGAGAGCATGGGCAAGGCGGATATCGGAAGAGTCAATCAGATCTTTTCCACCACGGTGGTCAGCGTGATTGGCTTTGGCTGCTTGATGACCGCTTTCTTTGCGGGCATTTCCCCGATGTTCCTGCCGCTCATCGCCAAAGGGGCGGATCCACAGGTGATGAAGATGGCAGAGGATTATCTCAGGGGTTATTCGTTTATCATCATTCCCATGAGTCTGTCTTCTCTGCTGAACAGTCTGTTTGCGCTGGACAATGACCAGAAGCGGAGCATGGGTTTTGCCCTGATCATTCTGGTTGGTGATGTGGCGCTTGACCTGTTAAATGTGTTCGTCTTCCATGGCGGGCTGCTGGGGATGGCCCTGGCTTCCGTCATCAGTGCCGTTATCGGTCTTTTCTACCTTCTGCTGCATTTTCGCAAGGAAGGGCATCTTCTCCGGTTCAGCCTGAACAATCTGAATTTCGGGGTGATTCCCCGGGTTCTGGTCTATGGACTTGCAGGAGCGGTTCCCATGCTGATGGGAAGCTTCAAAACCGGCTCCTTCAACTATGTCCTGCTGAAAGCCGGGGGCACAGACGCGATCGCGGCTTATTCGGCGGCAGGAGGGGCATTTATCCTGCTCCTGTCTCTTACCACGACCATCCAGTCGACCACGGCTACCCTGACAGGACTTGCCTTCGGCGAGGAGAACACGGATTCGATTTCAGAAGTCCTGCGCATCTCACTGGTATTCAGCTACCGGATCTATCTGGTGATCGGGGCCATCCTTTTTGCTCTGGCGGGCCCTGTTTCGTCGATATTCCTGCGGACCGATGTTGTTTCCTTAAGACAGCTGGCGATATCCTTTGTCCGGTTCATGGTCTTTCAAAACCTCTTTGTGATTGCCACCTATGCATTAAGCGGCAGTTTCGCCGGAACCGGACATATCCGGCTGAATTATCTGGTCAGCATTTTCAGGGACGGTCTGTTCCCCTGTCTGCTGGTGCTCATCCTGGGACTTACTTTCGGACTCCAGGGCGCACAGGCGAGTCTCCCCGCCTCAGGGCTTTTGACGCTGTTTGGCTGCATCTGCATTCCGGCGGTGATCAACCGCCGTTTTCCCAGGTCTGTCCGTGATCTTCTGATTCTTCCAAAGGACTTTGGCCCGAAGCCGGACGAGTGCTTTGAGGCCTCGGCTAAGGACATGGATCAGGTGGTGGAGATGTCTGAAAAGGCACGTCAGTTCTGCCTCAAGAGAGGCGAAGACCAGAAAATGGCCAATCACGTCGCCCTGTTCATTGAGGAAATGGCCAAAAACACGGTGCAGTATGGATTTGAGAAAGTCAGAAACGGCCGCATCGAGCTGAGGCTGATCCTGAGGGATCAGAAAAAGATGATCCGGATTAAGGATAACGGAAGACCGTTTGATCCCTTAAGATGGCTTGAGGAAAACAACCCGAAAGATCCCTCACAGAACATGGGAATCCGGATGATTGTCGCTCTGGCAAAGAAAGTGCATTATATCCCGGGAATGGAGCTTAACAATATCATCGTGGAACTGTAACGATTCAGACCCGGATCATCTGCCGACAGATACAGAGGCTTTACAGCACTCACGCACAGCGTGAGTGCTGTTTGTTTTTGCAGGCAGGAGATGCCTGTTGACGCAGGGAACAGAAGCCTGTAATATAAACCATGGAATATGGTTGCAGATGCGTGCATAGCCACAAACCTGCTGATTGCTTCCTGCCGGGGGCATGAGGAAGATTGACGGAACTGGAGACGAAAATGGAAGTATTTGATCTGTATACCGCCGAACGTGAGAAAACAGACAGAAAAATGATCCGGGGTGAGCCGACGCCGGAGGGGCTCTACCGGCTTGTTGTTCATGTCTGCATTTTTGATGCGGAAGGCAGAATGCTGATCCAGCAGCGGCAGCCGTTCAAACACGGCTGGTCGAATTTTTGGGATGTCACGGTGGGCGGCAGCGCCATAGCCGGAGATAGCAGCCGGTCCGCCGCGGAACGGGAAACGCGTGAGGAACTGGGGCTCTCTCTCGATTTGTCTGATGTACGCCCGTCTCTGACCATTCATTGGGAGAACGGTTTTGATGACTATTATCTTCTGACGCGGGAGGTTGATATCCGATCTCTTCATCTGCAGGCAGAGGAGGTACAGGCTGTGCGCTGGGCATCCAAAGAGGAAATCTTCCGGATGATAGACAGTGGAGAATTCATCCCATATGAGAAAAGCCTGATCGAACTGCTTTTCTTCCGCAGGGATCACCGCAGTTCGCATACGAGAAATGATCCGACTGGGGATTGAATTTGAAGGGATGCGTGAGGAAATGATCACCCGGAGACAGGATTTTGATGAGATCGATATTTGTGGAGCGTATGAAAATGAGACTGCTTTTTGAAATGGATAGAAAGGATTATGGCGGGTGCACCCGTTCTTTTCAGCGGGATTCTGCCAGAAGCATCATTATCAGGAACGGCAAAATCGCCATGATCCACAGTCTGAAGTATGATTATTTTAAATTCCCGGGCGGGGGGATTGAACCCGGAGAAAGCGGCGTTGACGCACTGATCAGGGAGACGGCCGAGGAAGCAGGCCTGACGGTGATCCCGGATTCTGTACGGGAATACGGGTATGTCCACCGGATTCAGAAGAGCATGACGGAGGAGGACGATGTTTTTATCCAGGACAACTACTATTACCTTTGCGAGGCAGAAGAGGGTGTCAGGCCACAGAAGCTGGATGACTACGAATCAGACGAGGGGTTTACCCTGGAATACGTAACGCCTGAAACGGCCATTTTCATCAATCGGACGAAAGATCACGGGCCAAAGGATCCGGCAATGCTTGAACGGGAGGCACGCGTCCTTGAACTGCTGCGATCTGACGGGCTGATCGAGTGACAGATTCCAGCTTGATCAGTCCGAAAGGCTGTTGTGAAATCTGCCTGTCCCAGCGTTCGCTATCGGCTTCTCCGATTGATGATTCAGTTGCTTCAATCCCCGGAGAATCCCCGCTGACAGGCTCTGAAAAAGAATTTTGAAATTTCTGAAAAAGAATTTTGTTCGGGAAAAGAACGCCTCACGGAGTCCGTGAAACATTAATGATTCACGGACTCCGCTCATTTAACGAACAAGTTGTAGGCAAACAACCACGGAATGTTCGGATATTGACCGTTTCGGGCCAAAAAGTCCCGAAAAAAAGGTGTTGACAGCCCATTAGACCTGAGGTATAATGCGCAAGCTGT
>DGWH01000152.1 GCA_002395225.1 Christensenella sp. UBA4263
TGTAGGTGGTGGTTGTAATTGTCAAAGCGATCGATACAGATTAAATTGAATGAAAGCTCATTTAATGAACTGACCGAGTTAAGCGAACACCCGGATCAAGCAGTAGCACGAAGGGCCAAGGTTATTCTCGCATGTGCTGAAGGTAATCCTACAAATCAGCAAGTATCCCAAATAACAGGTATGAATCCAGCTGATATTTCACACTGGAGAAAGCAGTATTCAGAGCACGGGATAGAAGGTCTCCGTTCTCGTCACGGAGGCGGTAAACAGCCTGCAAAGACAGTCTCTGATATCAATAAGAAAATAGCCGAATTGCTTTCTGATAAGACCAAAGAATGGACGGTTGAATTATTAGCTTCCGCGACAGGCGCTACCAGAGCCACAGTTTCTGGGACTTTACGCCGACTGGGGGTCACGTTATCCCGCACAAGGTGGTGGAATATTCAGACGACCGACGAACTGATTTCAAAGACCGTTGACATATGTGGTTTATATATATCAAAAAACGAACAAGCAATTATCGTGAGTTGTTCAGAAAACTCAATTGGAGCGTTGTTTGGCAGATTATCGACACGTATTAGAGTTCTTTCCGAGGACTTTAACGCTTCCAATGAGCCTATCTCTCTGGCAACAGCTATTCAGACTGCCGTGTGGAGAGCAAAAGAGATCAGTGGACAAAACCCGATTCGCATCTGGGACTATCTGTCGGATACACTAGATTACCTGCCAGATGCCGATGATGCCGAGTATCACGTTTTCGTCTGTTCGCCGGAAAACGTGCGTTATACCGGTACTAAACTGCGAGGCGTATACTTTCATACCGTCGACACTACAGACGCCTGGCTGAGCCAAGTTGGGCAATGGTTTGAGGGAATGTGCGATCGTCATCAGCCAAAAGCGGCCGAAACTCTGTTGAACGCCATTCGTAATTATATTGATAACGCCATTCCGGAAAGTGATCCTATTTTATGGGACAAAAAGGAAAAAGAAGAATCTCCCCAAACAACACAGAGCAGACCAGTCACGCCTGCATCAGAAAGTCCTGAGCCAGAAGCAGAACGTCTTACAATTTCACCAGAACTAACAGCTGAGCTAAGCGAGTTGTTAAAGCGAATATTACCTATGCAGGAATTAAAAAGTGATGGAATTGGATGTTGTTGTATTCCTGTTATCTTTGATCATGGTGAAATCAAATTTGATGTTATAGAGGACCATAAAAGGCTGCCCGCAGCTGATCATTATGATTTTCAGAACATGAGAGGAATTCAGAAAGGGATTGGTGAAGCAGAACCGGTCATTATCAGTGTTCGTGACCGGGCAGGCGTTAGATCCATTGAAATGCTTATGGATTTGGTAAAAAAAAAGCCAATATAAGCGGAATTACACAGCCGGTAACCTTCGAAACAGAGTTAGGACGTTTTTCTTCACCTATGCCAATCCATGTTTCGCGTCCTCTTCATGATAAAGAGAAAGCATACAGTCCAAGTTTTGCTCACACCATTTGCCAACACGCCGTATCTTCCTCGTATCGTGATGCCACAAAGACGATTAATCATGACTATCATCGTAGTAATTCTCAGGCATTGCTCACTCATGACACTGTAAGAAGGTGTGTCATCGGTGAAGGAAGAGAGCTCGATGATTATAAGAAAAGACTAACCACAGAAATTCTGCTAAAGAATGGGTTCCCAGAAACCGGGGTATGGCCAAAAGAGCTGGAACTTCCTGAGTATTTGCGGAACAAACCATTGAGTGCTATTGATATCGATCCTGCGAAAATCATGGTTCCAACATATACGCACGAATGGCCTCCAGCTTTACCAATGAGCGTAACACCAGAGAATGAAACATGTGAGAGCGAGACTTTTTCACAGCCAGATACAAGTATCTATCCTCCCAATTCAGGAAGAAGAGGTTCTCGAAATCTGATTTCTGATGAGAATAGAGAGACTGTGCTTACTGAGTATGCGACATGGATTAATACACGGCCCGATCGTAATCCATCCAATCAGTTCCTTCACTTTTGCTCTTTCGAACGTTATATAGCATCTAATTTGTATATCTCTATAGATGCAATCATGTTAGATAAACAAGCTGAGAAACATGTAAATGGAGGAAAAAGAACCGGAAAAGATTCTAATGATCGAATAAAGCATTGGAATATAGTTGTTCAGCGTGGCGAATCAAGTGAACGCTATCGTATTACTGCACTTACTATTGAGGAAGCATTCAGAGAATTGATTGCCTTCCTACTCGCAAATAACTTGCATACAAGGCATTTTATCTTTTTCATCGATGGAGAAACGGCTATCTTCAAGGCTATTGACCTGTATTTCGAGCACTGGTATCACACAACTTACCTCGACTTTTTTCACGTACAGGAAAAGGTATACAATCTGTTGAGCCTAGCAATAGTAGGAACAAGGGTACCCGACCCTTGGTATAGAGAAGGAATCATTTCCGGTCCGGGAAAATCAGAAAACACTTCTATCAGCAGACTGTACGGAAGAAGATTGGTAAATATACTATGGTGGGGAAACATCGAAGAGGCAAAGTATTATCTGGAACACATAGATCCCAAACTAATCAAGAACAAGAGTGCTTTGAACAGTTTGTTAACATACATTTCCAAAGACGGGAAAGGGAAATATATCACTTGTTATGCAATGCGTAAGAAAGCAGGACTGATTAATTCCAGCAACAGCGTAGAAAACGAGAACGAAGTGATCGTTGGAGATCGTCAAAAAATGGATGATCGTATGTTTTGGAGAGAACAAGGAAGTGGTACATTGGCAAGCATAACTTGTCTTTATGCGAATCATGAGGATGAAGATTGGTTTTTTAATCGTGAGTTCTCATTCGTAAAACCAGAATGGTTGAAACAAACAGCATAGAATCAGAAAAGAAAAATACATTTAATGGAGGAATAAATTAGCCTCCATTAAATTTTATGGATATCTGCAACAGATCGCATTTTTTTGACGAGCCTATTGCAGCCCTTTTGCTTTGCAAACGCAAGCGGGACTTGTAAAATTTTTGCGTATATACGCAAGAATTCTTCGAGATAGAAAGAATGAAGAGTTATTTGCCCCACACCGAGCTGCCGAGAAAGTGTCCGGGAGATCTCAGCGATGTTATTCTGCATAAACCCATCTGCGCCGCTGCCAAAAAAGCAGATACCGCCGTAACCAGTGCCAGAAAGCGTACAGCACCCGCTCAGGTCATCTCCGGATTTCTCTGACAGATTTACTCAAATCCGTCCAGCTTTATCTTTTTTTCCCAGTCGCTCGCATAATCGTATGCAAGGATCAGCACTTCTCCAATTTCCATCTTTCTGTCTTTCAGTTTGGTTTCAATCGGCACAGTTCCCATCCCATCATTGAATCCGCCAAAGAATCCGAAGGGCATTGCCGAAGTCGTACACTCTCCATTTGAGAACCTGAAACTGTATAAATGTTCCGGCGTAATGCCATACTTCTTAAGAATCGCGTATCCAAGGTCATCAAAGGTTTTGTTATCGCTTATGATTACTTTTTGTCCACGTCCGAATTTAAATCTGTACTTCATTGATTGATCTCCATGTCCTCTTCTAATTTGTCTTTTGTTCTATGCACGCTTCAGTTTGGGACATTCGCCTGAGCAGCATTACACAGAACCGGAATTTCACTGACTGTCGCTGTGTGACAGGGCCAGTCGGCAAACCTCCATTGGGGTCATTCGCCTGAGCAGCATTGTACAGAGCCAGCGTTACACGGACTGTCTCTGCTCGGCGGGGCCAGTCGGCAGGCCTCAATGCAGATCTTTCGGACACGCTGCTGCGCAAGGCTTCCGATTCGGCAAACTTTCACTGCACGACAAAGCGCCTCGTAAAAACAGCCGCTTCTGTTTCGTGTCCATGCAAAAGGGCTCGATTCCATCCGGGACGGGTTCATATACCGGAAAGGATTCGACACGGGGAAGAAAACTGTGATTTCCCGGCAGATCCATTTGGAGGAGCAGACATTCAAGGCCTCACTCTGTCCCGGATACAGACTTTGCAAGTAATGAATCTGCTCATCTTTCAGAGGCAGATGAACATCCTGTGCGCCTTTTATCAATCTGTTTCAATGACAAGGCCCAGATGAATGAATCTGTCCTTCAGTACCGGCCACAGGTCAGGATGAACGGAAAAACGGAGCAGGCTCTCCGGGTCATCCGGCATTGGCCAGGCCACATAGCGGACAAACCGCAGATCCGGTTCAGGAAGCTTCATCTCCGTCTCAAACCGCACAAGAGAGGGACCGCAAACGGCGGTCACTTTTAGCGGTCTGACCTGATTCATGAGAAAAAGCTGCAGATACTCATGCAGCGAGGCCTCCAGAAACTGTTCCGGAATGCGCCGGACTTCCTCCCCCTGAATCACGTAATACTCACGGCCCGATCCCCTGCCGGCCGTTCTGTTCCGGGCCAGGGCAAACGGTGCCTGTGCAGTTCTGTGCTTTGTATAGGTTTTCCCCTCCGTCCGGCTGAGGTCCAGGTATTCATCAAAGGAATCTGTTTCCGCGGCAGTGCTGCCCGCCCAGATCAGCGCCAGGGTTTCCCTGTCCTCCATTTTCCACAGATCATATTCCCCTGCCACATCCATGGCCCCGGCCGCATCCCGGGTAAACGGTGCCAGCCCGCTGAACCCTGTCCTCTCCTCCGGTCCCAGTCCGCGGATCAGGGAAACACGCTCCGTTCCGATCCGCTTATGCCGTGCCGGCTGCAGGTTATGGGCCCGGTGATAAAATGCCCCATTAGCCAGAAGGGTCTGATAAATCTCCTCTTCCAGGTTCCCGCCGGCCTCTCCGGGGATGGGCACCAGCGCGGCATAATCCTCATATTTCCGATGGAGCCTCTGACGCAGCTGCATCACGCTCACGCCCTGTTCATTCAGATGCGGCATGATCTGAGCCCATCTTGACAGTGCGGAACGCAGGACGCGAAGGGCATATGCCCCCGCTTCCTCCGAGGGATCCTGCCTGAGATCCATCTGTTCCCCTGTCTCCCGCCAGAACTCAAGGGCAGTGTCCGTCATTCCTCTCCCTCCAGACCGCCAAAGGCTATCAGGTCCGTCTTCGTCTCCTGCGAAAGATGTCCGGCGGACCGGATGGCACTGAGGAGTGCCTCTTTCTTTCCCAGACACAGCAGAATCGGAAAGATCAGGAATTCAACCATCGCGGAAATGGTCTTCTTGGAGAGTGTCGGGATCTGCAGCGCCAGTTCACTGGCCTCAGCCAGCAGCCGGGAAACCCGTCTCAGCAGAATCGGCGAATAGTACCCGGACCTGAACCAGATGTTCATCAGGGCCTTGGCGTCCTTGATCCGCCGTGCTTCCTGAGGCATCGACATGTTCATCAGCTCCTGACAGCAGTTATGCCAGGGCAGTTCACTGACAGCCGCCCCATTGTAGAAATAATCCGTAAAAACCGGGAAAAAGACGGTAAACAGGCTTTCCGGTTCCATGGCCAGGGATTCCCGGTGCTCCTCCGTCACCACAAACATCCGTTCCGGATTGGCCCGCATCAGGCTTCTCAGCCCTTCATAATCCCGCCTGAGACCGTCCACGACACAGACAACAGCCCTCTCTGCCCCGGTGATTTCCCGGGTAATGTATTCCACCGGCCAGCGGTCCTCCGTTTCAATCCGGATGGCACCCTGACCGCAGATCAGGGCAGACATCAGGTCCGCCACCTCAGCGGCCCCCTCGCCGGCAATCAGGAGCGGCTGCCGTTCCTTCCGCGCCGCAAAGGTCAGAAGCGTCAGGCCCAGGGCCATCTCGCCTCTGCTGCAGATTTCAGAAAAGCACCTGACGCCCTCTGTCAGATTATCCCTCAGCAGTCCCCGTTCCGGAATCGTTTCGGGCACCGTTACCCGGCACTGCCGCTCATTTTCCCGCGCCCCGGTCTCCTCTGGTTCCTCCTTCCGCCGTTCCTCCGGCGTACAGGCCGAGATGACCCCTGCCAGCTGGGCCGCATCGGTCAGGAAGGAGGCGTATTCCTCCCGGAACCGGGTCAGATGCTGCCCGATCCGCTGCTGTACCCCGGCTTCCATTTCCACGGCCTGCCGTGCTTTTTCCTCTGCCTCCTGCTGCTTTTTGACCAGTGTCTTCAGCTTCCCGGCTTCCGCCTCTGCCTGCCGCCGGAGTTCCTCAATCTCCCCGGTCACCTTCGCTCTTTGCTTTTCCGCTTCCTGGATCTGCGTCCGCTGGGCCGCTTCCCACTCTTTCTGAACGGCCGCGCGCATCGTCTGTGCCATCTCACTGTTGTTCTCAATGAGATAGGTAATTACCTTCTCCTCCGTATCGCTCTCCAGCTTCACGGTGATTTCCTTTAAATACGCCGCCGTCTCCTCCAGCGCCTTCATCCGGTCGCACTTGTACACGGCCATGACCTGTTCAAGCACGTCCGGCATCGACACCTGTTCAAGGGCTGCCCGCACCTTTTGTCTGTCCCGCCGCCCCAGCGTGTCCTTCCCGATATTCTGCCGGACAATCCTGCCGATGACCTCCGCCCTTGACCGTCCTTCCACCTTCCCGACGGCGGTATAGGCCTCCCGGTCTGCCAGATACAGCCGTTTGTCCAGGAGGGAATACCGGCTCTTGCACTCACAGGCGCCAAAGGTCCGGTCCATCCGGCCCACTTCCAGCCAGATGGCATTTTCCTGTAAAACCAGCTTCCCGTTTTCCCAGAGAACCTCCTCCGGCCGAAGACGAATCGCCTCCGCACTCAGATTCCGCTCCTCACAGCACAGCAGCAACTCATGGCGGCCATCATATTCCTCTTCCATCTGAAGGCCGCTTCGCAGGGCTTCCGCAATCGCCTCCGGGCTCCCAAAGTCCGTCAGGATCAGCTCACACCAGACCACGCTGGACATGGCCGTGTCCGTCCGCCATTCTTTCTTTTCATTCTGGAAGACCGACCACTCAAATACCCCCACCGAACCGCATTTCACCGGAAGGGACTGGGAGGTGCCATACAGCAAATCGCGGTCCGTGCCATAGAATTCAGCCTCCGGATGATACGTATACGGAACAAAGTTTCCCTGACTGTAATCCGCTATCCGGCACAGTTCGGTGCTTTTGTCATTCCGTTTGCTGACATAACACAGGGATATAATCTTTTCATCCATTTCTCTCACCCATTGCCTTCCTCAGACTCTTCCATGCTTCCTCGGGAATGGTGCCCGTCCGCAGTGCCTGCAGCACCTTCCGGTAAAGGCAGCTCTTTTTCGGGACCAGGTCCAGCACCCCGGCATACCGTCCCGGAAACGGCACCATCCGTCCCTGCCACGGAACCAAAGGCACCTGTTCTTTCTTTTTCGCTTTTCCAAACTGGATATCCTGCACGATATCCAGTCCCTGCCGGATGATGATCCGGGTATGTTTGGTACAGTCCGGAATTTGTGTTTCCTTTCCGGCAGGCACCGCTTTCCGGTACCGAAAGACGCCGTTCTCCTCCACCGTCACCGAGGCATCTACCTCCGAGCAAAGGACAATCACCCCGTCTTTGGGCAGGTCCGGTTCATCCAGCACCTGCCCTTTTGTATTCCGGCTCTCAAGGGCCGGTGCCGTTCTCCACTGCGTATCCGGCGGCCTGATGTACAGGCACGACAGCCGCTGATGTTCTCTTGCCGCACAGACCATCTGCAAGGCCCCGGCATGTTCCACCCGGATCAGCTGCTGCTGCTCATCGATTTGCCTCACGTGAATGGTCCGCTGTTCATTTCCGGGGAACGCCTCAAAATCCGCTTCCCCTGTCACCAGGAACTCAAACGAATCTGACCCGGTCTCCACCATCTCATCTTTTTCCAGTACAGGCGGCCACAGTAAATGCAGCTCTGCCGGCACCCGGGTCAGGCGAAGATGAAGGTAATCAAAGAAATAATCTGCCGCCTCCGGGCTGTAGGCCGGCGCCGATATCCGGTAGAGCTTCCACGCATCATTTTTGATCAGGACCGGCCGGATCTGAACCGCCGGATTGGTGACGGAAATATACTTCCACCGGTCACAGAGAAGATAATAGGGCCGTCCCACTTCTGCGTCGCTTCGCTCCGGAATCCGTTTCCCTGTACGGACATCAAAGACCGTTCCGGCAGGATCTATACCCGTCCGCTGTTCGGTCCAGGCCCGCGGAACCTGCCCCGGCGGCGTCCCTGTGACCGCAAAATCCACTGCCCATTCCAGCGGAAGCGGAAGCCACGTGGTCCTGCCCGTGCCAAACCTCGAACGGTCTACCCAGTAGTGATGCGGCGCATTTTCCCGTCCCTCGACCATTACGAGAGCATGGGCGGTTATGGCCTTTCCCAGTGCCGCCTTTCCCACCGGTGCAAAACCGATTTCAAGCTCCACGGTCCCATCCTCCAGCCGCAGCCGCATCTGATCCCGCGGTGCATTCACCGCGTTGTCCATCTGGGCCTCATCCAGCTTGCACCGGTCCGCACAGCTTTTATCCATTTCCCCGGAACTGTGCCGGAAATGGCTGGTCTTTCCGTCCCCCTTGACAAAGGTAACGTACTGAAAACAGTGATAACATCTGAACAGCCGGCTGTGGACGGAAACCGTGTAACGATAGTCCTTCTCCGCTTTCTCCGCCGTAATCCGCGTCCATTCCCCCTGCCCGTCACGGCACCATACATTCGTCAGCGGCACGGTCTCACCCCCAGTCCTGTTCTCATCTGCCGGCCCGGATCTGCCCCTCCGGTCTCTTCGCATCCCGAAGGTTCCCGTCCGTTTCCAGCCTCATCCGTTCAGATAAAGTTTACCAATCCTTTTGCCTGAAAGCAAGAAAAAACTGTTCTTTTCATGAACACCACCTTTATGAGCAGTGACTTGGTCTTTGGGCACCGCTTTTTTTCGGTGCTCATACTTGACAAACTGCCGCTGTGGCGGCTGGCCCTCTCCTTTATGATCAGTGACTTGGTCTTTGGGCACCGCTTTTTTTCGGTGCTCATATTTGACAAACTGCCGCTGTGGCGGCAGGCCCTCTCCTTCCGCCCGTGACTTT
>DGWH01000101.1 GCA_002395225.1 Christensenella sp. UBA4263
ATGAGAAGCTCCGCTTCGCTATCCGTGAGGGCGGCCGTACGGTCGGTTCCGGTGTTGTTACCAAGATCATTGAGTAATACCCGGACGTAAATTCGAAAAAAGGAAGCTCTTCGGAGCTTCTTTTTTTGTGCCGGCCCGCAAAGCCCCGGCAGATGAAAACCTGCCAGGGAACTAAAACAAACAATGACGTAATAACGCCAATGTCTGACGGAAAAATGAGAAAATCGGGGAATACGAGAGAATTCAGGAAACTGAATAAAATATTTCAAAGTTTTGAAAAAAATGTGTTGACAGCGCTCCGGACCTGATGTACAATGTGCAAGCATGTTTTGACACCCCTAATGAAGGGGATGTCTGATTTAGAAGGAGGTGTCTTGTATGGCGCAAGCAGGAGTACGTGTGAAAGTCGTGCTGGCCTGTACCGAGTGCAAGCAGAGAAACTACAACACGATGAAGAATAAGCGGAACAATCCTGATCGTATTGAGATGCGGAAATATTGCCGTTTCTGCAAAAAGCATACGGTTCATAAGGAAACCCGTTAATTCCATCTAGAGTACGAATAAGGATGTGAGAGAGAATGTCTGAGAAAAAAGAGGTGAAGACCGAGAAGCCTGGTTTTTTGAGTCGCGCTTTCACATGGATCAAGAATCTGCCCGGAACGATTTCCGCAAGATTCAAAAACATGGTTGCCGAGCTTAAAAAGGTTTCGTGGCCTACCCGTGAAGATTTGATGAATTATTCACTCGTCGTTATTGTATTCGTTGTGGCCCTTGCTTTGATTGTTGGCTTGCTGGATACAGCTTCCTCATTCCTCGTCAGACAGCTGATCAGGCTGTAAGAAGAGTCAGGAGGAGAATGCATGGCAGAAGAACAGGCATTGTGGTATGTTGTCCATACCTATTCCGGGTATGAGAACAAAGTGGCAACCGATCTTCAGAAGACCGCTGCAAACAAGGGACTGACCGATTTGATTCAGGATGTGATGGTTCCGGTAGAGGAATCCACGGAGATCAAAAACGGGAAGGAACATGTAGTGCAGCACAAGATCTTTCCGGGCTATGTACTGGTAAAGATGGTGAAGACGACGGAAACGTGGTACGTCGTACGGAATACCCGGGGCGTAACCGGATTTGTCGGACCGGGGAGTGAACCGATTCCGCTGACGGATGAGGAATTTGTCCGGATGACACATACACATGGTACCGTTCGCTCTGACCTTGAAAAAGGTGACAAGGTTCGCATCAATGAGGGCGGCCTTGGCAATGCATCCGGTATCGTAGAAGAGGTTATCCCTGAACAGAAGAAGGTAAAGGTTGCCGTTGAGATACTCAACCGCGTCAATATTATTGAGGTTGACGTATCGCAGGTGGAAAAGCTATAATTCCATCTTCAAGAAAGACAAAATCCGGAGCAATCCGGTTTTGCAGACAGTCCGGCCTGTCCGGACGTGGGAGGAACAGTCCGTTCCGCATCACCACTTATTTTAGGAGGAAAAAGTCATGGCAAAGAAAGTTACTGGCATGATTAAACTGCAGGTTCCTGCCGGAAAAGCCAATCCGGCCCCGCCTATTGGTCCTGCACTTGGTCAGCATGGCGTCAACATTCCGGGATTCTGCAAGGAATTCAATGAGCGTACCAAGAACGATATCGGCATGATCATCCCTGTGGTCATCACCGTCTATTCCGATCGTACCTTTACGTTCATCACCAAGACGCCGCCGGTTCCGGTTTTGATTAAGAAGGCGCTGAACATTGAGACCGCCAGCGGTGTTCCCAACAGGAACAAGGTTGGCAAGCTGACGCAGGCTCAGGTTCGTGAGATCGCTGAGAAGAAGATGCCTGACCTCAATGCCGGCAGCATTGAAGCTGCAATGAGCATGGTCAAGGGTACTGCCCGCTCCATGGGTGTTACCGTTGCAGAGGACTAATCAGTAGTCTGTTGCCTTTCACCATTCCCGAGAGGGATAGAATGTTGTGGGAGGGTTTAAACCGTTTGTACCACAAGGAGGATAAAAATGAAACACGGTAAAAAGTATATTGAGAGCGCCAAGCTGATTGAGAGCGGCAAGCTCTATGATCCCGAAGAGGCTGTAAAGCTTGCTCTTCAGACCGCCAAAACCAAGTTCGATGAGACCCTCGAGATTTCCGTCCGTCTGGGCGTTGATCCCCGGCAGGCTGACCAGCAGGTCCGCGGTGCCGTCGTACTTCCGCACGGAACCGGCAAGAAGGTCCGCGTCCTGGTCTTCGCCAAGGGTGATCAGGCAAAGGCGGCTGAGGCTGCCGGTGCGGATTATGTCGGCGCTGAGGAACTGGTTGCCAAGATCCAGGGTGAGAACTGGTTCGATTTCGATGTGGTCGTCGCTACCCCGAACATGATGGGTGTGGTCGGCCGTCTCGGTAAAGTTCTGGGCCCGAAAGGACTCATGCCGAACCCGAAGAGCGGAACGGTTACCATGGACGTGGCCAAGGCCATCGCTGACATCAAAGCCGGTAAAGTTGAGTATCGTCTCGACAAGCAGGCCATCATTCACTGCCCCATCGGAAAGAAGTCCTTTACCGCTGAGCAGCTGACCGAGAACCTGAATGCCCTGATGACCGCGATCGTCCGCGCGAAGCCGGCTGCTGCCAAGGGTATCTACATCCGCAGCGCAGTTCTTTCCGCGACCATGGGCCCCGGAATCAAGCTGAACGCTCTTAAGTTCTGATATACCGGGAAATTTTCATCATTTCTTGACACATCGATCAAGGGATGATATACTGTCTGCCGATTGAAAAGTCAGTGCCAAAGACAGCCGGCGATGCATGGCATCATAAAGGATTTTTCCTGCCAGCCGAGGTGCGAGTGAGCAATTGATTGTTATTGCCCTTGCGCCCTGCGCAGGGGCTTTTCTTTCGGACCAATCGAGGAAGGAGGAAATGACAATGTCTTCTAATCTTGAAGCGAAAAAGACACTTGTGGCCGAGATTGAGGAGAAGATTGACAAAGCAGAGTCTATTGTCGTCGTCGAATATTCCGGTCTGACCGTGGAGGCGGTTACCGCTCTTCGCGCAAAGTGTCGTGCAGCAGGCGTTGAGTACTGTGTGTTCAAGAACACGTTGGTCCGCCGTGCACTAGCTAACAAGGGAATCGAGATTGATTCCAAGCTGCTTGAAGGTCCGAACGCATATGTGTTCAGTGAGAAGGATCCGGTTTCCGGCCCGAAGATCATCAAGGAGTTTATTGCAGGCGCTGAGAAGGACAAAAAGACTTCTCCGCTCACCATTAAGACAGGCGTTATGGATGGTGAGGTGCAGACCGTTGAGCAGATTAAGGCTCTGGCCGATATTCTGCCGCGCGAGCAGCTCATTGCCAAGATTATGGGCTGCCTGAATTCTCAGGCGACCGCACTTGCTTATGTCATTCAGGCGATCGTCGACAAAAAGTCCGCCGCCGGAGAGCAGTAAGCAGACTGACTGTGACAAAGACTTTTTATGGAGGAACATAAAATGGAAATTAATGAGATCGTATCCGCGATTGAAGGCTTGACTCTGATTCAGGCTTCTGAGCTTGTGAAGGCTCTCGAAGAGAAGTTCGGCGTTTCTGCCGCTGCTCCTGTTGCTGCTGCCGGTGTTGCTGGTGCTGCCGCTCCTGCTGCTGAGGAGAAGACCGAGTTTGATGTTGTTCTGACCGGCTTTGATGCTGCGAAGAAGGTTGCCGTTATCAAGGCAGTTCGTGAGGTCGTTTCCGGACTGGGACTCAAGGAAGCCAAGGACATGGTCGAAGGCGCTCCGAAGACCCTCAAGGAAGGCGTCAGCAAGGACGAGGCCGAGGAAGTCAAGAAGAAGATCACCGAGGCCGGCGGTACCGTCGAAATCAAGTAATTCGGATAAAAGGAAGAAGGTCAACAGCCTTCTTCCTTTTTGCATTTGCCGGAAATTCCTGAAAAGCGGCGGGAGAGAAGGAGGATGCCTTCGGGGCAGGGCATCACTTGACTTTTGACGTAATACTTGATATCATTGCATCTGGTAATGAATACTAGATAAAGCGCGAGGTGGTACTGTATGACACGGACAAAGCTGATGGAGCGCCAGATGCCGTCCTATTCAAGAAAAGAAGAACGAATCAATATGATCACCCATATTGTGGGCGGTGGAATTGCCATTGCGGCACTGGTTCTGTGCATTATCCGTTCCGCCGTTCATCACAGCGGAGTGGGGATTGGCAGCTCGATTGTGTTCGGAATTTCCATGATTCTCCTGTATACCATGTCCAGCGTCTATCATGGACTGCATGACGGAAAAGGCAAGCGGGTGATGCAGGTTCTTGATCACTGCTCGGTCTATATTCTGATTGCGGGCAGCTATACGCCGGTGCTCCTGTGCGGGATTGCCCGGGAGGAGCCGGTCACGGCGTGGGTGCTGTTCGGGATTGTCTGGGGGCTGGCGGCCGTGGCGATTGTGCTGAACAGCATTGATCTGAGAAGCTTCCGGCATCTGTCCATGGCTCTGTATCTGGGGATGGGCTGGACCATTATTACCCGCCTTCCCGTCCTGATCCGGACCATCGGGAAAACCGGGTTTCTTCTCATTTTGGCCGGCGGGATTCTTTACACCATCGGAGCAGCACTGTATAATATGGGAAAGAAAAAACCGTATATGCATTCGGTCTTTCATATCTTTGTTGTCGCAGGTTCCATCTGTCATATCCTGGCGATTCTGCTGTACGTCCTGTAAATGACAGCCTGAACCCTCTGAGAACAGGGGATAGTCCGGTTCCTCCCGGCAATGGAGCAGACCGATGCACGGACTCATAAGGGAGGACTGACAATGATCTACATCAAGGAACTCCTCCGTTTGAAAAACATTGAGAATCTTCGGCTGATCGCCGGTGAAAGCGGAATGGAACGCTCCGTATCCTCGGTGGTGCTGTATGAATATGATTCCTCTCATGTGCTGCTTCCGGATTTTTACGAGGGGGATCTGGTCCTGACCACCCTGGCGTATGCCCGCGGCGAGCCGGATCTCGTCAGCGAGTCCCTCATGGCGCTGCTCAATCAGAAAGTGGCGGGAATTCTGATTAAAACGGCCTACTTTTCCGAAGTGCCCCAGGAGGTGCTCTCCCTGGCGGACAATTTCGGAACGCCGGTTTTTCTCTTTGACAGGACCTATATTGAGGATGCGCTCCTTCAGGTGACGGATCTGATCCGCGGAAACAGCCGTTTCAGAGGGTATGAGAAGGATATCGCCGCCCTGATGAAAGGGGATCTGACCAAGACACAGGTTCGTGAGAAGCTGAAGAACATGAATCTCGGATCTCTGGGGAGCTTTGAATGCTTCTGCATTCATCCGGATGGGCCCATGAGTGTCTATGAAGCGCTGATTCTGAGCGGCATCGAGCAGAACCATGAACTGGAAAAGGACTACCTGTTCATGGAGGCGGATCAGACGATGGTGATCCTCCACCAGATTCGGGGGAACGGGTCGCTGACCGGAAAAGACGCGTTAAATGCGCTGTGCGGTTCGCTTGGACTGACAGACGGGCTGCGGCAGCAGTGCAGTATCGGGATCAGCGGCCTCAGGGACAATCAGTTTGAAATCGGGAACGCGCTGGTAGAGGCCATGGTCGCCTCGAAAGCCTCGGGGCACCGGCGGAATCAGCTGGTTCATGCGGATGAACTGGGGATCGATGCGTATCTGTTTCCGTTGCTGCATAACCGGTTTGTCGTTCATCGCTGTATGGAGGATTATGCGCGGCTGCAAAGTTATGACCGGGAGAATCATGCCTCTCTGGCAGAGACCGCCCGAATTTTCATTGAAAGTGATCTTGATGTCACTGAGACGGCGGAAAAGCTGTATCAGCATACCAATACCGTACGTTACAGACTGCGGAAAATCCGTTCCCTGATCAACTGTGATTCGGATGCGACGTTTCACGCGATGCTGTACCTGATTATTACCCTGAATAAATGGATTGATCTGGAAGGCGTTTAGGAAGCCGGCCTGGCATGCCTCACGCCGGGACAGTTAACTGAGTGAACATGTTTCACTCAGTCTTTTTCTGTCGGGAAAAGGTCCTGCCCGTGCACTTGTCTAATGTTGACCTCTTGTCACATCAGGAATTTTATGGATTGTAAAGACAGTCAATATTGGGATATAATCCTCTTTTAAGGAAGCAGATGAAGCCGATGTATCATCCGGCTTCGATCGGGAAAAGCGTGTGATTCCTGTTCCGGCCGGAGGTCCTGAATCCGGGAACAGGTGAGGAAATCATCCATACGCTGTGCACGGTCCGGCCGCTGCCCTGAACGGCGGCAGGGTGGTGTGTCAGGCGGTGGACTGAGGAAAGGAGGAAAGAAAACACGGGCTTTTACAGACCGGTTTTCCTTTCAATGATGAACAAGGTATGGATCGCAGCGGCAGTGGGAACCGTTCTGAGTGTTGCCGCAGGCATTAACCGCAGCGGCACGGGACTGCCGTCATTTCGGAACGTATGCGAGGTGCGTGCCTCCATTCCGGGCAGAATGCGGCTGTATATTCCTGAGCTGACCCGAAACAGGGAACAGACTGAGGATATGCTTGAGAAAATGAACAGCATTGAGGCCATTCAGTCGATCAGTGTCAATCCGACACTTTCGACCCTTCTGGTCCGGTATGATGCCGGACAGGTGGAGCCGGCCGTGATTGAGGGGGCCATTATCCGCCTGATGAATCTGGATATGCAGATTGACCGGAAAGAACTGTCGAAACTGCAGGAGAAGCTGCAGATGATCCTGCAGGCACTGGACCGGACGCTGCTGGATGCAACCGACGGCTGGGTTGATACCCGAATGGCGGCATCCGGAACACTGCTGGCACTGGGCCTCTCCAAAGGAATAAAAGGCGGATTCCTTCTGCCGGGAGCGGCAACGCTTCTGTGGTGGGCCGCCAATGTGGCAAAAAGAGGAAAAGAATGAACCGGATAGAGGAAGCGCTGCTCAGAAGAGTCCTGAAACCAACTGTTGCAGCGGATATTCCCGGGCATCTTCGGCTGCGGTTTCCCCTGTATAAGAAACTGCCGGAAACGGTGAAACCCTATCTGCACTACATCGGACCGGCCATGCAGCTGCTGTCCGGGGTGCAGGGAGCGCAGTACAATCCGGTGACCGGAACGCTCCTGATCCGCTATGAGCCGAACGTGACCGGGAAACGGCAGATTTTTGAGTGGATTCGCGTTCTGACGGATGAGGGAATTCGCGGTGTGGATGATCGTTCCCTTTACCTGATGAATGAAAATCAGATCGTGGAAACGATAAAAGCCCGCCTGCTGGCGCAGCTGCCACAGATTTGAAAGGGTGAGTTGAATGGCATTTTTAACCTCCAGGTTGAAAGGGAAAAACAGCGGTGTCTGGATGAAAAGCGTCACGGTGTCCAGTTTGCCTGGACGGGTGCGTTTTCGTGCCAGCGGCCTTAAACACCTGTTTCCGCAGCGTCTGGAGCTGGCCCGGGAACTGGCCGGCATTCCCGGTGTCCGCAGCGCACAGGTGACGATTCCCACAGAGGGAATCCTGATCCTCTATGCCTGCGAGCGGGTGGACCTGGATGAAATCCGGGAGGCCGTCGATATGGTGCTGGCACGCTATTCCATGGATGCCTCACGGCAGAGTCATGCGGCGGAGGAGGACGGGGGAGAACTGAGCATGACGACTGGCAGGCTGGCCCGCCGCCTGGTCTTCTCCGGTGCTGCTGCACTGCTTGGAAATACGGTCCTGAAGCCCGGAACAGTGACCGGCATAGGCCGATTTACGACACCGCAGGCCCTGGCCTCGGCGGTCCTGTCCCTGCCTCTGGCGAAAAGCGCGCTCAAAGGGCTCGCGCGGGACCTGCGGCCGAATGCGGATTTCCTGACGGTGACCTCCATTGTGGCGAGTCTCCTGCTGGGGTCCGGAAATTCAGCCCTGACGATTCTGGCCCTGTCGGACCTGGCGGAACTCATGACGAGCTATACGATTGAAAAGACACGGGATTCCATTGTGTCCATGCTTTCCGTCGAGGACAGTCATGTGTGGCATGAACAGAATGACGGACGGCTTGAACGGGTGCCGGCGGAAACGCTCAAAAAGGGCGAGCGGGTGGTCATTCATACGGGCGAGAAAATCGCGGTGGACGGAAAGATCCTGAGCGGCGACGCGGTGGTGGACCAGAGTGCCATTACCGGTGAATTTGTCCCTGCACAGAAGGTGCCGGGGGATGAGGTGTATGCCGGAACAGTGGTCAAGAGCGGCGTCATCCATGTTCAGGTGATGAAAGTCGGCGATGATACGGTGGTCAGCCGGATTGTCGGGATGGTGGAGGAATCCGCACTGAAACGGGCGCCGATTCAGCGCTATGCGGACCGTTTCTCCAACTACCTGGTTCCTCTGAACTTCCTGCTCTTCGCCGCCGTATACCTGGTCACGCACAATCCCGAGAAAGCACTGAAAATGCTGGTCATTGATTATTCCTGCGGGATTAAGCTGTCGACGGCCACGGCCTTCTCGGCAGCCATTCATAACGGCGTCCGGCAGGGAATGCTGATCAAGGGCGGCGCCTTTATTGAGCAGATGTCCACTGCCTCCACGGTGCTTCTGGATAAAACGGGAACCATTACGGAGGGCAGACCGGAGATCACCTCGATTCACGTGCTGGATCCTGAATTTACGGAGGAGCAGGTCATTGGCCTGGCGATGGCGGCAGAGGAAACCAGCCGGCATCCGCTGGCCCACAGTATTCTGAACTATGGACGGCGCAGACGGATTTCCGTGCCGGTTCACGGGGAAACGGTGACGGTGGTTGCCCGGGGAACCAGGACCACGGTTGAGGGCGTGGATGTCTTTGTAGGCAGTTATCTGTACATGCAGGAAAACCATTTGAGCGCCGCACTGCCGATTCCGGCACCGGATGGCTCCATTCCCAACTTTGTCGGATACGGGACGCGGATCATCGGCCTCCTGGGGGCCATGGACCGGCCCAGAGAGAATGTGCGCCGGGCAATCAATGCGCTCCGGTATGAAGGGGTAGGCGACATTGAACTGCTGACCGGTGATACGGAGGCACAGGCGCGGCTGGTGGCGCAGCAGGTTGGCGCGGATGGCTATCGGGCGGGGCTCCTGCCGGAGCATAAGGCCGAGGCCGTCCTGAAACTGCAGACCCGCGGGGAGACCGTGATTATGGTCGGGGACGGCATTAATGATGCGCCCGCACTGGCCTATGCCGATGTCGGCATTTCGCTGGGTTCCAAGTCGACGGATATCGCCATGGAAACCAGTGATGTGGTCATCTCGCGGGATGATCCCATGACGGTTCCGGTTTTGCGGAAGCTGGCCAGGAAGACGATGAAGATCGTTCACCAGAATTTTGCCATGGTCATCGGGATCAACACGGTAGGCCTGATTCTGGGCGCAGCCAGCAACATTTCCGTGCTGGCGAGTGCGGCCATGCACAACATGTCCACCATCCTGGTGGTGGGAAATTCGCTGAGATTACTGCTTTCAGGGGAAGACAGCTGAGGGGGAAAAAGAATGCATGATAATCTGGGCGCCGTGCATGTAACAGTGCGGCATTCCATGGCAGGGCGAATTCGTCTTTCCTTTGAGAAACCGTTCCCGAATCCGCAGGTGCTGAAAAAGGAAAAGGGCATCCTCCGGATGGAGTGGAATCCGAAGATCTGTTCCATGCTGGTGCTGTATGACACCACGGTCCTGACGGAATTTGAACTGCTCCGACAGGTGTGCGGTCACTATGCAGTACAGGTTGAGGCGGCACTCATCCATGTACGCCATGAGGAGGAGGAAGGGTTTATCCTGTCATCTTCCGGCATCATGGCCCTGCTGGCGATCGGGACAGACGCGTTCCGGACAGCCCTGGCTCTGCCGGGGGCAGCAGTGACCCGGTGGCTGGCCGTGATTACCACACTGGCTGCAGTGGTTGAGCACGGCTGGGAGGAGGTCAATCAGAGGGGCAGCTTCGATCCCGAGGTAATGAGCATCGTCTACCTGCTCAATTCCCTGTCAAACGGCAAGACCCTTCAGGCGAGTGCCATTGCCTGGGGACTGACGTTTGGACGGCATCTGATTCCGAAAGATCCCAGGGAAACGGCATGGATGATCTCACGTCATGGCGACCGGGTTACACTGACGCCAATAGCCATTTCATCCGGCAGAGGGTATGCACAGAAACTGCTGCAGTCCGGACTGACAGCCATGACACACCAGAGAGTCTGAAAACGAAACAATCTGTCTGAGAAGACAGAGGATATAATTGAATGATGGAGGGAAAAAGATGTTTCAGAGTATTCAGAATAATGATTTGGTTAAGGGAATTCTCATCGGTGCAGGGGTAAGCGTTGTGGCATTCTGTGCCTATAAGAGCAATGAGGAGAAGGTGGACAACTTTCTTCGCCGCCACGGCATTCAGGTAAAGACGCCGGGCAGAAGCTTCGAAACGATGTCGATCGAGGACCTGATGCGGACCAAGGAAGACATTGAGGATCTGATCGCCGAAAAAGAGCTGCAGGACCAGAGCGTGACCGTGAATGCGGAACCCGCTCCTGCACCGGCACCGGCAGTCTGATTCCTTTTTAGTGCCGATGCCGGCCCTGATTCGGCGGATTGTCATGAATGATAGGACAAAGCCGGCCCGGGAAAGTGTTTTGACTTTCCCGGGCCGGCTTTCGTTTTTGCCTGCGGTCAGGTGAGGGGTGACAGGGAATTGAAGAGGGGGAAAAGAAGGAGATTCAGGAGGATGCTGAGCGCGGCACCGGCCAGGACGTCCGAGGGATAATGCTGTCCGGCAGCAACCCGCAGGAAGCAGATAAGCGCAGTCAGCAGAATCAGGAAAAGGGCCGGGAGGAGCGGCGGACGGAGGGATAAAACGGCCATCAGGATAGCAACGGCGGAGGCGGCGTGCCGGCTGGGCATGCTCTTTCCCTTGCCCGGTATGTGCCGCCCCACCGGGGGCAGCTGAAAGCGGTCGTACGGACGCTGACGGTTGATGAGGAGGCGCAGAGCGGTGACGGCCAGAAAACAGATCGCGGGCACGAGGAAAAAAGGCCAGCTCCGCAGCTGCCGTGTCATGAGCACGGAAACGCCGGACAGGGCATAAACGCCGGCCATGATCAGGGTGGGAAGGCGAAGGATGGCCGCTCCGCCGGGCAATTGGCTGACAAGGCGGCGGGTCTGTCCGGTGATGCGCCGGTACGTTTCTCTGGTCACGGAAATGTTCCTTTCTTGGCCTGTACTTATTGGAATCGGTTTTCTTTCAGATACGCCGATTATAGCCAAAACCGGCGGGAAAAGCAAACCGCATTTCCCGAATGCGGGAGATGAAAAAACGGTCATCCGTGAGGATGACCGTAAGTGTCAGTCGTTTTTGATGTGGTGTTCCTCAATCTGGGCCAGACTGAGGAGCATTTCAACCGTCCGGTCAATACCGAGGAGAGCGGAATTGATGGAGATGTCATAGTTTTGCGCTTTTCCCCATTTACGGTCCGTGTAACGGAAATAGTGGTTTCCGCGTTCCTTGTCCGAGGTGGAAATCAGTTTCATGGCCGTCGCTTCATCCACGTTTTTCAGCTTCATAATCCGGGCAACCCTCGTTTCGATGGGCGCATGGATGAACACGTTAATGGTGTTGGGCCGTCCGGCGAGAATGTAGTCAGAACAGCGGCCGACGATGACGGCAGGTCCTTTGGCAGCAACGTCCCGGATGACCTGCGCCTGTGAAATGAAAATGGCCTCTGAGAGCGGCAGGTAATGGGTGGAGAAAAAGCCGTTGGCATAGGCGGTGGAAGCGGCCAGGTTCTGAATGAAACTGCTCTTGGAACGCTGTTCATTCTGCTCGATGTATTCGTGTGAAAGGCCGCTTTTTTCTGCTGCCAGGGTAATCAGTTGTTTGTCATAAAAGTCGATTCCCAGTTTGCTGGCAACAAGGGATCCGATTTCATGGCCTCCGCTGCCATATTCACGGCCGATCGTAATAATAAGAGGGGTATCCATGTTCTCTGCTCCTTTCTGGGGCTCAGGGCGGGTCTGTCGCCTGAGCCGCTACGCAATGTCCCGGATTTGACTGACTGCCGCAGCACGGCAGGGCCACTTCTTTCCAGGCATCACAGTCAGTTCATAACCGAAACATGTCGGTGCACGGATAAAGACTGACCACTTGCATCAGGCTCACTGGTTTCATCTATTCTGACTAACCTTCTACACGAATTATAGCATATTTTGACCATTTTGCGAAATATTCAATTTTGCTTTTCTTTTCTGATGCGAAGATTTTTTGAAACACGATTCTCCTCTTTCTTTTTCTCCCTGAATTGGGTATAATCCTCAACTGTTGTCTCAGAGATGATTTACAGGAACCTGTCGGAATACAAAAGTCCGGGAGGCGTTTGTGCATTTTTCAGGGGCTGGGGGAGAAAATGGCGGAAAAATGGGAAAAGGGCAGCGTGCCTTTGTCCGGCTCGGAGATGGAATATGTGGCCTTTGGGGCCGGTAACCGGACACTGGTGGTGCTTCCTGCGCTGAGCTATCGTCCGGTGCGGGGCGTGGGCGCGGTTCTGGCACGAAAATATCAGCTCATCGGACAGAAACGTAGGGTCGTTTTTCTGGATGCCCGGGAGCATCTGCCAAAACAGGTGACCGTGTCTCAGCTGGCGGAGGATGCGGCGGAGGGGATGCGGAAACTGGGCATCGCCCGGGCAGATGTGCTTGGCATCTCCCTGGGCGGGATGATTGCCCAGTATTTGGCCATTAATCATCCGGAACAGGTGGGAAAGCTGGTTCTGGCCGTCACCCTCAGCCGCTCAAATGCCGTGATTATGGAAGCCGCACAGAAATGGGCTGATGCAGCCGCGGCGGGCGATTACGAAAGCGTCGCCCGGGATATGCTGGTCAATGTCTATTCACCGGTCTTTGCGGCCAGGTATGCAAAAGCCTTTCCGCTTACCGCACGCCTGGAACCCCTGAGAGATCCGGAGCAGTTTATCCGTCTGGCCCGGGCCTGCCTGACCTGTGACACGTTTGATGCCCTTCCCTCGCTCCGCTGCCCGACGCTGGTCATCGGCGGGCGGCAGGACCGCATCGTGACAGGGGAGGCATCCGTTGAGCTGGCCGGGCGTATCGGGGCTGAACTGTACATGTATGAAGACCTGGGACATTCGGTTTTTGACGAGGGAACCGATTTTGTCCGGCGCGTGAATGATTTTCTGAGGGAAAACGAATAAACGGAAAGTGGTTAAATCGAATGGAAAAGAAAAAGCAGTCCTTTCTGCAGTCGGGACCGGGCGTATTCCTGCTGGCATCACTGTGCAACATCCTGTGGGGGAGCGCCATTCCCTTTATCAATCTCGGGTACCGCAGCTTTGCGGTCGCCAGCGGGGATACGGCAACGCAGATTCTGTTTGCCGGCCTGCGCTTTACGCTGGCGGGAATCATTACCATCATTATCCGAAGCATCATGCTGGGGCATCTGGCGGTGCCGAAAAAAGGCGGAGCGCATCGGGTACTTCTGCTTGCCCTGACGCAGACCATGCTCCAGTATTTCCTGTTTTACATCGGCGTTGCCCGCACGGAGGCGGTCAAGTCCTCAATCATTCAGGGCCTGAATTCCTTCGTGGCGATCCTGGTGGCCTGCTTTGTCTTCCGGACAGAAAGGATGACGGTGCGGAAGATGGTGGGCGGCCTGCTGGGAATTGCCGGCATCCTGGTCGTCTCGCTGACAGGCAGCGGTCTTTCCGCAAAGTTCAGCGTGGGAGGCGAAGGAGCGCTGTTCCTGTCCATGGTGGCTGCGGCGACCAGCTCCAGCCTGATCAAGCGCTTTGGCCGGGAGGATGACCCGATGACCCTCAGCGGCTGGCAGTTCATGACGGGCGGTCTGGTCATGGCGATTGGCGGTTATCTGGCCGGCGGACGCCTGAGACCGGTCAGTCCGCTGGCGTTTCCGACGCTCCTGTATCTGGCTCTGCTCTCAGCGGTTGCCTATTCCATCTGGGCGGTGCTGCTCAGTTGCAATCCGGTCTCCCGCGTGGCCGCGTACATGGTTCTCCAGCCGATTTTCGGTGTCCTGATTACCATGATTCTGACGGGCGGAAACAGCCCGGTTTCACCTGCCCGGATCGTCATTGCCCTGGCACTGGTATCTGCCTGCATCATGCTCATTTCCTCAGACCGGGAAAAGGGATGAGGCCAAAATCAAAAAGCCGTCCATTGGACGGCTTTTTGATTTCAGTTCGACTTTGGCGCGGTCAGGATGGCTGACTTTTTCCATTTGCCGCGGCGATACATGATGAAGGTAATCGCGGCGCCGATGGTCCAGGAAATCAGCATGGAAATATACATCATGGCGCAGTCGCCCTGCGGCAGTTCCGGGGTTTTGGACAGTGCCACAAGGCCGTAGGCAAGCGGAATGCGCAGGGCAATGGAGGTGATGATGGAGATCCACATGGGGGTAACGGTATCCCCGGCTCCGCGCATGATGCCGGAGAGACACTGGGTCACCTCCATGACGATGTATCCGACGGAAAGAATCTGCATCATCCGGTAGCTGAGGTCGATCAGCTCAGCGGTCTGTGTAAAGACGCCCATCAGGGTGCGGCCAAAGAGGAGGATCAGGACGGTGATGACGGCGGATACGCCCATGGCCGTGAGGGTTCCGTTCCGGGCACCTGTGATGACCCGGTCCATTTTGCCTGCGCCGATGTTCTGACCGGCAAACGTGGTCATGGCAGAACCAAAGGAGAAGGCCGGCAGCATGACGAAGCCGTCGATGCGCATGACGATGACGTTGGCGGCGATGAACAGTTCACCGAAGCTGTTGGTCAGGGACTGGACGACGATCATGGACATGGAAAAGATGGCTTGGGTGACACCGGAGGGGACGCCGAGGCGGATCAGGGACCGGGTATAGTGCCCCCTGGGATTCAGGTATTCCGCTTTTATGTCGAAGATCTTGGTCATGCGTGTCAGCTTGAACAGGGAGAGAATGGCGGAGATAAACTGGGCGATAATGGTTGCCCAGGCCACACCGGCGACACCCATGCCGAACTTGGCGACGAATACATAGTCAAGGACGATGTTCACGCCGGTGGCGACGAGCAGATAATAAAACGCGGAGGCGGAGTCGCCGAGACCCCGGAGAACACCGCTCAGAATGTTGTAATATCCGCCGCCCGCGATGCCGAGGAAGATGATGGTCAGATAGGACTGACACCAGCTGATGATGCTCTCGGGGGTGTTGAGGAGACGGAGCAGGGGACCTGACAGGAACGGCCCGACTATCATGATGATGAGGGAGGCAATGCCGGTCAGGGTGATGCAGCAGCCGATGGTCCTGGAAAGGTCCTCCCGCTGCATGGCGCCGAAGTACTGGGATACCATGATGCTGGCACCGACGGAGATGCCCATAAACAGGACCAGCATCAGGTTCAGAATGGGGCCGGCACTGCCGACGGCCGCAAGTGCATTGTCGCCGACAAAACGGCCGACGATGATGCTGTCCACGGTATTGTACAGCTGCTGCGCAATATTTCCCAGCAGCATGGGGATGGTAAATCGGACGATTTGCTTGACGGGGCTGCCGACACGCATATCGACCGTCTCAAAAAGGTTCATACAGTTCCTCCGTTTAATCTGTGTTGCGGATCTTTGCAGGGGAAACGACTTCCTGACTATCATACAGGAAGCGGGCCGGGGATACAAGACGGGAGGCGAAAAAAAGTTCAGATCACGGGCAGGAAAGAGGCCTGCGATCTGAACAGAAAAAGCAGCTGCAAATAATGCCTGAAGCAGAGAAAAAGCATGGCCGGCGGCCATGCTGAAGTTTAAGCCAACTTTTTATAAACCACCATTTCAGCCTGCTGATTATGAATGAAAACCTTGATTTCATCCGCGACATGCGTGATAACGGATTTTTCCAGTTCATCCCATGCGGCGGCATGCTCGGCGTTTTCATCCTTGGTGGAGTAGATGTCCTCGCGATACTTGACCATGGACCACTCGACATCGTGGAGAATGTCCTGGGCATTGTCATAAACGCCTGACATCATGATCGGATTGGTAAACGCGACAACATCCTGATCGGCATTCCGGTCGAAGAAGTCACGGAGACGGCCCATAATGCCTTTTGCATAGGCATTTTTGCCGCTGGTTGAAGTGTTGAGAAGCTTTTCACGCTTCACCGTATTCATACGGGTATCAACCAAAAGGTGGAGCATATACGTTCCATCATCATCCTCGATCCAGAACTGTCCTGATTTTTCACCGGTAATAGAGCGCATTAACCCCATCAGTTCCTCGGCAAGAAGACGAAGATGGAGGGTGGATTTCGAGGAAAGATGCTTATACTCCCCGATTTTCTCCGCCTGATTCAGAGCCTCTTCCATTCCGGCGCCGTTGGTTGATACAACAACTACGTCTGTTTTCATTAAGGCCTCACTCGATGGTCAGGATATCAGAGAAGCCGGTGACGTCGAAAACTTCCTGAACAATCTCATTGACGTTGGTGACCTTCATTCCGCCTTTGCGGGACATTGCCTTGTGGGCGGTGAGCAGGACACGCAGTCCGGCAGATGAAATATACTCAAGCTTGCTGAAATCAAAGACGAGCTCGTTAATCTTGGGGAGAACCTCGTTGAGCTCCTTTTCGAGAGCAGGAGAGGTGGTCGTATCCAGACGGCCTTCCAGGCTGATGGTCATTGCAGAACCATTTTCGATTTTATTAATTGTCATTATTTTGCTCCTTTTTCCAATCAGAGAAGTATGAATCTAACGATTACGGGGTACATTATAGCCGATAAGAGCGAACAAATCAATAAACTGAATGGATTAATCACGGATTGAAACAGAATATTTTATCGGGATGGGGGGTGCGGCAGGAGGAAAAGGATGAAAACCGGAGACTATTTGTAGTATTCTCCGCGCATCAGGAGATAGATGATCTCCTCAAGGGCGTCCGGATCCGTGCTTTGGCCGGAACGGACATAGGTTTCCGCAATGCTTGTAATCCCGGATGCCATGAAGTCGATGACATAGGGCTCAAGAGCGGGATGGGTACACCGGCAGCTGGAAAGGCACCGGGCAAAGTCCTCCCGAAGGACTGTACGCAGAAGCGGCATCAGATCATGTTCGGCAAGGATGCGGAGGATGTCGGCATGATGGACGATATACTGACCAAAACCGGCACAGATCTGACGGAAGGTGTAATCGCAGTGGCTGTGTGTCTGATCTGAGTAGCAGCAGTCATTCTGGAGGGCAAAGGTGATGACGTTGTCCTTGACCTGAAACAGGCTGTAGAAGGTCTGGCGGGATACGTCTGCCCGTTTACAGATGGCGCTGACGGAAATCTCTGCGTAGGGCATTTCCGAGAGGAGATCGAGCAAAGCACTGGTAATCTGCCGCTGGGAGGCGACAGCCGTCTTGTTGGACCCGCAATACATGGCTTTTTTCCTTCAAAAAAATTTTTTTGCAAAAACATTGACAACTGTCAAAGCATTGCTATAATTCATTATATCATAATCCTGACACTTGTCAAGGTTCGGTTGAAAAGGCCCCGGCGTCAGGATTGGCCGATTGTGGCATGATAAAAGTAAAATGAACGGCACAGCGCCGTTTGATCAAGGAGGAAACCATGGCAGTCATCCCTTTATATAACGTATTAGTCCTTCCGGAGAGCAATGTCTATCTGAAAACAGAGCGGTACAGGAAGGCAACCGGGCGGATGCCCCGGCCGGAGGAGCGTATTGTGCTGCTGCTCCAGAGAAAGAATGAACCGAATGACAAGCTGACACCGGAAAGCTTCTATCCGATTGGCGTTTCAGGCGTCATTGCCGATATTCATGAGGAAGGCTGGTTCACCGTGCGTACCCGCGGACGGGTGAATGTGGATGAGGCAGCGATCCTTCCGGATGGACACATTGAGGCGTACACGTCGCGCCGGGAGGACACGGATGTCCTCAGCGGGCAGGAGCAGGCACGCCGGACGGCAGACATGAAAGCGGCCATGGCGGAGTTTTCGAAGGGAACGGAGTGGGAACGGGGCTCCAAAGCCTGGATGGAGCAGTTTTCCACGTTGAATGAGCTCGCGGGGGCCTGCTCTGTCTGGATGGATGTCTCGCAGGAAGAGCTGTACGCAATACTGGCAGAGGACAGCGCCCTCAGGCGGGCGGAGATGGTCGAAAAACTGATTTATGAGACGCTGGAAATGGGACGCCTGAGCCAGGAGGGGTCCTCGGCCCGGCAGGAAGATTACCAGAAAATGGTGCGTGAATCGGCCATCCGCAAGCAGATGGAATATCTGCAGAAAGAGCTGGATGAGATGCACCCCGAAAATGTCTCGGATATCCGCCGGCTTGAACTGAAGGTACAGGAATCCGGCATGAACGAGACGGCCAGGAAAGAGGCGGACAAGCTTCTGAACCGGCTGAAACAGGAAGGGTCCAACGGCTCGGAAACCGGAATGCTGTACAATTATCTGGATTTTCTGACCAGTCTTTCCTGGAAACGGGAACCGGCACGGGAAATTGATCTGGATGAGGCGGAAAAGGTCCTTGAAGAGGATCATTTCGGGCTTCGGAAAGTGAAGGACCGTATTCTTGAGCAGATTGCGGTCATGAATCTGAAAAAGGAACAGTCCGGTTCCATCCTGCTGTTTGTCGGGGCACCCGGCACCGGCAAGACGAGCATCGGACAGAGCATCGCCCGCGCATTGCACCGGCAGTATGTCCGGGTCAGCCTGGGCGGTGTCCGGGATGAGGCGGATATCCGGGGCCATCGGCGTACGTACATTGGCGCCATGCCCGGACGGATCATGGATGCAATCCAGAAAAGCGGTGTGTCCAATCCCGTCATGGTGCTCGACGAGGTGGACAAGCTGTCCACGTCCTACAACGGGGACCCGGCCAGCGCCCTGCTGGAGGTGCTGGATCCGGAGCAGAACGGTACCTTTACCGACCACTACATGAACGTGCCGTATGACCTGTCGGATGTGCTGTTTATCTGCACGGCCAATACGGTGGATACCATTCCCGAGCCGCTGCTCAACCGAATGGAAGTGATCCAGTTCCAGGGATATACGCCCATTGAAAAAGAGCAGATTGCCATCCGTCATCTCCTGCCCAGAGCGCGGGAAGCGGTGGGCATCACGGAAAAGCAGCTGGTTATTTCGGATGAGGCGGTGCGGACCGTCATCAGCGACTATACCCGGGAGGGCGGCGTACGCGGCCTGAAAAAACGGATGAATTCCCTCTGCCGCTCTGCCGCGGTCCAGATTGTGCGCGGCAAGGGGGAGGCACTGAACATCACCACGGAGAATCTGAGGGAATATCTGGATATGCGGCCGATGCATCACCGGAATGTCGCGGAAAAGGCAGCTCCCGGCATTGTGACCGGCCTGGCCTGGACCGCCGCAGGCGGCGACATTCTGTACATCGAGGCCATGCTGACAAAAGGAACCGGACAGATCATCATCACCGGACAGCTGGGGGATGTCATGAAAGAATCGGTCCGTCTGGCACTCAGCCTGGTAAAGCACCGGTTCCCGGAGCTGGCAGCTTCTTTTGCGGATCATGATCTGCATGTCCATGTACCGGACGGAGCCACGCCCAAGGACGGGCCCTCTGCCGGAATTACACTGACCACGGCCATCGCGTCGCTGATCACCGGCTGCCCGGTGGATCCGGCAATCGCCATGACCGGCGAAATCTCTCTGCGCGGAGAGGTGAACCCGATTGGCGGCCTGCCCGAAAAGCTGATGGCGGCACAGCGTGCCGGCGTCCGGCGGGTGTTGATTCCCGTGGATAATACAGATGACCTGGAGGATGTCCCCAGGGAAGTGCGGGATCAGCTCAATATCATCCCGGTCCATGATCTGACCGAAGTCCTCGCCATCTGCGGCGTTGAAAAGAGAAACAACCTGGCACAGGCAGTCTGATTTCACCTGTGGCCGCCGTCTCCGGAGACGGCGGCCTTTTCTGTCTGTCCCGGCCGGATCCGGGGCGTTTGTCACAGACAGACCTTTCTATTGATGAAAGGTTCGTGATATAATCAGGCTCAGAATTGAATGGGAGCTGGTCATCCACAGACGAGTTCCGGCTTGCGGAAACAGCATATAATCGGGATGTTCCAGGAGACCCTGACCCGTTTCCTGTGACAGAGCCGGGCCATGCTTTTCTTCCTGAGCAGATGATCCATCTCACCCACGAACAGCAGGGCTCACGGGATGACAGCGATGCGATCATTTCGCTTATCCGGATTGGTGCCGGGATTCCATCCAATGCCCCGATAGCGCCGACAGACCTGCGCTGCATTGCATCCTTGGTCTGTCGCCTTCTCCGTTTAACCGCGGGCGATTTTGATCTTGAAGTGCCGATGGCGTACAAAACGCAATGATCTGTCTGTATCATGCATGAGCTGCCGGAGATGAAGAAATCCAGACGGCGAGACTTGAGGTTAAGCAGGTGTTTGAGAGGGGGATTGCGATGGAATTAAGGAAAATCAACACGCAGGACGCATTGGCGCAATGGGAATACACAACAGCGCTGCCCGAAGATGAGAATGGTTTAACCAATCCCTATCACGGCGTATCCTATGACGAGTATGTCAAGACAGTACTTCCGAAATTGATCTCGTACGAGCATCCCGTCGATATGCCGGACTGGTTCGTGCCTGAAACATATTACTATCTGTGGGACGAAGATTGTTTGGTTGGCGAATTTCGCATCCGGCACTGCTTGACGGATGCACTGCGTAACGGTGCGGGGCATATCGGTTACAGCATTCGAAATAATATGCGGGGCAAAGGATACGGAACAGCCGGTTTGAAACTGACACTTGAAATCGCACGGGGCATCATTCCGGAGGATGAAATCTATTTGCGTGTCAACAAAGACAATGTTGCTTCGCAAAAAGTGATGATGAAGAATGGTGCCCGAATGACAGGTGAAGATGATACGCACTTTTTTATGAGAATCCCGAAATGAAAGGCGAACTGGAATATTCAGATTTTGGCGAGGGACTTTCCATGACAAAAGTATTTTTTGTTCGGCATGCAGAGCCTAATTACAATAATCACAATGATTATCTTCGTGAATTAACTCCGCGTGGAATGACAGATAGAAAACTTGTTACAGCGTTTTTGTCAGACAAACAGATAGATGTTGTGATTTCAAGTCCGTTCAAGAGAGCCGTGGATACAGTGGCAGACTTCGCGGAGAGAAATGGTTTCCCCATCGAAATCAATGATGCGTTTCGCGAAAGAAAAGTTGATAGCTGCTGGATTGACAATTTCTCGGAATTTACAAAAAGACAGTGGAGCGATTTCAACTATAAGTTATCTGATGGCGAGTGCCTAAAAGAAGTGCAGGACAGAAACATATCTGCGTTAAAAGGTGTGCTCGAGAAATATCCGGGGAAAAACATTGTCATTGGCAGTCACGGGACGGCTCTAAGCACAGTTATCAATTATTTTGATCGTTCATTTGGGTATGATGATTTCGAAAAGATAAAGAATATTATGCCCTGGATTGTTGAATTCATTTTTGATGAAGATGGAAAATGCATTGGAATTAACAGGTACAATCAAGGCTGACATATTCGGATTTGTGAGGGTAATATGGCGAAGCATAAACTGGGGGAAATCTGTGAGATTGTTGGTGGAAGCACCCCGAAAAGCGATGTGGCGGAGTATTGGGATGGAGATATCAAATGGATCACACCTGCTGAACTGAACGAAGATTCATATATTCTAACAGATAGCGTTCGCAAGATTACTGCATTAGGCGTACAAAAGGCAGGATTGTCACCTTTTCCAAAGGACACAGTGATTCTTTCTTCACGAGCTCCAATAGGGAAAGTGGCAATTGCTGGCTGTGAGATGTACTGTAACCAGGGGTTCAAGAATCTAATCTGTTCCAGTGTTATAGATTGCCACTATTTATACTGGTTTCTGAAAGGAAAAACAGAGTATCTGAATTCTCTAGGGCGAGGAGCAACTTTTAAGGAAATATCAAAGCAAATCGTTGCTGGAATCGAAATTGAAGTACCACCAATAGAAAAACAGCAAGATATAGCCAGACGATTTGAAGAGACAAAGAGGCTTATCTCAATTCTCAAACAGCAAATTCAAGTCTTGGACCAGCTCATCAAAGCCCGATTTGTCGAGATGTTTGGGGATACAGTTCTCAATCCATTTGAATGGGAGAAAGAAATACTCGGAAAGGTTTGTGATGTTCGTGATGGAACACATGATTCTCCTCAATACTACAAAGTAGGGTTTCCTCTGGTTACATCGAAAAATGTCACAGGAGGCAAGATTGATTTAACGGACTGTTCTATGATTTGTGAAGCGGATTTCAAAAAGATCAACGAGCGATCTAAAGTCGATATTGGTGACATTATTATGCCCATGATTGGTACAGTAGGTAAGCCTGTAATTGTTGATATTGAACCATGTTTTGCAATCAAGAATGTATCTTTAATTAAATTCAAATCAGACTCAAAGGTCTTGAACATTTACATTCAAGCATTGCTTCAATCAGATTATTTCGATGATGCAGTATTAAGCAAGATAAGAGGAGGAACTCAAAAGTTTATATCCCTGGGAGATATTAGAGCACTTGAAATTCTTGTTCCTACGATGGAAAGACAAAAACAATTTGCCGCCTTCGTTTCCCAGGTCGACAAATCAAAAGTTGTCGTTCAGAAGGCGTTAGACGAGGCCAAACTGTTGTTGGATAGTCTTATGCAGAAGTACTTTGGCTGAAAAAGGATAAGTGATATCTTGGCTGCCAGGAAATGTCTGCATTTTCTTCGGTGCGAGTGTTGTGGCTAAAGTGAATCGGAAAGATAAAGGACTGCGAATGACCAAAACATGTTTGATCATATGATCCGACGGTTTGTCCTGCGGGGCCAAACAAAGATGGAAAATGTTCAGAATAGAGAACGAGGAGTGGAAGGATGACCAGACGTCTATATTATGAGGATGAATATCTCGGCCAGTTTGATGCCACGGTAAGAGAATGCCGGCCGAAGTCGGAAGGGAAATGGATTGTTCTGCTGGATCAGACGGCATTTTTCCCGGAGGGGGGAGGACAGTGGCCGGATCTGGGAACCCTCGGCGGAGCGAATGTGCTGGATGTGCATGAACGGAACGGTGAGGTGGAACACCTGGTGGATGCGGAGCTGACTCCGGGGGTGCAGGTGCACGGCTGCATTGACTGGGAACGGCGGTTTTCCGTCATGCAGCAGCATAGTGGGGAGCATATTTTTTCGGGTCTGGTCCATTCCCGATTCGGGTATGATAATGTCGGCTTTCATATCGGCTCTGAGGCCGTGACCATGGATTTTAACGGGGAAATCACGGAGAAGGAAGCTGCGGAAATTGAACTGGCAGCAAACCGGGTGATCTATTCCAATGTGCCTATTGAGCACTTTATTCCGGATGAGGAGACCCGGCAGACCCTTGAGTATCGGAGCAAAAAGGAAATTGAAGGGGATCTTCGGATTGTGCGCATTCCCGGGGCGGACACCTGCGCCTGCTGCGGGACGCACCTGAGGCGGACCGGGGAGATCGGACAGATCCGGCTGCTGGGCGTTCAGAAGTACAAGAGCGGCGTCCGTGTTTCGATTCTCTGCGGCCTGCGTGCTCTGATGGCGGAGCGTCAGGTGCAGGCGGAAATGGAGAAAGTCCATCGTCTCCTGTCAAGCCGTCCGGAAAACTGTGCGGCGGTGGTGAAGCAGCTGCTGGATGAACGGAAGGACCTGCAGTACCAGAATGGCCAGATGGCGATGCAGTTCTTTGAGCGGCAGGCACAGGAAGAGCAGGGACAGGCGGTCCGTGTGGTTCACTGTGATGCGCTGACGGGAGACGGCGTTGCCCGGGCGGCAGGGAAACTGTCCGAAGGGGCTGAACTGGCACTGGTGACCGGCGGTGCGGGGGACGATGTGATGTTTGCGCTGTGCTCCGGACAGATGGATGTGCGGCCGTTGACCCGTGCGTTTTGCCAGGCATTTTCTGGGAAAGGCGGCGGAAAGCCGGACATGACCCAGGGAAAGATCCGCAGGATGGAAACGGAGACCCTGAGAAAGTGGCTGCAGGAAAACCGGTAACCCCGGACAGAAATGCAGACAAAAGAAAAGACCTGATCACGGATCAGGTCTTTTTCGTCAGTTCATTTTCTTAGTGGTTTCCCAGCCGGCATTAATGGCTTTCTGATGGGTGACGGCATAATCGCCGATCGCCTCTGCCCGCGCCATGGGAAGCGGGAAGTGCACGCACAGATGTCCCTTGAAATTGTTGTTGGTGATGTGCTGTGTGCCATGCGGGGTATTGTGGGTAGAACCGATATAGGTTTTGCCGTCGGAGAAGGTGACCCAGACAACCTTGGGGGTCCAGGTGGTCTTGCCGCCGAAGGCTTTCAGCATGATGGCGGTATCCTCGGCGGAAATCGGTTCAGCATCCATGTGCTGATCTTTTGTCATGATGCGAAGACGCCAGGTATAGCCGGTGCCAAAATCATAAACGGTCACATATTCGCCGTTGCTGTAATTGTTGCGCCAGTTATAGAAGCTGGAGTAGATGACTTTTCCGGCGCTGGCGGTTGTCAGCTGACCGCTCTTGCTGGAGGATTTGGAGGAATAGGAGGCGTTAATGGCAGCCAGTGTCTTGGCGCCGGCAATGCCATCTGCCATGAGTCCCTTGGATTTCTGGAAATCCATAACCGCTTTTTTGGTCTGTGCACCAAAGTTGCCGGTCTGATTTCCGGAGAAAAAGCCGAGGGCGGCCAGCATCTGCTGGAGTTTCTTGACCTCAGTGCCTTTGGATCCCTCGGTAAGGACAGAGGCCGTGCCGAGAGAGGATGAAACGGTGGTACTGGAGGAACTGGTCGTAACCGTGGTTGTGCTTGAACTGCTTCCGCTGTTGGAAAGCTTGGTCTGGATGGCGGCAAGGGTCTTTGCCCCGGCAACGCCGTCAGCGGAAAGGCCGTTGGAACGCTGGAAGCTGTAAACGGCTTCCTTGGTCAGGTTTCCATAGTTGCCGGTCACGGAACCGTCGTAGTAGCCCAGGGCTTTCAGATTCTGCTGAAGGGAACGGACCGCTTCGGATTTCGTCCCCAGTTTCAGCATGCCGGATGAACTGCTGGATGAGGATGTGGACGAGGAAGAAGAAGAGGAAGAGCTGCTGCTCTTGCTGGAAGAGCTGCTGCCGGAAAGCGCAGAGGAGATGGAGGCGAGCGTTTTGGTACCTGCAATGCCATCCGGCGAAAGTCCATTGGAGCGCTGGAAAGCAGAGACGGCGGCTTCGGTTTTGCTGCCGTAATGACCGGTAATGGAACCGTTATAAAATCCAAGTGTGTAAAGATTCTGCTGGAGCTGCCGGACCTGATCGTTCTGGGAACCGTAATGAAGAACGGAACCGGATGCAGAGGACGATGAGGAGGAAGAAGCGCTCACGGAAGAGGAGGAACTGGAGGATTCGCCGGAAAAGACGGCGGAGGACTCTAGCGGAATGCCGGCCGCGGTATACAGTTCCCGCAGCGTATCCTCACCGACAATTCCATCTGCCAGCAGCTTATGCTTCTTCTGGAACTTGATGATGGCCTCTTTTGTACGGGTTCCGAAATGTCCTGTAATATCCCCGGTATAGAATTTAAGCTGTTTTAAAGCAGACTGAATTGTTGCGATTTCTTCGTTTTCATCGCCCAGACGGAAATTCTGCGCGAATGCCGTTCCGGTGATGAACAGAAGCAGAGCAAAAACCAGTGCCATATATTTGAAACGACGTGACGCACAAATGCCCATGACCAACTGCGTCTCCTTTCGATCTTTAATCGGACCAATAATATTACGATTTTTAACAGATGTCAACAACAAATTTAACATTTGTAACAATTGCGTAATATTTTCTTAACAAATCGGAGAGGAGGCAGGATCATGGGCTGTTGTCTTTAACGGTTTGAGAGCGGCAAGCCGAAAAATCGGGGCGGAACCGGGTTCAGGTGGCGGTCTGCGAATGGTTTCGCCGGAATGACCAGCTGGCTTCCTCAAGGCCGATGTCCCGGTGCGTAATGCTGACCGGATAGCTTCCTGCGTGAAGATGTTCATAGAGGGCCTGGGAAAGGACGACGGAGCGGTGTGCACCGCCGGTGCAGCCGATGGCAATAACCAGCCGGCGTTTTCCCTCGCTCTGATACAGGGGGAGGAGGTAGTCGATCATGGGGAACAGATGGGAGAGGAAGGTTTTTGTTTCCTCCTTGCCAAGAACATAGTTCCGGATGGGTTCCTCCAGTCCGGTGTAGGAACGGATGTCCTTAATATAATAAGGATTGGGAAGGAAACGGACATCAAAGACGAGATCACTTTCCTTGGGAATGCCGCGCTTGAAGCCGAAAGACATGATTTCAATACGAAGCTTCCGCGGATTGTGTTCATCTGACAGAAGGGTGTCAAGCTTGGCACAGAGATCCCGGGCAATGAATCCGCCGCTGGAGAGCAGAATATCCGCATGTTCCCGAAGGGGCTGGAGCATGTCCCGTTCTTTCTCGATGGCCTTTTCTAGGGACATGTTTCCCTGCATCAGGGGATGATCCCTGCGTGTTTCCTTATAGCGGTCAATGAGCGTTTCCGTATCACAGTCAAGGAACAGGATGGAAACAAGGTGCTTCTTCCGTGCGTTGTCAATGGCGGTGAGAACGAGTTCTGCGTCAAAGAATGCGCCGCTGCGGGAGTCGACACCCAGGACGACGGTGGACGGGGCCATTTCGACCTGGTCAAACAGGGAAAACACCTGCGAGAGGAGGAGAGGGGGCAAATTGTCCATGCACTGGGATCCCGTGTCTTCCAGATGGTGCAGAACCGTGCTTTTTCCGGCACCGGACATACCGGTGACAATCAGAAACTTCATCGCGCAAATCCTCCGGGTTGTTCGTTTTCGCCAAGGATGCGAATTTCAGGTTCAAGAGAAAAACCGGTCCGCGAGAAAACCGTGTTGCGGACGTAGTCCATCAGGGTCAGAATTTCCGAGGCAGTGGCGCTGCCGAGATTGACGATAAAGCCGCAGTGCTTTTCACTTACCTGTGCCTGCCCGATGGTGAAGCCGCGAAGACCGGATTCATCAATCAGCTTTGCCGCGAAAGCACCCTGGGGCCGCTTGAAGGTACTGCCGGCACTGGGGAAATTCAGCGGCTGCTTTTCCCGGCGCTGAACGGCAATCGTGTTCATTTTTTCCCGGATGGTGTCCGGATCACCGGATGGCAGGAAAAGGGTGGCGGAGGTGATGATGTGGGGCATGGACATGAACGAACTTTGCCGGTAGGCGAACGTAAGCATCCCTCCCGGAATGGTGACCAGTTCACCGGTGTCGATGGAGACGGCGGAAACATCCGAGACCAGCTCCCCGATTTCCCCGCCATAGGCCCCGGCGTTCATGAGAATGGCTCCGCCCAGGGTTCCGGGAATGCCGGAGAGCGGTGCCAGTCCGTCAAGCCCGTGGTCAGCGGCAAACTGGGCGAGAGAGGAGAGCGAGATTCCGGCATCGGCATGAATAAAGGAACCGTTCTGTGCTTTCCCTGCCTGCGCGGAAGGCTCGGAATTGGTGATCTGGGCGGATTCGGAAACATTATTGAATAAGGAAGAAATCCGGATGACAATTCCGCGGATTCCACCATCACGAACCAGGAGGTTGGATCCGTTCCCGATGACGACGTGAGAAATGCCGTAACGATGGATAAAAGCCAGGACGGCCTGAAGCTCCGCAACGGAGGAAATGTCCACCAGACAGTCAGCGGGACCGCCGACCCGGAAGGTCGTGCAGGCGGACATGGGAATGTCCCGGTGGATGTGGGCAGGCGAGATGCCTGCAGAGGGAAGCAAATCATAAACAGAAGACATGATGATCCTCCTGATGATTGAAAATGAAAACTGTCCTCAATAAAAGCAGAGCATATTTTACCTGATTTGATGGTGGGATACAAGTCAAAAGCGGATTTACCCTGAGCGCTTGACAGAGAGACACATGCCGAAACCATCCGCGGAGGATCATGCTCAAAATCCGAACAATTTTTCAGCAGATCAAACAAAAGGAAGGGAATTATGGCGCATTCCGGAAAGGATTTGTTGACGGTGCAGGGGAATCGTGATAGAATGCACAAAGATTTCCGAACATTGAGGAGGGAAAAGGCAGAATGATGAACGGTTTGCGCAAACGCATGTGGCTGCTGCTGATTTTGCCGGGCGCCTTTTTTGTAACCGTGTTTATGCTGATTCCCCTGTTTTCCATTCTGTTATCTACCTTATTCTCCGAGAGCACATTTACGCTGGGAAACTATGGCCGGCTGGTGCAGAGCACGTATTTTCAGCAGGTATTTGGCCGCAGTGTGCGGCTGAGTCTCCTCAGTACGCTGCTGTGTGCCCTTCTGGGCTTTCCCTGCGCCTATTACATCAGCCGTTACTCAAAACGCAAGGGCATGATGATGGCGCTGGCGGTGTTTCCCATGTTTACCAGTCCGGTGATTCGTTCCTTCAGCTGGATGGTCATTCTGGGACGGAAGGGAATCGTGAATCAGTTTCTGGTAGGACTGGGGCTGTTTTCCCGGCCGCAGTCGCTGCTGTACAACGAGTTTTCCATGACGGTTGGATTTGTGCAGCTGTTTCTGCCTCAGATGATCCTTTCGCTCCTTGGGGTAATGGACTCCATTCCGGAGGATCTGACGGAGGCGGCAGGCAGTCTGGGCGCCACACGCTTTGTTGCCTTTCTGCGCATCGTTTTTCCGCTGAGTGTTTCCGGTCTGGTCACCGGTGCCGTACTGGTTTTTACCGGCTGCATGACGGCTTACACAACGCCCCAGCTGCTGGGCGCGACGGATACACAGGTTCTTTCCACCATGGTTTATCAGTATGCCATGAGTCTGCGTGACTGGGTACAGGCATCTGCCGTTGCCATGGTCATGATTGTGGTGACCATGCTGATTTCAGGCATTTTCAACCGGCTGAGCCGGAAAATCAATCCCATGGCAGCGTAATCCATGGCAAGGGAGGCGGATGAAATGGCACTGCTGGAGCTGGAACATATTACGGCCGGCTATGAGAAAAACATCATCCTGCGGGATTTTAATCTGAAAGTGGAACGGGGACAGTTTGTCAGTCTCCTGGGTTCCTCCGGATGCGGCAAAACAACGACCCTTCGTCTGATTGCCGGATTCTCACAGCCCAATGAAGGACGCATTGTCTTTGACGGGAAGGACATTACGCATGTGCCGCTTCACCGGCGGAATTTTGGCTTCGTCTTCCAGAGCTATGCGCTTTTTCCGCACATGACGGTATTTGACAACGTGGCTTTTGGCCTGAAAATGCGAAAAGTCCCGAAGGAGGAAATGAAGCGGCGCGTCATGGAGATGCTGGCACTGGTGGACCTGACGGGCTTTGAGGGGCGGTATCCCAGAGAGATGAGCGGCGGACAGCGGCAGCGGGTGGCACTGGCACGGGCCATGGTGATCCGGCCGGACCTGATGCTCTTTGATGAGCCGCTGTCCAATCTGGATGCCAAGCTGCGGGTAAAAATGCGGGTGGAGATCCGCCGAATTCAGCAGGAGCTGGGATTTACCGCCATCTATGTCACGCATGATCAGGAGGAGTGCTTTGCTATTTCTGATCAGGTGGCCATTATGAACGGCGGGGTTATTGAACAGATGGACAGCCCGGCCCATATTTTCAACAGCCCGAACACGGAGTTCATTGCAAGATTTGTCGGTTTTGAAAACTTCTTTAATCTGACCCGCAGAGGCGGTGCCCTGCAGACGGAGAGCGGACTGGCCCTGAAAGTGACCAGAGAGGTGTCCGGGGACCGGTTCAGGGCGTGCATTCGTCCGGAGGATGTGGTGCTGTATCCGGGGGACACGCAGGGAGAAAACAGGATTGAAGGGGAAGTGCTGGTGACCACCTTCCTGGGCAGGAACATCCAGTACAATGTACGCACGGCCATTGGTGAATTTGTGATCCGGGCCGGACAGGAACAGGCTTATTCGGTCGGCTCCCGTGTTTCGCTGGAGCTGAGCGCGAATAAAATAATACTCATTCGTTCATAAGTGGAAACAGGAGGAAATAACGATGAAAAAGTTGACCGTTCTTCTTCTGGCACTGGTTCTTGTGCTGACCGCTGCCTGCATGGCTTCGGCTGAGGATAAGCCCTATGCCGGCCAGACACTGACCATCAGCACCTTTGCATTTAATGCCGAGCTGCTGCAGAAAAACATCTATGATCCCTTTATGGAAAAGACCGGCTGCACCATCGTGGCAGACGGCGCATCCAACGCGGTTCGCGTGACGAAGCTGGCCGAGGCCGCTGAGGGTGAATACGACGTGGTCATCATTGGCGACATGTTCGTCAAGCAGCTGATGGCCGAGGGCAAGATTGACAAGCTGGACAGTGCCAAACTGACCAACCTGGGCTCGATCTATGAAAACGCCAGGGCGCCCATGGGCGAGGGATACGGTCCTGCCTATACCTTCAACCGTCTTGGCATCGTGTATGATCCGGCTGCCTGCCCGGTTGAAATCAAGAGTTTCGCGGATCTGTGGAATCCGGAACTGAAAGACTATATTGCCATTCCGGCGATTACCAATACCTCCGGACCGCTGTTCTATTACGGTGTGGCGGCGGCCTTTGGTCTTGAACCGGGCAAGGACGACGATGCGATTTTTGCCAAACTGGCCGAACTCAAGCCTAATGTCAAGAGCACCTATACCTCTGCGAACAACACTATTACCATGCTGAACCAGGGTGAGGTCTGTGCAGCGGTTCTCCTTGACTATTCCTACACCTCTGCCAAGAGCGCCAATCCGGATTATGTCTGGGTCAATCCTGCCGAGGGTCTGTACGGCGGCTATAACATGCTGAACGTCGTGACCGGAAGCAAGAACAAGGAACTGGCGGAACTGTTCATTGACTTCTACCTCAGCTATGATGTCCAGTATGCCGAGGCTATGGACGGCGTTGACAGCCCTGTCCGCACCGACATCGTGCTGGATGAGGAGCATGCCCAGAACTTCACCTATGGCGACATGGTCAGCCAGCTGATTCTCCCCGACTGGGATTTCGTGACGGAAAAACTGGCCGGCTGGACCGAAAAGTGGAACGAGACCTTCAGCGTTCAGTAAAATAAAAAACCGCACCGGCCGTGACAGGTTCGGTGCAGTTCAGGGAAAATCCTTGTGCGGGGAAAACGCTTCCGGTATTCGGGGACGTTTTCCCCTGCTTCAGAAGCGGAGAACAGATCAGAGAGGGGAACGGACATGAAAGGAAGACACCATTTCGCATTGGGATTTATCACTTTTTTGGTCTATGTCTTTCTGATCGGCCCACTGCTGATTATCATGGCAGCCTCATTTGGTGAACAGAATGCGCTGGTCTTCCCCGGAAAGGGCTTTACCCTGAAATGGTATGCCCAGGTCTTTCAGATGGGGTCATTTATCCGTGCCGCGCAGCTGTCCCTTTTCATTGCCTTTGCGGCGACGGCTATTGCTCTCCTTTTTGGGGTGCCTGCTGCCTATGCTATCAACCGTTACCGATTTCCCGGAAAGAACCTGGTCAAGACGCTGTTTCTTTCCCCAGTTCTGATTCCCTGCATCGTCCTGGGCTTTATCATGCTGCGGTATGTGGTGAATCAGTGGAAACTGTCCGTGATTCCCAGTCTGCTCATCGGCCATACGCTTCTGTCCGTTCCTTATGTGATGCGGGTCATTACCTCCTCGCTGGCGAACTTTGATTTTGCCGTGGAGGAGGCAGCCGGCAGCCTGGGGGCGTCCAGGGGCTATGCGTTTTTCCATATCGTTCTGCCGAATATCAAGAGCGGAATTGCCTCCGCCTGTGTCATGGCGGTCATCAATTCATTTAACAATGTGTCGCTGTCCACATTTCTGACGGCGCCGGGGGTCAGCATGCTGCCCATTGAGATCATGGGATATGTGGAGTATCATTTCGATCCCACGATCGCCGCACTTGCCACGGTGATGATGCTGGTAACGCTGGGCGTCATGCTGCTGATTGAAAAAACACTGGGACTGCAGACAGTTGTATAACCAACCTAAACAGTTCTGAGCCTTTGTCAGGAACAAGGGCTTTTTTCATTCCCGGGAGATTTATTCCATGAGAATCCGGGGATCCTGCAGGGCGGCGCCTTCCTGTGCGACAATCCTGGCGGCAACCCGGTTGGCCAGTTCCACGGATCGGACCAGCGGCCAGTCTCTTGAGAGCCCCAGCAGGACAGCACCTGCATGCGCATCACCGGCGCCGATGGTATCCACGATCCGTTCGGCGGGCACACCGGGAATCAGGCAGGGATCACCTGCCTTTTCAAGAACCAGGGCACCGTCGGCACCCAGCGTCACGATGACGGGCCGCCCGGTTTGCCGGCAGAGCATGTTGATGGCTGCATCGAGGGAATCGGTCCCGGCCAGCTGGAGGGCTTCCTTCCGATTCAGGTGAAGGATGGGATGAAGCGCAAAAAGCTGCGCGGTCCTTTCGCGGGGAATACGGACACCCCGCGGCCCGGGGGCATAAAACAGATTCTGCACACGGGCCTGTTTCAGCCAGCGGGTCAGTTCCGGTCCGTTTTTCTCTTCGATTTCAAGTCCGCATACATAGGCATAATCAAACGGCTGGTTTTCAAAAGGCGTCATCCATTCGGGAGAGAAGGTGTATTCGGCGCCGTGAATGGAAAGAAATGTGCGCTCGCCGTCCGGTTCCACCAGACAGTAACAGCAGCCGTTTTCGGCATCGGGCAGCAGAACCGGGGAGACCCAGGGCAGGGGACGGAGGGCCTGATGCACCCAGGGACCAAAGACTCCCTGCATGCCGATGGGGGTGACAAACCTGACCTCGGCGCCTCCGTGCCCGAGAATATTGGCCACATTGCAGGCACAGCCGCCCAGCCGGAACTGCTGCGAAGTGGGATGCAGGTTTTCCTCACGTTTCGGCAAATGCTCCACGCGGATAATGACATCGACACAGGAAGAGCCGAGTACAAGAACATGTTTACGCATACAGAAACATCCTTTCCTTATATAAGGCAGCAGTGGCAGGATTTGCCCGGGGCAGACTGACGGAACAGTGCTGTTAAAGCAGCCTGGAAAAGTATAGGGAAACAGGGATGGATCGTCAAGTATGGAAGGGAGTGGAAATGTTGCAGACACCCATTGAAAAGATGAAGGAAATCATAAGGAACAGAGAGGAGGAATGGATTGCGCTTCGCCGGGACGTGCATCATTATCCGGAAACCGGGTGGTTTGAAATGCGTACCAGCGCGATCATTCATGAACAGCTTTCGGCATTGGGGTACACGGTACTGACGGGCAGTCAGGCGGTGGCGCCTGAGGCAAGAATGGGCGTGCCGGACAAGGATGCGCTGGCCGCTCACGCACGTGAAGTCGAGCTGCAGGAAGGAACGCCTCTTGCGTATCTGACGGAGGAAATGCGAGAGGGCTTAACCGGGGTGATCGGGATCCTTGACTGCGGTCCGGGACCGGTGGTCTGTCTGCGGTTTGATATTGATGCCCTTCCCATGACCGAGCGCAGTGACTCGGGTCACCGACCGGCCCGGGAAGGGTTTGCCAGTGTCTGTACCGGCCGGATGCATGCCTGCGGACATGATGCGCATGTGGCCATCGGTCTTGGCGTCGCCCGGGTCCTTTCGGAACTGCGGGAGTATCTGCATGGAACGGTGCGGCTGATTTTCCAGCCGGCGGAGGAGGGGGCACGCGGTGCCCGGGCCGTGGCAGCCCGCGAGCATGTGGATGATGCAGACTACTTTATCGGCTCACATGTTGCGCCGGCGGATGATCTGGATGATGGGGATGTCACGGCAGGAACCTGGGGATCGCTGGCTACGTCCAAACTGGATGTGACCCTGACCGGAGAGGCGGCACACGCCGGCGGGTATCCGGAAAGGGGACGCAATGCGCTGCTTGCCGCGGCCTCGGCGGTCCTGGCGCTGCATGCCATTCCGCGGCATTCCGGCGGACAGAGCCGGGTCAATGTGGGAACACTGCATGCCGGCGGCGGACGGAATGTGATCCCGGACCGGGCCTTTCTGCAGGTAGAGGTCCGGGGAGAAACCACTGAAATCAACGCGTACATGGAAACGCAGGCAAGGAAGATCTGTGAGGGTGCGGCGATGATGCAGGGATGCACCTGTGAGATTGTGCTGGCGGGTCAGGCGGAAGGACAGCACAGCGATCCGGAACTGATCCGGCGCATTGCGGAAGTCACGGCCCGGGATCTTCCGGAACTCAAACTGTCCTCCGAACAGAATGCCCGCAACTGGGGAAGTGAGGATATCTCCGTTTTCATGAACCGGGTGCAGGCCCATGGCGGTCTGGCAACATACATGCGGATGGTGACCCCTATGGCCGGGGGGCAGCATACGGTTTCCTTTGATATGGATGAGAAGGTCATCGGACGGGGTGTGGCGGTTTTCTCTGCCGCGGTTCTGGACCTGATGAAAGGGAACGACAAATGAAAACACTGCTGAAAAATGCCTGGATCCTGACCATGGATGAGCTGTATACCGAGATTCGGGATGGCTGGCTCATGGTAGAAAACGGCAAGGTTGCGGCTCTGGGAAAGGACAATGTCCCGGCTGATGTGGATGAGACAATTGACTGCGGCGGCGGGCTTCTTCTGCCGGGCTTTGTCAATGCCCACTGCCATGCCAGCATGATCCCTTTCCGGACGATGGGCGATGACTGTCCGGACCGGCTGAGGCGTTTCCTGTTTCCACTGGAGCAGGAAGCGTGGACGGAGAGGCTTTCCTATCTTGGCGCCAGGTACGCGGCGGCAGAGATGCTGCTGGCCGGCGTGACAACCGTGGCGGATATGTACTATTATGAGAACCGTGTGGCTGAGGCATTTGTGGAGATGGGAATCAGGTCGTTTCCGGGGGAAACCGTGATTTCGCAGAAGGCGCCGGGCAGCGATACCCCGGCCATTGCCCTGCGGCGCTCCCGGGAGCTCCTTGAAAGATGGGCCGGCTCTGAATGGGTCCATCCGATTCTTGCCCCGCACGGGACCACGACGGTGGATCCGGAGGCGTTGGCGGAGTGTCAGCAGCTGGCGGAAACATATCAGACCCTGCTGACGATTCACGCCTGTGAGATGGACTATGAGATGCAACTGTTCAGGGAAAAGGGGAAGACGCCGATTACCTATCTGGACAGCCTGGGGCTTTGCGGTCCGCATCTCCTGGCCGTCCACTGTATTCATCTTTCGCAGGAGGACATTGCGCTGATGGCCCAAAAAGGGGCACGAATCTGTACCTGCCCCGGCAGCAATACAAAAGCCGGAAAAGGGGTGGCACCCATCCGGGAGGTGGCTGCTGCCGGGATTCCATTCGGTTTCGGGACCGACGGGCCTTCCAGCGGGAATACACTGAATCCGTTTGATCAGATGCGCCTGTTTGCTGTCAGCCAGAAAACCGCCTGCCATGACCGGAGTCTGTTCCCGGCCAGGGAAATCGTGCGGATAGCGACACGCGGCGGTGCGGAAGCGCTGGGCATGACCAATGCCGGGCAGCTCAGACCCGGCTGTCTGGCGGATCTCCTGGTGGTCTCTCTTGAGGGAGCGTCGATGTTTCCGGTATACAATCCCTATTCCGCACTGGTCTATAGTGCAGGTGCCAGGGATGTCTCGCTGGTCATGACCGGCGGACAGGTACGCGTCCGGAACGGACAGCTCACTGCCTGTGAGCTTTGTGATCTGCGAAGTGAACTGAGGAAGGAAATGCCTTCTTTTCAAAGAGCTGCTGAGAAGTATGCGGATATCATCTGAGGGCTTAAAAAGTTTTTAAGATTTTTTAAAGGAAATTTTGTTCGGGAAAAGAACGCTAACCGTTGTCCGTGAAACATCAATGATTCACGGACAACGCTGATTAAGCGAACAATGAGTTGGAAAACAACCACGGAATGTTCGGATATTGACTTTTTCGGGCCGAAATTCCCCCAAAAAAGGTGTTGACACCCAATTAAACCTGAGGTATAATGCGCAAGCTGTCGGCGAGAGAGGCACACAAAAAGCCTCGACCGCAGACATGATC